>DASZBL010000015.1:0-20155 GCA_035944195.1 Rhizomicrobium sp. | reverse complement strand
CGGCGAGATCGACGTCACCGGCTCCATCACAAAAGCCGGAGATGCCATGGTGCGAACCGCACTCTACGAGGCAGCACAATCCATGCTCACCCGCGTGAAGAGCTATTCCAGCCTGAAGCGCTGGGCGATGGCAGTGGCCAAACGCCGTGGCATGCGCCGGGCCAAGATCGCCCTGGCCAGAAAGCTGGCGATCGTTCTGCACCGCATGTGGATCAACGGAACCGAGTTCCGCTTCGGCAAGGAGGAAGTCACCGCATAAGGATTCGGGCAACGCGGTGTCTGTTGCCCGTCCCTACTCCCGTCGCCGGGAGCGCGAAGCCGGTGAAGCCGCAGTGTGGGGTGTGCCGTCCCTCATGGGATCAGCACGTCGTCCTAGATTGGCTCCCGGCTTCCTCTGATCGCATCATGTGGCGGCGCTGACCGACCACGAACGGAAGCCTGATACCGGCGACGCGAGCAGCGGATATGCACTTGACTCCCTATGGCCCATTACGGAACGCCCACGCTGATGCTAGCGAAGGGGCCATTGAAGCCAAGCGTGGTGGATTTGCGCGCATCTACGCCGCCATCGACGGCGCCAAAGAAGAAATCGCCGCGATAGCCGAGACTGATCTTCGCATTGCTATAGCGCAGCGAGAGCCCCGCAAAGCCGCCCAGATTAGGCACCACGACATTGCGCGAGCGATCGGGATTGCCCGAACGCGAAATGGGCGCGTGCAAATGATATTTCTGCAGAATATTGGTCTTGTAATATACGCCCGTGGTTTGATGGTGGCCGCGCGTTCTCTGTCTTCCGAACAGTGCTGACGCGTTTATGCCCCAGTCCAGAGCGATTTCGCCTGCGTCCAGATCGCCGGCCAAAGGCGCCGATGCGTTCCAGGAAATGCTTGGCCCGAGCCCGCGAAAGCTGCGATCGATGTGGGATGTTACCGTGTAGGTATGGTGGAATTGGTCATATTTCAGGATTTTCGACGGAAAATAGAAATCCGGATCGGCATGGATGCCTGCGCTGCGCTTGGAATTGAATTGGGCAAAGCGCAATCCGAAATTGAATATAGAGTCCCCACCATGGCCAAACATACCCAGCCCAACTTCCTTTCCGGCCTGGAAATCCAGAATGGCGTGGGTTTCGCCGTTGCTGGCTTT
Organism: Rhizomicrobium sp.; assembly: GCA_035944195.1. Taxonomy (GTDB): domain Bacteria; phylum Pseudomonadota; class Alphaproteobacteria; order Micropepsales; family Micropepsaceae; genus Rhizomicrobium. Next base: position 19,009 of record DASZBL010000015.1, on the reverse strand, counting down.
CGTTTCCGAGAATCTTACGGGGACAGGCGTCAGATACCCCGTATGAACGGCACTCGGCGTTATGATTTCGATATAACGCGGCCCGCCGGGCGTTTGCTCATGCACACCTTTGCGTCCATGCGAGCGTCCGTAGCGCACCGACGCAGAAAAGATCCAATCCGAACCTTCCGGCTGGAACGACAGGCTGCTGCCGCCGCCATAGGCAAAAGGTATGGCCTTTTCCGCGAAGGCTGGCGATTTGAATCCAGCCGCCAGAATTTTGTCGGTGAATGGCGGCAGATAAGGATCGCCCATGCCGCTGAGCCGATCATATTGCCAGTTGAGTTCGATCCAGACCTGCGGATGATCTGCCTCAGCCATTGCGCCGTGGAGCGATCCCAGCAACGCCATGGACGACACGGTGGCCAAAAGCTGACGGCGATATCTGCCTGCGTTCATTATCTTGCTCATCGAATTTCTCCCCTCAGAAATTCTTGGTGACGCGCACGCCGAACAGGCGCGGATCGGTCAGGAACACGTTCGTTGTCAGGCCTGAATCATCGCTGTTCAGGAAATCGCCGGTGATCGCCGTGGTGTTGAAGACATTCTTCAGATAGCCCATCACCTGCCAGCCGTCGGCACTGGTGAGAATGAGCGCCAGATTCACATTCGAATAGCCGCGTATCTTGTCATAAGGTCTGTCATTGAACACGCGCGCGAAACTTTGCGATTGCCAGTAGAAATCGCTATGCAACGTGGCTGCCCAATCTTCCGAAACCGGCATGGTGTATTCCGCCGAGAACGACGCCGTGAAATGCGGCGCGTTGGGTAGCTGGTTGCCGCTCAGATCCTTGGCGAAACCATCGCCATTGTTCGGCGCCGGTCCGAGATCCACTCCGGTCACCGGGTCAATATTCTGACCCGCGTAAGGATCGCCCGGCGTACCGGCCAGCGGATCGAATCCGGGATAAGGAGGGAACGGAAATTGCCGCGCCGGACCGACGTCGGGATAAGGCGTAAATGCAACCCGCGTAACCGGATCGACATGCGCGTCATACGCATAGTCACACATCGTATCGAGGAACGTGGCCGAATAATCAATCGCGGCCGGGAAAACATACGCGGGCAGGACGCAATTGGACGCATTCGTGGGAAACCGCTTGGCGACGACCCAGCCAGGATGACCGGCTGTGCGATCCATCAGATCGATGGCCGATTGGCCGTTGTCGATCCGCGTGCCTTCGTACCCGCCAGCGAAATTGAGCTTCAGACCGGGCACGGGCTCCCAGCTCGATTCCAGTTCTGCGCCTCTTACTGTAGCGTCAAAATTGTTGTTGATCGCGGTGCGGTCCACGATCTCGGAAATCTGGTAGCCCTTGTAATTGTAAAAGAAGATATCGCCGTTCAGCGTCAGCGCGCCGTCCATGAGCGTGTTCTTCGTACCGAGTTCGTAAGCGTCAATGAACTCGGGCTTGAACGTAGCGGGATGAGCTACGCTAACGACGGCAGCTGAATTGTCCAGAACGGCCTGGAGGAAAATCGCGCCCGGAGGATTTGCTCCGCCCGCTTTGTAGCCGTGCGCGAATGAACCATAGACAAGTGTCTGATCGGTGAAATCGAGCTTGGGCGTCCAGTTGACGGCGCCGCGCCCCGTCCACTGGTTCCATTGCTGATTGACGATTCCGGTAATGGGATAGCCATAACCTGTGACGCCAACTTCACTCGGTATGTCCAGGAAATGCTTGCGATCGTTCGTCCAGCGCAGGCCAGCGGTCAATTTGAGATCGCTTGCGACATTATAATAGGCTTCGCCGAACCCGGCATAGGAATTCAGCGTGTAGGGATTCTGGCTCAGAAAATAATTGTGGCCTTCGTTGTTGAGATTGCCGATTGGATTGGGGTCGACATAGGGGCAGGCGCCGTCCGCATTGTTGACGAAATTTGCTGCGTTCGGATTCTGATATGCAAACCCAGACCCGTTAGGAAAACATTGATGGTTGTCCGAAACGCCCGGCACATACGGAATGCCGGCTGCAGCCAACTGTGCTGCAGTGCAGCCGTAATGAATACAATTGAAAGCTGGCGAGTCGTAGTTCTGCAGTGCAAAAATAGTCAACGTATTGGCGAAGACGTAATAATTTTCCTCTGTTTCGTAATGCAGGTAATTGCCGCCCAGACTGAAGTTGAATGGCCCCTGGAAATTCGAAGAGAGGCGGAACTCCTGGCTAAGCTGCCAAGCACGTTCATCGGATAAATCCTGGGTGACAACGCGGTCGCTGCAGCCCAGTTGGGGATCGCAGAAAACCGCGCTATATGGCGCAATGCCATTCGTTCCGGCGGCAGGATCGGGAATCGTAACGCCAGCAAAGGACGACTCGTCTCCGTTATTAAACGCGCCCGGTGGACTGTTGAACCGATTATAATCCTCTGTGGACCACAGGAAATCGTGATTGTATCCGGTGTCAGAAGAGAATGTCAGCGCAGGCGTAATTTGATAGTCAGCATTCAGTTCAATGGTATCATTCTTCGCCTTGTAGATCGGATTGATGCTCGCCTCTATCACCCGCAGATTTCGCGATTGCGTTGTTGAAGAATAGGGGGCAAATTGTGTATTCAGAACTCCAGCAATCTCCGCGGCCGAAAAGATCGGCAACGCCCAGCTGAATGGAACCTGCAATGCGTCTGGCGAATAGAGCGAGACCGGCGAGCAGCCTTGGCTGAGCGCTCTTGCGTAATCAGATTCACCACCATTTTGAGGAATATTGAACTGGATTCCGTCCAATATCGTCGGCAGATAGTCCGTCTTGCACAATTGTTTGGCCGTGCGCATGCGGTCATCATTCTCGGAGAAATGTTCCCAGATAAGATTGGCCTGCAGATTGCTTGTTGGTTTGAGGCCCAGCGTGACTCGGCTCGACCAGAGATCGCGGCCGTCGATGGGCGCGTTCGTCAATTCATTGAAGCTGTAGCCGTCGCGCTTCGTCCACTCCGCGGCGGCGCGGACATCCAGGCGGTCGTCGACAATTGGAATGTTGACCATGCCTTCGAAGCGGCGGTTGTGATAATTGCCGACATCGGCGGACGCCATCGCTTCGAATTGATCGGTGGGTTTGGCGGAAATGACGTTCACCACGCCAGCCGTCGCATTGCGCCCATAGAGTGTGCCTTGCGGGCCGCGCAACACTTCGACCTGAGAAACGTCGTAGAATTCCTGCTCGAAGAAGTGATTGCGGATGAAGGGGGTGTCGTTGAAGGCGACGGCCACCGCTGGATCGGTCGTCACCGAAATCGCTTGCGTGCCGATGCCACGGATCTGGATGTTGTAGCCCGTAAAATTGGTTTTCGAGAACGTGAGGTTCGGAACCTCCTTCACCAAATCGGGACCACCCGCGATCTGTCTCGATGTCAACTGTTCCTGCGAAAGCGCGGTGATTGCGATCGGCACCGTCTGGATATCGCCCTTGATCTTCGAGGACGTGACGACGACGGATTCGATTGCCGCCGTGGCCGCAGCAGCCACCCGCAACGGCTCTGCATCCACGATGCGTGCGGTGCTGCGCTCGGCCGGTGTGTGAACGATCGCGACGGCGCCATAGGTCGTGCGGCGCGGCGAAAGACCCGTGCCCTGCAGAATGCGCGTCAGTGCGATGGAGGCGGTGAAATCGCCCTTGGCGCCCGTCGTATGCGCGCCCCGGACGGCATCGTCTGAGACGATGAGATTGAGGCCGGTTTGTGCTGCGTAATGATCCAGCGCCGTTTTCAGATCGCCTGCCGGAATGTTGAATTCATCGGCAGATGCCGCGCCCGCCAGTGCAAGCAGGCTTGCACCGCCCACCAGCGCCGATTTCAGATATTGCAACTTTCGCATTGTCCCCCCTTCGCGCGGCTTTGCGCCGCTCATGGATTGCTTCTTGCGCTTCAGCGCGAAATCACGATGTCCCTGCCCTTACCGTTCACGCGCAGCCCGAAGATCGTGCGCGCCGCATCGATGAAAGCTGCCTCATCGGTCGTCGAAAACGTGCCGTCGATGGCGAGGCTCGCTGCCGCCGGATCCGCGATGACGATTTTGCGCACATTGTAGCGATTGAATTCGCTGGCTGCGTCCGCAAGCGTGGTGCGATTGAAGACGACGACGCCATGGCGCCAGCTCAATTCTTTCCCCAACTCGTTTGAGGATCGCTTCGTGATCGACATCGAATCCGCCGTGACCATGGCGACGTCGCCCGGGCGCAGCATTGCGATCTGGGCCGACGATTGGACGTCGGGCGCATCGAAGCGAACCGCGCCCTGAACGACGGCAATTTCGGTTTGTCCGGTCTGCCGGCGGATAATGAAGCGCGTGCCCAGATCGGTGACGCGCCGGTCGCCGATCATCACGACAAAAGGATGGGCGGCATCGTGTTTGACCTGGAAATAGGCTTCGCCACGGTCGAGCCAGATGGTTCGCTGCTCTGTCGTCATACGCGCGCGAATTGCGGTGTTGGTATTGAGTTCTATTTTCGAACCGTCCGCGAAGCTGACGATTTGATGGCCGCCAACGGGCGTGACATAGGTTCTGTCCTGCGGACGCAGGGAATAATTGGCGATAACAGCGCCGCCGATGACGGCAATCACGGCGGCCGCGGCAATGCTCGTCAGAAGCGGCGAAAAACGGAAACGCGCAGATTTCTCATTGGCGGGACGGCGCAACGCGGCCAGCCTATCTGTTCGCGCATAGGCAGCCTTCAATCGCCAATAGGCGACACGATGCGCCATGGATTCAGCGAGCCAATCATCCAGCCGCGCCTGATCGGAATCGGACCAGTTCCAGAATTGGCGGCGTTGCACCCAATCGGCAGCGCGCGTATCGACCTCGTTCATCGGAGGAATATCCTCAATCTCCTGCGGATCGCTCATGATTTGCCCGCCTCGCCATAGAGCATGTGGGCGAGTGCATGGATGCCGCGCGCCAGATGACGCGAGACAACGCCTTCGCTGATACCCATGCGCGCGGCGATCTCCTGTCCCGAAAGTCCTTCGATACGCCCCAGCACGATGGCTTCGCGGCAACGCGGCGGCAGGCGATCAAGCGCTGCCTGCAGCCGGCGCAATTCATCGCGCGCTATTGCGTTGCGCTCCGGGCCCGGCGTTTCTATCGCGACGTTCAGCGCATCGATATCGGCGGCAGCGTCGATGGGCACGACCTGCTCGCGCCGCACGCGGTCGATCAAAAGATTGCGGGCGGTGCGGAATACGAAAGCCTTGGTCTGTTCGGGAATTTGCAGCTGGGCTGCCTCACAGACGCGTTCGTAAACGTCCTGCCGCAAATCGGCGACTTCGCTTTTGTTGTGCCAATTGTGTTGCAGGAATTGCATCAGCGCCGCCTCCAGCGGCAGAACCTTGCGCACAAACCAATCCTCCAGCTCGGATGCGGTCATGACCTCATCCGAACGTCGGTGATCGGCACTGTTGCGCGGTGTTTCCGGTATCTCAGCCATGCCCCCGCCAGCGTTCCGTCCTCTCGAGGGTCACAATAGGACTACGCCTATGCAGACGAAGAGGGGATGCGGGAATTGCTATGGCGCGAGAACTTTTTTTCGCGGCGGCGCACCATAGAACTTGTAGCTTCAGCCGCATGGCGTTATGGGTGCGTCCATGCTGGACCATTTGAAAGAAAGTAACCGCGCCTGGGCCGAGGGGAAGGTAGCCGCCGACCCCGATTTCTTCAGCCGGCTGGAGCGCCAGCAGGCGCCGAAATATCTATGGATCGGCTGTTCCGACAGCCGCGTGCCCGCCAACGAGATCGTGGGGCTGGACCCCGGTGAACTCTTCGTGCACCGCAATGTCGCCAATCTCGCACCGCCGCAGGATGCAAACTACCTCTCGGTGCTGCAATTTGCGGTCGACGTGCTGAAGGTGCAGCACATTATGGTGGTGGGCCATTATGGCTGCGGCGGCGTGAGTGCCGCGGTGGACGGCAAGCGGCGCGGCCTGGTGGATCACTGGCTGCATCCGATCCGCGAGGTTCATCATGCGCATCGCCATGAGCTTGATGCCATCGCCGACCAGCGCACGCGCCTCAACCGGTTATGCGAACTCAACGTCAAGCAGCAGGTCAAGAACGTGGCGTCCGACGTTTTCGTGCAGGATGCTTGGGCGCGCGGTCAGGAATTGCACGTGCATGGCTGGGTCTATGCGCTCGCCAATGGCTTGATCAAGGATTTGAATGTGACGATCGAGCGGCCGGAATAGCGGCGTCCTGGCGGCTGACGAGCTTCGACAATCCATCGAGCACCGCGCTCCAATTCTTCTCGTAATCCGTTCTGTGCTCGATATCCGACGGCTTGATGCCGCCCGTCAAATTCGCCTGCGTGATCGTGACCCTGGTCGTGCCGTCATGCGGCGCGAGATCGAATGTGACGAGGTGGTAGTTCTCCGGCTTGTCGGGCGTGCCGGAGAGCGCACTCCAATGCGAAAAGCTCAATCGCTTCGCAGGCTCGAACGCGACGATCTTGCCCTTGTCCTCATAGGGCTTGCCTTTGAACTCGCCCTTCATGCGAATGGCGCTGCCCACCTTCCAATCGCTTTCGACATCGGCTCCGAAGAAAAACCTTTTCAACTTTGCAGGGGTCGTCAGCGCATTCCAGATCGCACCCGGCGAGGCGCGTATGGACAAGGAAGATTCTGCTACAATCTCGCTCATAGGAAATCCCTCTCATCTCAATATCTTGCGCGGTAGCGAAGATTTTCCTCTCCCGCATCCCCGATTCAACGCGGCGATGTCCTGCGAAGTTCCTCACACTTTCATGCACCCCGATTCGCCACAATTTCGGCCAATTTGGGACGGGCTGCGGGCATGATATATGTCTAAAAGTATGCGGGCGGGGAACGAAATGACTGCGGGGATTTTTTCCACCCGAAATATTGCGGCCGCCATACTAATCGCTGGCACGGCGGCATCGCTCGTCGTGAATTATCCCGGCCATATGGAATTCGACGGCATCATGCAGATGGCCGAGGGCCATACCGGCATTTACAGCAATTGGCATCCGCCGGTGATGTCGTGGCTGCTGGGCATTTCGGAAGCGGTGCGCGGCGATGCCTGGCTGTTCGTGCTTTTCGACACGCTGATGGCATTTGGCGCGCTCTTGTCATTGTTGTGGCTGGTCGAGAAGCCGCGCGCGCCTTCCATCGGGGTGGCGTTGCTATGTGCAGCATTGCCGCAATTCTTTCTGTTCGGCGCCATCGTCTGGAAAGATGTGCTGTTCGCCAATGCGTTGCTTGCGGGATTCGTTTTTCTCGCGCACGCGGCCGCCCGATGGAACAGACGGGGTGTGCGCTTTGTCTGCCTTGCAGGCGCCGCAATTTTCATCGCGCTTGCAGTTCTGGCGCGCCAGAGCGGGGCGGTGGTGCTGCCCTGCGCCGCCGTGGCGACGGGACTCATCGCAGCGCAAAGCAATGGTGTGCGCAAAGCACTCGCTTATGGTCTGGGCTTTCTCATGGCGAGCGCCTTTCTTTGCGTCGGCGCGAATGCGCTGCTGCAATTGCGCGCATCGAATGCACTCGGCCCCATCGAGGAGCTTGAGGACCTCGAACTCTACGACCTCGCCGGAATGCTCCAGCAGCATCCCGATCTGCCGATGCCGATTCTGGAGCGCGAAGCACCGGCGATGGCGCACGCCCTGCGCGAAAACGGGCCGAAACTTTATACGCCCGCGATGCACGACCCGCTCACCGATCCGCCCGTAATCCACTCGCTTATCACTGCTTCCGTCGCACCCGTGCGCCGACAATGGATCGCATCGGTGCGCGCCAATCTCGGCCTTTATCTCTCCGTGCGCACGGCCGATTTCGACTGGCTGTTTTTCTCTCAGCATCCCGACAGATGTCTGACCTATACGCTCGGCGTCGATGGACCGGTGGCGCAGATGAAAATGCTGAAACTGCCGCGCCGTTACGACGGCCGCGACAATTGGCTGGAGGAAAATTATGCCGGCGCATTGATCGGCACGCCCGCCTTTTCGCATCCATTCTTCACAGTCATCGGAATTGTTTGTCTCATATTGCTGCTATGGCGGCGAAGGCCCGCCGATCTGGCGCTTGCAGCAATGCTCGCCGCGGCGTTGCTCTATGCGGCGACCTATTTCGTCATCGCAGTGGCATGCCAATATCGCTATCTCTTCGCGCTCGACACATCCGCGCTGGCGGCACTTTTCTATCTCTCGATGGATTGGTCGGGACTCTCCGCGCGCACCAGACGCAGCAACGCTTCGCCGTAATGCTCCAGCTTCTTGTCGCCGATACCGGCGATTGCGCGGAGCTGGTGATCGGTGCTGGGGCGGGCCGAGGCGATGTTTTCCAGCGTGGTATCGTGCAAAATCACAAAGGCAGGCACGCCCCGCTTTCGCGCCACATCCTTGCGCCAGGCGCGCAAAAGACCCAGCAAATTTGCGTTCTCCGCCGTTTCCGTAACCGAAGAATCGCCACGCCGTTTTGACGTTCGGCTCTTGCGGCCGGCGCGCACGACCCTTTCTTCGCGCAGCATGATCTTGCTCTCGCCTTTCAGCACGCCGCGCGCAGATGCCGTCAGCCGCAATCCGCCGAAACCTTCGCCGTCCGGCTGCAGAAATCCCTGCGCCACCAATTGGCGGATCACCCCGCGCCATTGTCTTTCATTCAGCTCCGTGCCGACGCCGAAAACCGCGAGCCTGTCATGCCCGGAATCGACAATGCGATCGGTCGAACGCCCGGTCAGCACCTCGATCACATACATCGCGCCGAAGCGTTGCCCGGTGCGATAGACGCAGGACAGCGCTTTCTGCGCCGCGACCGTGCCGTCCCAAACGCGCGGCGGCGACAGACAATTGTCGCAATTGCCGCAATCGGAAGATTTTGAATCTTCGCCGAAATAATCGAGAAGCCGCACACGCCTGCAGGAAATGCTTTCACACAGGCTCACCAGCGCATCGAGCTTGCCGAGCGAAACGCGCTTGAATGCGTCTGTCCCAGTCGATTCACCGATCATGCGGCGGTGCTGCACGATGTCGGACAAACCATAGGCCATCCACGCGTCGGCGGGCTTGCCGTCGCGCCCCGCCCTGCCGGTTTCCTGATAATAGGCCTCGATGGTTTTTGGCATATCGAGATGCGCCACAAAGCGCACATCGGGCTTGTCGATGCCCATCCCGAAGGCCGTGGTGGCGACGATCACCACGCCGTCTTCATTGGTGAAGCGATCCTGGTGGCGCGCCCGCGTGGCCGCATCCATGCCCGCGTGATAGGGCAGCGCCTGGATTCCGGCTTTGGCCAGCGACGCAGCAACGGCCTCCACCTTGGCGCGCGACAGGCAATAGACGATGCCCGCATCACCCGCGTGGCGCTCCGCAATGAAGCTCTGCAACTGCGCCCCGGAACTCTGTTTCTCGACGATCTCGTAGCGGATATTGGGGCGGTCGAAACTTTCGACAAATTGGCGCGCGCCGTCGAGCTTCAGCCGCGACACGATTTCCTCGCGCGTGAGCTTGTCCGCCGTCGCCGTCAGCGCAATGCGGGGAACCTTCGGGAAACGCTCGGCCAGCACCGAAAGCCCGATATATTCCGGGCGAAAATCATGACCCCATTGCGAAACGCAATGCGCCTCGTCAATGGCGAACAGCGCCAGCTTGGCCCGCGACAGCAGCGCGAGGCAACGCGGCGTCAGCAGCCGCTCCGGCGCGACGTAAAGCAGATCGAGATCGCCATCGAGCAGGCGCCGCTCGACCGCATCGGATTCTTCCCGCGAGAGCGTGGAGTTCAGCACCGCCGCCTTCACGCCCGCGTCGAGCAGTCCCGCGACCTGATCCCGCATCAGCGCGATCAGCGGCGAGACCACGATGCCGCATCCTTCGCGCAGCAATGACGGCAATTGATAACACAGCGACTTGCCGCCGCCCGTCGGCATCAACACCAGACAATCGCCGCCACCCGTGACATGCGTGACGATCTCCTCCTGCGCACCGCGAAAGGCAGGCAGGCCGAAGACGGAATTCAGGACGGAGGACGGGCTGATGTTCCGCTCGCGGTTGGAGATTGAATCGGTATGGAAGGACTATGCCGTTTTCCACCGCCGCTGAAGAGTCGCGTGGCGTGCCACCAGAAGCTGCGAAGCAGCGCAGGGTGGCGGACAGGGTGGGATTCGAACCCACGATACCCGTAAAGGTACTCCGCATTTCGAGTGCGGTGCCATCAACCACTCGACCACCTGTCCAACCGACTGAAATGGCTTGGTTTTTCGCCCCTGGGCGAAGCCGGAACTGGCTTGCTGCCCGAGGCAGCCGAGCCTCGTCACTTCAGTGCGCCCGCTTATAGCATCCCCGATTGCGGCGTCCAGCGAGGAACAAGAGACGCTCGCCGGGACTTTCCTAGCAAAGCCGAGGAAGCCCCGTGGATTTCGAAAAAAGCGAGCAGGCGCGAATCGATCCCGAGATTGCCGCGGCTGAAGCTGGCCTGCGCTATATTTCGGACGAGGATACGCCCGGCATTTCGCGCAAGGCGCGCGGCAAGGGATTCAGCTATTACGCGCCCGATGGCTCGCTGGTGAGGGATGCCGCCACGCTGGCGCGCATTCGCGCGCTGGCCATTCCGCCAGCATGGACATCGGTTTGGATTTCGCCATTCGCGGACGCGCATCTGGCGGCGACCGGGCGCGATGCAAAGGGGCGCAAGCAATATCGCTACAATTCGGAATTCCTGCAAATTCGCGGCGCCGCGAAATACGAACATCTGGTTTCATTCGCGCAGGCTCTTCCCAAGATCCGCAGCGCGGTCCTGCAGCACATGGCGCTGCGCGGAATGCCGCGCGAGAAAATCATTGCCACTGTTGTGGCGCTGCTCGAGGCAACGCTCATCCGAATCGGCAATGAAGATTACGCGAAGCAAAATGGCAGCTTCGGGTTGACGACACTGCGCAATCGCCATGTTCAGGTCGCGGGCTCCGAGTTGCGCTTCCTGTTTCACGGCAAGAGCGGCAAAACCTGGCGGCTCTCGCTTAATAATCGCCGCGTGGCCAAGGTGATACGCGCCTGTCAGGAATTGCCGGGCCAGAATCTTTTTCAATATGAGGATGGGGAAGGCGCGCTTCAGAAAATTTCCTCCGGCGATGTGAACGAATATCTGCGTGAGGTGACGGGGCGCGACGTTACGGCAAAGGATTTCCGCACTTGGGCGGGCACGGTGCTTGCGGCGAGCGCATTGCATGCGTTGCGCAGTGAGCCGCCGCTCAAGAAACATGTGCGCGCCGCTCTCGAGCAGGTGGCTGAACGGCTCGGCAATACCATCACCATCTGCCGCAAATGCTATGTGCATCCGGAGATTATCGCCGCTTATGAAACGGGCGATCTCGCGCTGAATGTCCGGGAAACGAAGGACAACGACGAAACGGGGCTCGATGCGGTGGAGCGCGCGGTATTGAGATTTCTGAAATCGCGCCGCAAGGATGGCTGATTCAGTTTTCGCCGGCCAGCCATTCGATGTGGATGGTGCCGCTCAATAGTGGTGCGATGATTTCGCCTATTGCTGTCATGCGCGTATCCAAACCAAAAGGCGGATTGATGACGAGCAGCCCGGCGGATGTCAGGCGTTCTTTGGCGTCGCCGGATTTGGGCTGGATAGCGATATCGACGCGCAGGATTTTCCCCGCACCCCTCGCCAGCACTTCGCCGCAAAAACCATCGGCAGCACTTTTCGATTTGACGGGAAACCACAGCAGATAAATGCCCGTGGCGAAGCGGCGATGGGCTGCGGCCAGCGCATCGGCGGCGCGCGCGAATTCATCGTCGGCTTCGTAAGGCGGATCGATCAGCACCACTCCGCGCCGCTCCGGCGGCGGCAGAAAGGCGGCAATGCGCTCATAGCCATCGGCTGCAACCGCCTTCGCATTGCGGAAGGATGCCAGCGCGCTTTGCAGCACGGCGAATTCTTCGGCGTGCTTCTCGACTGCGACGAGCCGGTCTTGCGGCCGCAACAGATGTGCTGCGATCAGCGGCGAGCCGGGATAATGCGCCGCGCCCGCCGCGGCCACGCATTCGAAATAGGTTTTCAACGCATCGGGCAAATCCTTGCGCGCGAATAGCTGCCGCAATCGTTCGATTCCCTGCGCGGATTCGCCTGTGCGCGTGGCCTGCTCCGCCAACAGATCGTAAATTCCACGGCCCGCATGCGTATCGAGCACGAAGAACGGCTTTTCCTTCTTCTTCAGATGCAGAAGAATATCCGCCAGCGCCAGATGCTTCACCACATCGGCGAAATTTCCTGCGTGGAACGCATGCCGGTAGTTCACGATTTTGCGCGGCGGGCGGGCCGCTTCTGCAATTCGCCGCCGCAATTGGGGCAGCGCCCGTTCATCGCCGTACTGCAATCCGCGCAGAAGGTGCATTCATAGCTGCAGATGCGCGCAGCATCGGAGTCCGGCGGCAGCGCCGCCTTGCAGCGCTCGCATTCCTTGCGCATTTCGAGTGCCATGCACGCCTCCGAAAAACGGATTTGTGCCTGCCCACCGGTTGCCGGTCAATGTCAGGCGGCGCGAGCCTGCTCGCGGATGATGCCGGCCAGCCGCGCCACCGAAGGCTCGATCGTTTGCTCCGCCATGGCGCCGAAACCGATCACCAGACCGGCACCCCGGCGCGGATCCTGATAGAATTGCGACAGAGCCTGAATCTGCAGGCCATCCTTCGCGGCGGCGAGACAAATCCGCTGCTCGTCTGCGATCCCGTCCAGACGCAGCACCAGATGAAAACCGCCCGACGGTTCGCTGATCGCAGCGTCCGGAATGTGCTTCCTGCAGGCAGCAATGGTCTGCCTCAGACGCTCCGCATAGACAGCGCGGATTTTCTTCAGATGCAGCGCGTAGCGATTTTCTTTGACGAAGGTTGCGAGTGCCGATTGCATGAACACATCGGGCGCGCAGGCAAGCCTCGCCCGCATTTCCGTGAACGGCTCGACCAGCGCTTGCGGCACCACCAGATAGCTCACGCGGATTCCCGGCCCCAGCGTGCGATGAAAGCTGCCGCTATAAATCACGCGGCCTTCGGCATCGTGGCCCTGGATCGCGCGCAGGCGATGGCCCGTATAGACAAGCTCGCCATAGGTATTGGATTCGAACAGCACCGCACCGGCATGGCGCGCGGCATCCAGCACCTGCAGGCGTCGCGATTCCGGCATCTGCTGGCCGAGCGGAAAATTCATCGCCGGCGAAACCCAGATCAGCCGCGGCGGCGGGCCGGATATGCGCCGCGGATCGGCGCCCTTGGAATCCACCGGCATGGTTTCAAGCCGCGCACCCGCCGCCAGAAATGCCGAACGCACGATGTCGCTAGCGGGATCCTCAACCAGAACCGTGTGACCTGGATCGATCAGAACGCGCGCGGCAAGATTGAGCGCGCATTCCGGCGTAGTCACGGCGATCACCTGCTCCGGCTCGCAATGAACGCCCGCGCTCTGCCGCAAATATCCTGCGACGGCGGACTGGAAACGCTGACAGCCTCCGCCCGCGCCAAGCTGGGATTCATCGAGCGGGCGACGGAATTCCTCCGTCACCAGACGCGACAATTGCATGCGCGGGAACAACGCGGGATCGGGTGAATGCAGCGCGAAGGGCCGTCCGCTGCCTCTTTGCGTCAGCGGCGTGTCCAGCATCTTGCGGGCGAAATAACCGATCTCGATGGCCGGTTTGCCGGTTTTGAGCGGCCGCGCTTCAGCGCGCTCCGCCAGCCGCGGCAATTGATTGGCCACGCGCGTGCCGCGCCGCTTGTAGGAAACGAGATAGCCTTCGGCTGAAAGCCGCGTGTAAGCCTCGCCCACCGTGTTGCGTGCCACGCCGAGTGCGCGCGCCAGTTCGACAATCGTGGGCATCGCGGTGCCGGGCTGCAAATCGCCCGCCGAAACGGCCGTGCGGATGCCGCGGCAAATCTGTTCGTAAAGCGGAACCGACGATGTGGGGCTGAGCGCAATGGCGGAAAGCGCCAGCGGAAAATCAGCCGGATGGTGCGAGGCTTCCCGCTTTTCAGCAGATGCCTCAGAGAGCGGCCGCGAATCTTCCACGATGCCCATTGTAAAATTTGTACCGTTGGACGCGTTTGAAGCGAGCAGCCTGTATTTCGATCCGGCAAGTAAAACGCTTCGCAAATTCCGTTATTTGAAATCAAACCGGCAGAATCGAAATAAACACCAAATCGCCCGCGCGGAATACACTGACATTCGTGTCAATAGTAAATGCGGCACCACACCGCACACAGCGCCGCAATGTTTTCGTCACAAATCGGGACGCCTCAGGCGTGACTCGCGGTCAATTCCGCGACCTTGCGCACATGCGCGACAGCAGCACGCGCGCCCGTCGTCTTGGTGAGAAGATCGAGCGTTTCATCATCGTCGTCGGCAACCGGCGTGAGCGCCTGATCCATGTAATTTTTGGCGTTCGGATCGCGCTCGATCGCGCGCTGCACCAGCATCATCCGCACGATCAGCGCGACAAGCGATGCGTGCACATACAGGAAATCCCACCCATAGCGCGCCCAGAACACCAACGGCGATTCGGGCTTCAGTGTCGGCCGGCGTTCGGAGGGATGCTTCAGGCGCAGGATTCCGCCCTGCAGGGGATGGACTTTCTCGAACTGCAAGGTGGCGGAGAACTGTATGATGAGCTTGACGAGACTGGTCAGCGGCACGCCGCTCACAAATCCCCGGCGCAGAATCGTCTTGATATGGGCCGGCGAATAATAGAGCGACCACGCCTGGTTATAGATGTCAGTCCATTCCTGCTGGCTCATCCGGGAATGGGCCGTGCAGGCATGTTCCAGATCGTAATTGTTGAGATCGCCGTCCATCGCCACGCCCTTTTTCCACAGCGTCTGATGATCTTCCGATCCCGGAAGCGGCGTGAGATAAAAGAATTCGAGCACATCCAGCGGCAATTCGCGCTGGATGATCTCGATATCGCGGCGGATGGTTTCAGGCGTGTCGGACGGAAAGCCCAGAATATAACCCGCAAGCGTAATGATGCCTTCGGATTTCCACGCCAGCAGCATCTTCCTGTATTCGGTGATCTTGTTCTGGCGCTTTTTCGCGGACGCCAGATTGTCCGGATTGACGTTTTCCAGTCCAATGAAGACGCGGGTGACGCCGGCGCGCTTGGCCTTCTGGATGAAATTTGGAATCTTGTGGCAGAGCACATCGACCTGGATCATCAATCGGACGGGGATGTTCTCCACTTCCTTCAAATAGATCAGCTTGTCGAAGATCGCTTCCCATTCGCGGTTGCGCGCGAAATTGTCATCAGTGATGAAGAAGCGGAACAGCCCTTCCTTCCAGTTCATGCGGATGAGCGCTTCGACTTCATCGGGCGTGCGGAAGCGCGATTTGCGGCCCTGCACATTGATGATGGTGCAGAAGGAGCATTGATAGGGACAGCCGCGCCCCGCATCGAAGCTCGTATTGTGGCCGATGGTGCGCACCACATATTGCTTGGGCAGAAACGGCGGCGGCATACCGCTCATGTCCGGCAGTTCGTTGATGTAATTGTACATCGGTTCGAGCGTGCCCGACGCCGCGTCGCGCAACACCTGATCGAAGCGGCCGCCTTCGGCTTCGCCCGCGAACATGGAGATGCCCATCTCGCGGCAGAGATCCAGATCGATGGCCTTGCCGTCGAGCATCGAAATGCAGCCCGAAACATGGAAGCCGCCCATGGCGACCTGAATGCCCGCCTCGCGGAACGGCTTGGCGATATCGAGCGAGCGCGGATATTGGTTGGACTGCACGCCGACCAGCGCGATCATCCCGAAATTGTTGTGCTTCTTCAGCCGCGCGATCAGCGCAGGGATATTCACGCGCGTGTGGGTCTCGTCGATGGCCTCGATATCGATGGCGATATCCGGACCCAACACCTCACGGTCCACGCAATCCTTCGCAATGCCGTAAACGGCCGCCAGCGAATTGGAAGGGATCATCGCCCGCCACCAGCGGATGACGTAACCGTCATCGTCGTAATGGGAGGGTTTGATCAGGATAAGCTGGAAGCGCCGCGTGGCGGCATGCGTCTGCAACAAGGTTCCGGTCTCCCGCTGTGTGCGGCAGCGTACCACAGGAAGAACGGCGAACCTATTCGCGGGAAAAGGGCGGGTTCCACACGAAGGTTGGCGCGCCAACCGAAGCTCGCGGGAACTTCACCAGCCCTCCTACGCCAAGGCTTCGGAGGGCAACCTACACTCACTGCCGCGAGCGTAGGTTGGTGCCCCTGGCCGGACTTGAACCAGCACGTTGTCGCCAACAACAGATTTTGAGTGATATGAGTATGCTATCCAACATACTGATTTTCCATCGACTTTTTTCCAAGAAGCTCCTATTGTGCCCCATAGTGTGCATAGGCACGGTCCTGTTTTCCCGCTTCGTTCACGCCGGAACAGGCCTCACAAGGCGAGAGCGCCTAGAGGAATGAGGGGCTTTAGGCCCCGCCCCGGAGCAGAGGCTCCAGAGCGTCAGGAAATATCCGGTCACGGGTATCCGCAAAACAAATAGACAAATACTCCGTATACGGATTTTATGCCTTCCGAGTGTGTCGATCACAATTCGGCGTGCAGCGTCCGGCTTTATTGTACGTCCATCGTTTCTTCCATGCGCTGCAAGACGAGATGCGTCGCAACCTGCTTCCACAAGAGGAAAGTCGTGAAGTCATCGTTTTCATACGCAGCATCCGCGCGCTCACAGGCCACCTGCATAGCATTGCTGCCGTGAAGGAGTGATAAGAGATAAGCGCTTTCTATAACCAAGGTATTGTTCTCGCCGGTAGCACGAGAGACCGAACGCCACAACCAAGCTTGCTCCGATATTCGTTTCGTTGCTTTGAACGGCACACTCGGCGTCCTGTCGATCATCAGCTTTAGATAAATG
The DNA here is from genome assembly GCA_035944195.1 of Rhizomicrobium sp. GTDB lineage: Bacteria > Pseudomonadota > Alphaproteobacteria > Micropepsales > Micropepsaceae > Rhizomicrobium. The sequence continues at coordinate 2,131 of DASZBL010000015.1, read as the reverse complement.
CGGTGGTTGGGCAGATTGAGCAGGTCTCGCACCTCGAACTTCGGCTGAAATTCCTTCGCCAAGATCGGCGCGACAGGTCAGCGGACCATATGCGGTCTCCCCGTACCGAGACACATTGCAGCGGCGTCTGATAGGATACGTCGTAAAGCAAGGGGGCCGTTTGCACGGCAAGACGGCATGGAAATTAGGGACGAGCGGACAGCACCTAGCGCAAGAGAAAAGATTGTACGCTATCTCAAATCATCGCGGGGCAAGATGTTTTGCGATAGCTGCATCAAATTCAAGACCGGAATCCTCTACACCGATCTCGTGGAGCGCGTGGCGAAGATGCTCGTGGCGTCCGGACCCTACCAGCGCGGTACTGGGACGTGTGCGATTTGCAAACGCGCCACGATTGTAACGCTGCAAACCCGGCGTGATGAGTCCCAATCACCCCCGACATCTTGAGCTCGTAACCATGGGACTCCAGCCAGATATGCGCCGCATCATCAGGCGGCACTTTTCATAGCGAGCCTCATAATTCTTCGGCCCAGCACCCAAGCGGCTGACGTGCTACGCTCTCCCCGGCTTGAATCAGTACGTTCACAAGCAGGGAGTGATTGCGAATGCTGCCCGACAGACAAGCAGTTTTTCCACACAGAAAGGGTCGCTCACTCCTAGCGGATTGGAGCCAATTCCGAGCTCGCCCGTTATAAGGACGTTTGCGGGGATGCGATGACTGAAGATTTGATCTTGCTTCCGCTGTCAGAGCGAGCACGGCAATACCGGCGCATGGCAACAGAACTCATGGACCAGGCAGAAGTGGCCTCCGATCCCGAAACCCGAATGTCTCTACTCGCACTCGCCAGCGGCTGGCAGGTATTAGCCGTCCAGATTGAGGAGATGCTGGCCTCGCCACCGACGAGGGGTTGATTCGTGTTTCTTTTGATAAGCGCGTACGCTTCACGTATGGCGAGCAAAACACAGGTTCCAACCCCGATCACCTGCTGGAAGTGTCTTCAGGTCGGATCGGCTCTCTTTGAAGAAGACGAAAACGGCGGGCGAAAACCGGTCTTTGTGTCCACTGGCTTCCATCTAGATCAGAGCGCCTCCGGTAAACCGAAGATTGTCTGTGATCTGTGTGAGACGATCCAAAGTTCGTAGGCCCTATACGATGACAAGCGATCCATGCCCAATTGATCGTTTTTGCGGAATTTGCAACCGCCCCCGTGAGATTGAACATCCTTTAGCTGAAGATGGCGCTCACATCTGCGATGAATGCTGCAATCTCCTTATGGCGATCATGTGGCCGGTGTGGCGGGAGCCATCCGAGATTTCAACCTAAAACATTCGTCGTCGCGCTGAATGGCGGGCTCGGTGTTCCGTCGATCATCAGCTTTAGATAGATGCGGTGGTTCGGAAGATTGAGCAGGTCTTCGACCTCGAACTTCGGCTGAAACTCCTTCGCCAAGATCGGTGCATCCTCCGCACCCACCCGAAATGAAATCAATGTTGCAGCGTTCCCGAGCACAGCATGGCGGATATCAGGATCGATTTGGTGCATGTATTGGTGCGCGAGCACCAATCCCACGCCATACTTGCGCAGTTCGGACATCATGTTGGCGAGCATGAGGGTAGTGAAGTTTTGAAACTCGTCCATGTATATGAAGAACGGACGGCGCGAAGCCGGATCGTCGTCGGCACGGCTAAAGGCAGCCAAACCGAGAGTGGAGACGAGAAGGCCGCCGAGGATATGGGCGCTGTCTTCGCCAAGCCGCCCCTTGGAAAGGTTGACGAGCAGCACCGTGCCCTCGTCCATCAGCGACCGGACGCGAATATCGTGTTTTGGATTGGCCAAGATGCGATAGAGCGTCGGGTCAGAGAGCAGCGCTCCCAGTTTGTTCTGTATTGGCGCGACGGCATCCGCGCGCTGGCGGTAGTGGTAGTTCTCGAACTCGTACCGCCAGAAGCGGCGGACGGTTTCATTACGAATGCGCCCGGTAATCGCTTTTTGGCCTGCACCCGGTTTTGAAGACACCGAGTTAGGTGTTTTTATGGAACCGGAGGTGGATCATGGAACGACGGAAGTTTACGCGAGAGTTCAAGCTTGAGGCTGTGAAGCTGATCAAGGAGCGGGGCGTGGCGGTGACGC
>DASZBL010000014.1:0-76085 GCA_035944195.1 Rhizomicrobium sp. | reverse complement strand
GGAGCGAAGCGACGCGGGGGAGGGCCGTTGCGCGAAACCCCTCCCCCGAATGCTTTTCGCAACGCTCAAAGCATTCGCCCCCTCCCGCAAGGGGAGGGGGAAGATCACGCCGCTTTCGTCCGTGCACGGATGAGCGTCAGCACATGCCGCGCGGCATCGGGAATGTTCGTGCCGGGGCCGAAGATCGCCGCTACGCCTGCTTTCTGTAAGTAAGCATAATCCTGCTGCGGGATCACGCCGCCGCAGACGACGAGAATGTCTTCCGCCTTCTGTTTCTTCAGCGCCTCGATCAATTGCGGCACCAGTGTCTTGTGGCCGGCGGCCTGGCTGGAGATGCCGATGACGTGCACGTCCGCCTCGATGGCGTCTTTGGCCACTTCGTCCGGTGTTTGAAACAGCGGGCCGATATCGACATCGAATCCTAAATCGGCAAACGCGGTGGCGATGACTTTCGCGCCGCGGTCGTGGCCGTCCTGTCCCATCTTGGCGACGAGGATGCGCGGGCGGCGGCCTTCTTCTTTTGCGAAATTTTCCACGTCGCTACGGATGGCGGCGAATTCATTGTCGCCTTCGTATGCGCCGCCATAGACGCCCGCGATGGAGCGGATTTCGGCGCGGTGGCGGCCGAACACTTTTTCCATCGCTTCGGAGATTTCGCCGACGGTCGCGCGCGCACGCGCCGCATTCACCGCAAGCTCCAGAAGATTGCTGGTGCCGCGTGCGCCTTCGGTGAGCGCGGCCAATGCGGCTTCCGTTTTCTTCGTGTCGCGTTTGGATTTGACCTCTTTCAGCCGCGTGATCTGGCTGTCGCGCACCGCGGCGTTGTCGATGTCGCGCACGTCCAGCGGAGCTTCCTGATTGAGCGTGAATTTGTTGACGCCGACGATGACATCCTCGCCACGATCCACCCGCGCCTGACGGCGAGCTGCGGCTTCCTCGATGCGCAATTTCGGAATGCCCGCTTCGACCGCCTTCGTCATGCCGCCCATCGCCTCGACTTCATCGATGATGGCGCGCGCGGCGGTGCTCAGCGAATGCGTCAGCGCTTCGACATAATAGGAACCACCCAGCGGATCGACCACTTTGGTGATCTGCGCTTCGTGCTGCAAAATAAGCTGTGTGTTGCGCGCGATGCGGGCGGAGAATTCGGTGGGGAGCGCGATGGCTTCATCGAAGGAATTGGTGTGCAGCGATTGCGTGCCGCCGAGAACGCTGGCCAGCGCCTCTATCGTGGTGCGCACCACATTGTTGTAGGGATCCTGCTCGGTGAGCGAGACGCCGCTGGTTTGGCAATGCGTGCGCAGCATCAGGCTTTCGGAATTCTTCGCGTTGAAGCCTGCCATGATCTGCGACCACAGCAGGCGCGCGGCGCGCAGCTTGGCCACTTCCATGAAGAAATTCATGCCGATGCCGAAGAAGAACGAAAGCCGCGGCGCGAATTCATCCACCGCCAGCCCCTTCGCCAGCGCACTGCGCACATATTCGATGCCGTCGGCCAGCGTGAACGCCAGTTCCTGCACAGCGGTGGCGCCCGCTTCGTGCATGTGATAGCCGCTGATCGAAATCGAATTGAATTTCGGCATTTTTTTCGCCGTGTATTCGATGATGTCGGCGACGATGCGCATAGAGGGCGCCGGCGGATAGATGTAGGTGTTCCGCACCATGAATTCTTTCAGGATGTCGTTCTGAATCGTGCCGGACAATTTCTCCGCCGGCACGCCCTGCTCTTCCGCCGCCACGATGAAATTCGCCATCACCGGAATGACCGCGCCGTTCATCGTCATCGACACGCTCATCTTGTCGAGCGGGATATCGGCGAAGAGGATTTTCATGTCCTCCACGGAATCGATCGCCACGCCCGCCTTGCCCACATCGCCGGTGACGCGCGGATGATCGCTGTCGTAGCCGCGATGCGTCGCCAGATCGAACGCCACCGACAGGCCCATCTGACCGGCCGCGAGGTTCTTGCGATAGAAGGCGTTGGATTCCTCGGCCGTGGAGAAGCCCGCATATTGGCGGATGGTCCAGGGACGGCCCGCATACATGGTGGCGCGCACGCCGCGCATGAAGGGCATCGCGCCCGGCAGCGTGTCGGCGGCCTCGAAGCCTTCCAGATCGGCGGCGGTATAAAGGGGCTTCACGTCGAAACCTTCCGGCGTGTGCCAGAGCAGGCTCTCCGGCCCTTTGCCCTTCAACTCCTTCGCCGCGAGCGTCGCCCAGGTTTTGGGGTCACTCATTCTTCGATTCCTCCGCTACGCCAACGCGCCCGGCCCTCAGTACCGCAGGTGCGAAACGAGCGTCAAATTGGTACTTCGAACCGTCATATTTCTCCGTCCACGGACAATCTGCAGGGCTTAAGCATCCTGGGACTCTATGCGTCGGCTTACCCACAAGATATGGCGGCGTTCTGTTCTTGACAAACGAGTGATAGTATGAGAACAGATCATGATATTGATTCGGTTAGTGATTCGAGCCCCGTTCGTTCGCGGGCCGTTCGGTTAAATTAACGCGCCATCCACAGCCATCAACATGCGCCTTGCACCGGACGGGCAAACTCAACGGCTCGACCGTTGGCAATAGTCCGCCTACACGGAGCGGAGGATGGTGACTTGTCGTTCGGCTGAATACCGCGCGAAACTTGGTGAGGATGCAGAGCTATGGCGATGGCAAATCTCATTATGTTTTGGTTTTTGATATCTGTATCGTTCGCTGTTGGGTCTCAAATATTACTGCTGTATTTTCTTCGCAGCCGGGGAGTTCCGGTGAAGTTCGGCTTAGGTGGAACGCCGGGATATTTGGATTTGAAATTCATCGAATGGTGCAAGAAGAATCAAAGAACTTATCTTGCTGTGATATTTCTTCGAATTGCCTTGCTAATTAGCGTCGTTCTTTCTGATAACAATGCAGGGCGGTTCGTAGCGCTATAGATCCGAATAGATATTGAATTGTCAGGACGTGCGCGATCCCTCTCACACCTTCGCCGCCAACGACAATGGAAGAAATGCCAGCGCCTCGCTGAACTGTTCCGCGCCGGACACCTATCTCTACAACGCCTTCGAACAGCGCTTGCAGAAGGCCAGCGTGGAGATGAAGCCGGGCGATATTCTCACCCTGCCCCGTGGCGGCGCGGTGGTGGTTGTCCGGGTTCTGGCGTGTGGAATTCGGCGCGGGCCTGCGGCAGAAGCGCGGGCGCTATATGAGATCGTGGACAATTCGGCTCTTGATCGTGGTGCCGCACAGTCTTAAGTGACGCTAGCGCGCCGGAGCCAGTCATGACCTTTGTCGTCACAGAAGCCTGCATCAAGTGCAAATTCATGGATTGCATCGAGGTATGTCCGGTGGACTGCTTCTATGAGGGCGAGAACATGCTCGTCATCGATCCGGAGGTCTGCATCGATTGCGGGGTCTGCGAGCCAGAATGCCCGCCCGAGGCCATCAAGGCCGATACCGAGCCGGGGCTGGAGAAATGGCTGGCGGTGAATGCCGAATATGCCAAGAAATGGCCCAACATCACCCAAAAAGGCGAGCCTCCCGCAGATGCGAAGGAGTGGGAAGGCAAAGAGGACAAGTTCGAGAAGTACTTCAGCGATAAACCCGGTTCGGGCTCGTAGAATTATATTCCAGCAACCATATCCCCAGATCGGGCCTTTCGATTCATTGCCGGATAAGCGCCTGAAATTGCCTGACAATTTCTCACAAAATTTTAAATAAGCCACGGAATATCAAATAGTTGGCTCCTTCGACCTTCACAAATGCCACATTGTGTGATATATAATTCCCAGTCGGCAGCGGCAGGAATTGCGCATAGGGCGCAGGTTCCGTCCCCGCGTAATCCGGACGCCTGGTCCAGTTCTCCCCGAACGCTGGAACTTGGTTTTCGGACGGGCCTGCCGGAAGACCAAATGACGGGGTTTCACATTGCACCGCAGCGTATTCGCGGTGCGCTGGCGCGAAGCCAGCGTTCACCGGAAGAGACGGGCAAGGAATGGAAATGGAAATGACTGCGACGACTGCAAAGAAAAAGGCTCCCGCCAACTCCAACCGCAAGCTGGAATTTAAGGCGAACGATCATGTCGTGTACCCCACCCATGGCGTGGGCAGAATCATGCGCGTGGAAGAGCAGGAAGTGGCCGGCTCGAAGCTGGAACTTTTCGTCATCACCTTCGATAAGGACAAGATGACGCTGCGCGTTCCCACCGCGAAGGCCAAGGCCGTCGGCATGCGCAAGCTGTCCTCGCCCGATGTGGTGACGACGGCGCTGAACACGCTGCGCGGACGTGCGCGGGTGAAACGCACCATGTGGTCGCGCCGCGCCCAGGAATACGAAGCCAAGATCAATTCGGGCGACCTCGTCTCGATTGCGGAGGTCGTGCGCGACCTGCATCGTGCCAGCGGCCAGCCGGAACAGTCCTATTCCGAGCGTCAGCTTTATGAAGCAGCGCTGGCCCGCATGGCGCGCGAAGTGGCGGCGGTCGAGCGGATTGACGAACAGGCTGCGGTGAAGCGCGTCGAAGGCGTGCTGCTGAAGAAGGCGGCATAAGGTCTTTTCGAAATTGAATGCGGAAGGCCCGGAAGAAATTCCGGGCCTTTTTGTTATTCCATCATCTCAATATCCTGCGGCGTTGGCACTTCTATTTCCGGGCCGCTGAGCTGCTCGATCCATCCCCGCACGCGAACCGTTTTGCCCGCATAGGTGCGCGGGTCCACGCCGATGGTGCGGAAGGTTTTCATGTCGTCGGGTGAAATCGTGACGGTGAAATCGCTGTGCCAGTCGGTTCCGAAATCGAGATAGGCGCGGCCGTCCTTTACATCGGCGCTGAGAAGCTTGCCTTGCACGATCTGGAATGTGCCGGTGTCAGCTTTGCCGAGCTGGTCGGGCGTGCGCACGGCATAGGCGGCTTGCGCCCAGATTCCGGCGCGCGAATCGCGTGCTTCCTTTTCGGCGGCGAACAGCGCGCTCGCGCATTCCCGGCGATCCGGCGCGATATAGACGCGCGCGAAGCCACGCCTCAGCAGCGCCACCTGCAGCCAGGGCTCGATATCATCCTGCCGGAAGAAGACCTGCGCGCGGAGGCGGCCATAGCGGTCCTCTTTCGGCGCAATGGCCGCAGCCGAAATGGTGCGGTCGCGGGCGAGGTCCGTCAGCTCGTCGATTGCCTGTGCGGCAAGGAAAGAGGGCGCATGGTCGGCGCTACCGGCCGGCAGAACGATTCCCTCCAGATGCACGGCGCGGCCATCGGGCAGCACCAATACGCCGTTTTTCTCGACGCGCTTGACCTTCACATTCGCGATTTCGATGGGCGGCGCGCAAGCGGGCAGTGGCGCCGCCAGCGCCGGTCCCGCAATCAGACAAGCGCCCAGCGCCACAGCAAATAACCGCATCGAAACCTCGCATATGCGCGGCAAACATACAGGCATTGCGGGAAATATATGGCTTTCACGGGCCCTTGAATGGCGCAAATCGCGTATCAATGTTAATACAGCTCCCGGGATGGAGGGCGAACATGGATCGCCGCTATTATCTGCTGAAGATCGCCGCCGTCGTGATCGCTGTTGCGATTGCCGCTTTCACGGGCAGCGCAAATACGACCCGCGCGGCTCACGCCATCAATCTCGCCCGCTACAGCGCGCCCGCGCAAGTCGAAGCCGCGGCGTGGCACACCACGGCCTATCTCGCGCGCGGCATGACGCACCTGATCGGCCTGTGCGCTACGACTTTGCCGCAAGACTGACGCCCGACGGCGGCGGCATATAATCCGGCACGAAGAAATCCGGCATCAGATTTTTTGTGGGATCGACGCGGTAGCGGTCGAAATCCGTCACGCCGTTTTCGGCGAGGAATGTGTCGTCGATCAGGAAATTGCCGGAAAAGCTTTTCGCAGGCTTGTTGAAGATCATATGGGCCGCATCGGAGAGAATGTCCGTCGTGCGGCAATGGCTCATGCCTTCGTCGCCCGCGAGCGCGTTACGGATCGCAGCGGTGGCGATGCCCGTGCGCGGCCATAGCGCGTTGAACGCGATCAGGCCTTCGAATTCCGCAGCCATGCCCAGCACGCACATGCTCATGCCGTATTTCGCCATTGTGTAAGCGGTGTGGCCGCGGAACCAGCGCGGGTTCATATCCAGCGGCGGCGACAGCATCAGCACATGCGGGTTCGCCGCGCGTCTTAGATGCGGAATGCAGGTGCGGCTGACGAGATAGGTGCCGCGCGAATTGATCTGATGCATAAGATCGTAGCGCTTCATGTCGGTGGCGAGCGTACCGGTGAGCTGGATGGCGCTGGCATTGTTCACGCAGATATCGATGCCGCCGAATTTGGCCGCGGTTTCTTCCACGGCCGCTGCCACCTGATCCTCGAAGCGGATATCGCACGTGATGGGCAGCGCCTTGCCGCCCGCTTTCTCGATCTCTTCGGCGGCGGTGTAGATGGTGCCGGGGAGTTTGGGGTGTGGCTCTGCAGTTTTCGCCGCAATCGCCACATTTGCGCCGTCTTGTGCCGCACGTAGCGCAATGGCCAAACCGATGCCGCGCGAGGCGCCGGTGATGAAGAGGGTTTTGTTTTTCAGCGACATTATTTGCTCCTGTACCAATCCACGCCATGTTCGTCCGGCGTCCGAATCATGCGTCCGCGGGCGATGAGGCAGTTGAGATGTGCGAGGCTCTCGCCAGTCGCCATGCCGAAATTGCCGCTCGTGATCTTCGCGCGAAACAAAGCGGGGAAAACATCCACCGCACGTTTGGGCTCGGCGCACAGCGCATGAAGTTTCGCCATGCCTTCCTCGTGCCCATCGATCAGTTCCTGCAGGCGCAGATGCGCGCCGCGGAACGGCTCGTTGTGCGAAGGCAGTACCAGAATATCCTTCGGCAGCAGCGCCTTCAGATGCGCGCAGGAATCCAGCCAGTCCTGCAGCGGATTGGCTTCGGGCTCGGTGGGGAACAGACTCACATTGGAGGAAATATGCGGCAAAATCTGGTCGCCGGAAATCAGCAGATTGGCATCCTTGCACCACAGGCACGCATGCTCCGGCGCATGGCCGCGGCCCACCACCACTTCCCACACGCGATTGCCGATCTGGATCTTTTCGCCGTCGATGATGCGGCGATAGGAACTGGGCAATTTATGGACGCCGAGACCGAAACCGCCGAAGCGCGTCTTGTAGGTGTCGATCATCTCTTCGGGAAATCCCGCCGCGTGATAAAACGAGACACCTTCCGGCGGCGCTTCCTGTCCCGTATCGGCCACCAGCGTGCGGCAGAGAAGATAGTCCGTGCGCGTCATCCACAGCGCCACCTGGAATTTGCGCACCAGCCAGCCCGCCAGCCCGACATGATCGGGATGCAGATGGGTGACGATCACGCGCTTCACGGGCCGCCCGCCCATCGCGCCCGCAAACAATGTTCTCCACGCATCTTTTGTGGTTTGGTCGCGAATGCCGGTGTCCACGATGGTCCAGCCGTCGCCATCCTCCAGCAGCCATAAATTGATATGATTCAATTGCATGGGCAGGCGCATGCGCACCCAATGCACGCCGGGCGCGATCTCGATGGTCGCGCCCAATTCCGGCCGGGTTTCAAAAGGATAGTCGAGGTTCCGGCCCGGACGCACCGGGGCGGAGGCTGCTTCGCTCAAAGGGATCGTCCGATATCTGTCGGGAACGACTATGGAAACCGGGAGCGAAGCCCGTCAAGCTCTAGATTCGCAAGAGTTCCCGGCCGGGATACGCGCGACACATTTGGACGTTACGTCATAGGGTGTTTTCTGAAGGAGATTTCCATGCTGCGGATCGCTCTTCTGGCATTGGCTGCGATATTCGCCACGCCCGCGCTGGCCGACGATGTTTCGATGGACGCGAGCAAGGCGCCCGCGGGAACCTACAAACTCGAAACCGCGCACAGCCAGATATTGTTCTATGTGAAGCATATCGGGCTGACGGATTATTATGGCCGCTTCAACAAGGTTTCCGGCACGCTGAGCTTCAATCCGGCCGCGCCCGAGCACAGCGCCACCTCGATCAATATCGACACCACGACGCTGGACACGCCGAGCGACGCGCTGGACAGCACGTTGAAAGCGAGCTTGTTCGACACCGCGCATTTCTCGAGCGCCAGTTTCAAATCGACATCCATGACCGTGACGGGGCCTGGCCACGGACAGATCACCGGCAATCTGACGATCCGCGGCGTGACCAAGCCGGTGACGCTGGATGTGACATTCACTGGAACCGAATTGAACCCGCTGGACAATGCGCGCGTGCTGGGCTTTCACGCTACGGGCATGATCAAGCGCACCGATTTCGGCATGACCGGCATGATCTGGGAGCCGCTGGTGAGCGACGATATCAAGCTCATCATCGAAGCCATGTTCCAACGCGAGGCAGAATAATGACAACCGCAAATACGCAAACACGCTACGGTGCCGTGGCGATGACGCTGCATTGGCTGATCGCGCTGGCGGTCATCATCAATATCGCGCTAGGGCTCTATTTCCCCGATCTGCCGCGCAGCGATCCGAACAAATTCATGCTGCTGCAGCTTCACAAATCCATCGGCTTGACGGTGCTGGTGCTGAGTCTGGCGCGGCTCGGCTGGCGGCTGATCAATCCCGTTCCCCCGCTGCCCGCGAACATGCCGACCATATTGAAATGGGCCGCGCATGGCAGCCATTTCCTGCTCTATTTCCTCATCATCGCCATTCCGCTTTCGGGCTGGCTGCTGGTGTCATCCTCGCCGCTGGGATTGCCGACGATGTATTTCGGCGTGATCGAATGGCCCAATCTTCCGGGCTTCGCCGATATGACGCGCGCGGCGAGAAAGCCGCTGTCGCATGAATTTGGAGATGTGCATTCGTATCTGGCGTGGTCGGCGATTGTGCTGGTGCCGATCCATATCGGTGCGGCGCTTTATCACCAGTTCATCCGGCACGACAATATCCTGATGCGCATGCTGCCCGGCACGAAAGCGGAGAAGATTGCATGAAATATTTCGCCGGTGCATGCGTTGGCGCGCTGCTGCTCGCAACTCCCGCTGCGGCGGCGCATTGGAATGTGGATTATGCCAAAAGCAAGCTCGGTTTCACCGTGATGTGGGACAAGGAGCCGTTTTCCGCCGCGTTTCAATCGTGGAAGGCGAACATCGATTTCGATCCGGCGGATCCGGCGCATGCGCGTGCCGATGTGACGATCGATCTTTCGAGCGAAGCATCCGGCGAGCCGGATTTCGACGAGGGGCTGAAGGGCGCGCTGGGATTTGCGGTCGACAAATTTCCGCAAGCCCGCTTTGTCGTCAGCGGATTCACCCGCAAATCGGGCAATCAATATGTGGCCTCGGGCACGCTGACGATCCGCGGTATTTCGAAACCCGTCACCCTGCCCTTCACGCTGACGATGACCGGCAAATCCGCCCATATGGTGGGCGCAGCGCAAGTTCTGCGCACGGATTTCGGCGTGGGCAGCGGCATGTGGGAAAAACCCGCGCCGGTGGCCCAAGAGGTGACCATCACGATCGACCTTGCCGCTTCGTCCTGATCGCTTCATAGAAGCGTCCATGACGACCGTTCTTCCCCGCATCCGCCCCGCCGATGCCGCTTCCATCGAAGCGGCGGCGAAGATATTGCGCAAAGGCGGGCTCGTGGCATTCCCGACTGAGACGGTTTACGGTCTCGGCGCCGATGCGACCAACGATCTCGCCGTGGCCTCCATCTTCGCAGCCAAGGAGCGGCCGAAATTCAATCCGCTGATCGTGCATGTGCATGATTTGGTCGAGGCCAAAACACTGGCGGAATTCTCGCCGCTGGCACGCAAGCTGGCGTTGAAGTTTTGGCCGGGCGGATTGACGCTCGTGTTGCCGCGAAAACCGGATGCAAAGCTGTCGCTGCTGGCAAGCGCGGGGCTGGACACGATTGCCTTGCGCGTTCCGGCAAATGCCATCGCGCGGAAATTGCTGGCGGCGGCGGAGCGCCCGATTGCAGCGCCAAGCGCTAACCGCTCCGGACAAGTGAGCCCCACCACAGCCGCGCATGTGGCGGATGGACTGCAAGAGCGCGTCGATTTCATTCTGGATGGTGGACCAGCGAAACTCGGAATCGAATCCACTATCATCGGTTTCGAAAACGGCAAGCCGGTTCTGCTGCGCCCCGGCGCGATCCCGCGCGAAGCCATCGAGGAGATTGCCGGGCCGCTCGCGAAGCACGCAGGCGATGCGATCAGCGCGCCGGGACAACTCGAAAGCCATTATGCGCCGCATGCGCGCGTGCGCTTGAATGCGGTGGATGTGAAGCCGGGTGAAGCGCTGCTGGCATTCGGGCCGGATGTGCCGACGGGCGCAAAAAAGACGCGGAATCTGAGTCCGTTCGGCGATCTCACCGAAGCGGCAGCGAATTTGTTCGCGATGTTGCGCGAATTGGATGCGATGGGTGCAAGTTCCATCGCCGTGATGCCGGTTCCGGAACATGGCTTGGGTGAAGCGATCAATGATCGCTTGATGCGCGCCGCTGCGACGCGGGGCGCCTCATGATTGACGCAAAGATCATCGCGCGATTGAAAGATGCCGCCGGTCCGAAAGGCTGGAGCGAAGATGCGGCCGAGATCGCGCCGCATCTGGTGGAATGGCGCAGCAAATATCAGGGGCATTCGCCGCTGCTTGTGAAGCCGCAGAGCACGACGGAAGTTTCCGCCATTCTTGCCATTTGCAATGAGACGGGCACGCCTGTCGTGCCTCAGGGAGGCAATACGGGATTGGTTGGGGGGCAGATTCCGCTGAATGGCGAAATTCTGCTCAGTCTCGAACGCATGAACCACATTCGCGAAGTGGATGGTTCGCATTTGATTGCGGAAGCGGGCGTGATCCTTGCCAATGTTCAAAGCGCGGCGGATGCGGCGGGGAAATATTTTCCGCTCAGTCTGGCGGCGGAGGGCTCGGCCACCATTGGCGGCAATATTGCCACCAATGCGGGTGGGGTGAATGTGTTGCGCTATGGCCCGGCGCGCGATCTGGTGCTCGGACTGGAAGTGGTGCTGGCCGATGGGCGCGTGCTCGATCTTTTGCGCACGCTGCGCAAGGACAATACGGGCTATGACCTCAAGCGGCTTTTTATCGGAGCAGAGGGCACGCTGGGCATCATCACCGCCGCGGCGGTAAAGCTTTTTCCCAAGCCGAAAGAGCGCGTGACGGCGTTTGTGGCGTTACCCTCGCCGGACGCCGCGATCGCGCTGCTGGATCGGATGCAGAATGAAACTGGCGGACTGGTTTCGGCTTTCGAACTGATTCCGCGTATCGGGCTGGAATTTGTGCTGAAACATATTCCGCAGACCAGCGATCCGTTGCGTGCTTCATCGCCATGGTATGTGCTGATGGAAACGACCAGCGCTGGCGGTGGGCTGAAAGAGGTTGTTGAAAATGCTGTCGCGCGGGCGATGGATGCAGGGCTCATCACCGATGCAGTGTTTGCATCAAGCGATATGCAGCGCGAGGCGCTGTGGCGGTTGCGCGAGAGTATTTCTGAGGCGCAGAAGCATGAAGGCGGGTCGATCAAGCATGATGTTTCGGTGCCAGTGAAGGCTATTCCGGAATTCTTGCTCCGAGGCATTGCGGCTGTTGCCGCGCTGGTGCCGGGCGTGCGGCCTGTGCCGTTTGGCCATATTGGCGATGGCAATATCCATTTCAATTTCAGCGTGCCTGCGGGCGGCAACAATGAGGCGTTTCTGGCGCGGTGGAACGAGGTTTCGCGCGTGGTGCATGATCTGGTGCATTCGCTGGGCGGTTCGATCAGCGCGGAGCACGGGCTGGGTGTGATGAAGCGCGATGAGATTGCGCGTTATAAATCGCAGACCGAAATGGAGTTGATGCGCACGCTCAAGCGCACGCTCGATCCGAACAATATTCTCAACCCTGGAAAAGTAGTCGCGATTTAAGTGACAAATAAAAAATTGTCATCCCCGGCCGAGCGAAGCGAGGGGAAGGGGACCCAGGTGGTTCCACCAGTACGGTCTTGAAGAATCGGTTTCAGAATTTCCTTCGACAAGCAGCGAATCTCACCACCTGGGTCCCCTTCCCTCACATCGCGCGCCATTAGCGCGCGATGCTCGCCGGGGATGACAGCGAGTCTTACTAAGCCGCTTCCTGCAACGTGGATTCGTTGGAAGGTTCGGTGGTCTGCGGCAGCGGCAGGATTTTTTCTGTCACAGGATTGGCGTTGGAGACCGCGCTCAATACTGCCGTGATGACCGTCGCCGCGTATGGCATGGACTGGATCGCCAGCATCACCATCCAGAGCGAGGACGCGGGATCGTCGAAGCCGCGGTCGAAGGCCATGGCGATCAGCGCCAGTGTGCAGAGGCTGAGCAGCGTCACTTCCTGCCAGGTCTGGCGCAGCACTTGACTCAGCGCTGCGGGGTCTTCGCATTTGGGCGTGCGCAGGAACGGTTTGCGCGAAGTGAACATGCCCGCGATCACCGCCTTGCCCACCGTGTGCGTCAGCGCGAGGCCGGCGGTGGAGGCGATCACCGCGCCGAAAATTCCGGAGCGTACTTTCTGCGGATAGAGCAGTAGCGTCTTCAATGTTTTCGCCGCGAACAGCGCAAGTGCTGCACCCGACAACGCCACCATCGGCACGTCGAAATAGCGCGGCGCAATCGTCATCAGCAGCGTCCAGATCAGCGCGAACATCGTAACGATCAGGCCGAGCCCGTCGGAAATCCACGGCAGCCAGCCGGAGAGGAATTGATAGCGCTGCGCCCAGCTCAGTTTCGTGCGGCCGAAAAAGATCGGACCCAAATGATGTTTCATGATCTGCATGGCGCCATAAACCCAGCGATAGCGCTGGCTCATGAAGGCGCCGAGCGTGTCGGGCGTAAGGCCCTTGCCCATGCTTTGCGGAATATAGGCGGCGCTGTAACCGGCTTCGAACAGTTTCAATCCGAGTTCGGTATCCTCGGTGATGCACCATTCACTCCAGCCATTCACTTGCGTGAGCGCATCCTTGCGCACGATGGTCATGGTGCCGTGCTGGATGATGGCGTCGTGTTCGTTGCGCTCCACCATGCCGATATGGAAGAAGCCGCGATATTCCTCGTAGCACATGGATTTGAAGATGTTGTCGCGGCCGTCGCGATAATCCTGCGGGCCCTGCACCAGCGCCACTTCGGGCGAAGCGAAATAGGGAAGCGCGCGGCGCAACCAGAACGGCTCGACCTGATAATCGCTGTCGATCACGGCGATATAGGTGGCGGCGGGATCGGTGAGTTCCAGCGCCTTGTTTAGCGCGCCGGCCTTGAAGCCTTTCATGCCGTCGAAATGATAGAAGCGGAATCCGAGTTTCGCGCAATGGGTTTCCACCGGGCGCCACACGGCGGGGTCTTCGGTGTTGTTGTCGAGCACGATGATTTCGCAATTGTCGTAATCGAGGCGCGACAGCGCATCCAGCGTTTCGATTACCATCGCGGGCGGTTCGTTGTAGCAGGGCACGTGGATGGAAACGCGCGGGGAATATTCCGGAATCGCCGCGCGCAAAATGCGCCGCTCCACGCGCCACAGGCTCGCCGCCAATTCTATGCCTTCGGTGAGGATGACGGTGGAGGCCAGCAGCACCAACGGCACCATCGCGCAGATCATCGCGATATCGCTGGGCTCGATATATTCCAGCGTGCTGGCGTCGATCAGCACGAGAAGGCCCGTCGTCACCAGCGCCACCAGGCCGCCCATCACGATGTAACCGGGCTGGCGTACGCGCGGCATGCGGCCAAGAATCAAAAGGCCGAGAATGAGAGTGAGAATGGCCGCGCCGGATGCGTAGCTGCGCCATTCGGGGAAGGTGCGCAGCATGCCTGTGAGAGGAAATTTCGGGCGGCCGAGTGCGTCCGACATGCCCCAATAGGCGCCGACCGCGCCTTCATTGCCGCCCTTCCAAGGCTGGTCATAGGCCTCGATCAGATAATAATCATAGCCCTTCTCCATCGCGAGCTGCACGAAATTGCGGATGAAATAGGCTTCGTTCGCAAGTGACGCTTCCGCGCCGCCGCGCGTGCGTCCCTCCGACGGCCAACCGGACTCGCCGATCACGATGGGCTTGTCAGGAAATTCGTCCTGGATATGCGCGTAGGCGCGCTGCAGGAAGCCCAGCGAATCCTTTACCGGAACGCCTTCCCAATAAGGCAGCAGATGGATCGAAATGAAATCCACATATTGCGAAAGCTCGGGACTGAGCAGCCATGTGGACCATGGTTCGGCGGTGCTCACCTTGATGCGGTTGGGAAGGGCTGCGCGCACGCGGCGGATATAGTCGTTGAGCTGATCGGCGGTGACATCGCCGCGCATGATCGCTTCATTGCCGACAAACACGCGATCCACCACGCGCCGGTTGGCCAGCGCCACGCGGATGGCGGTGTCGATTTCCTTCTCGTTCAAATCCAGATCAGGGCCGATCCAGATGCCGAGCGAAACCGTCAGCCCATGGCGCCGTGCAATTTCCGGCACGCGATCAAGTCCATCCGACACGGTATAGGTGCGGATATGCGCGGTGATCTGCGCCATCTGCGCCATGTCATGGTCGATGCGCTCGGGCGAAACGAATTCGTGCTGCTTCTCGGTGAAGAGGTGGCTGGGGCTATAGGAAAGCCCGCGCACCTGCCCGTCCCAGTCCGGAGCCAGCACCGCATAGTCGCGGCTCGCCCAGAACAGCGCGCTCGCGCCGACGACGAGGAAGAGTGCGATCGCAATCCTGACTTTTCCGCCGGGAAGGTTGCGGATCCACCTCAGAAACATCGCGACCGAACTCCTGGCCCATATGCTGTCTGGAAATGCGGGCCATCATAACACAGCCCGCGCCCGCGAATCGCCTCTATTGCTGCGGCTGCTGGGACTGGTCGTCGTCATCCGGCTTGGAGGGGGGAGCCGGCGTCACGTTCAGCAGTTCCAGATCGAATACCAGTGTCTGGTTCGGCGGGATGAGGCCGTCGCCTGCGCCGCGGGCGCCATAGGCCAGATTCGGCGGGATCACCAGTTCCCAATGATCGCCTTCGCGCATCAGCTCGAGCGCCTCGGTCCAGCCGGGAATGAGCTGGTTCACGGTGAACTGGGCCGGAAGGCCGGGCTCGGTGGAATCGAAAACGGTGCCGTTGATCAGGCTGCCTTTGTAATAGACCGAAACCTTGTCATAGGCGGTCGGGCGCTTGCCGAAGCCGCTTTTGATGATGCGGTATTGCAGGCCGCTCGGCTGGACCATGACACCTGCCTTATGGGCGTTGGCCGAAAGATAGGCCGAATTGGCGTCCGAACTCAGCGCCGAACTGGCGGCATGGGCAGAGGAAAACGAGATGAAAGCGGCCACAGCCGCCACCAAGGCACCCAAACGTGTCATTTCAAATGATCCTTTTCTTGAACCAGACGCGGCGTAACCCGGCCTCGTGGCAAATCTAGGGCTGCCCCCAAGCCGCGGCCCTGCCTTTAGCACAAGAGGAATGCGCCGTAACGGTTTGAATTCAAGCGGGAATGGCTTTAATCCCTCAAATTATGGAGACCAGTCCGGTTCCTTGTGTGGGCGCGGTGGTTTGGCGGGGCGCTGCGGCCCTGCTGCTGGTCCGGCGCGGCAAGCAGCCGCGGCTCGGCCAATGGAGCATTCCCGGCGGCCGTATCGAGCCGGGCGAAACGCAGCATGAGGCAATCGCGCGCGAGGTGCTGGAAGAAACCGGCATCACAATCCAGTTGGGTCCCTTGATCGACGCCGTGGATCTGATCGGACGCGACGCAAGCGACGCGGTGATTTCGCATTATCCGCTGCTGGATTTCACCGCGCATTGGCGCGCCGGCGAAGCCGCACCCAGTTCGGACGTCATCGCATGCGAATGGGTTTCGCCGGAGGAAGCGGTCGCGCGCGTGGAATGGAGCGAAACAAAACGCATCATTCGCGAAAGCGCACGACGTACGTGGGGATTCGAAGTCTGAATTGTTGGCGGCAAACGTCTGTTTAGCCCTGCGCTAATGTGATGGATATGTCCCATCCGCGACATGTAGCTGTCGCGCGCGCATGGCTATATCGCGGCGCATCTTCGAAAAGGATTTCCTTCGTGACGAAAATGATTTCACGCGCGCTGATCGCAGCGCTTGCGTTTTCCGCGCCTGCCTATGCGGGCGATGTTCATGGCGCTGTGAAGCAGGTGGCCGTGCATTATGACGATCTCAACATTTCGACGAAATCCGGCGCGCATATCCTGATCGCCCGAATCGAAACCGCGTCGAAAACCGCCTGCGGCGGCGCGCCCGACATCCGCGACCTCAAAATGCGCGCTTTCTTCTCCGACTGTATGAAATCGACGATGGATCACGCCGTGGCGTCGATCCCCTCGCCGATGGTGGCCGCGGTCTATAATGGGACGGCGGGCGACGAAGCGGTGCAGGTTTCACAGCGCTAGTCGCTGGAACCCCGCCTCACAGAAGTTTGAGGCCGTCGGACGTAAAGCCACATGTGGCTGCGAGGGGCGATTTGCTATGTTCCGCCCCTCGCGCGGCTGCGGAACTGTGCGCAGCCGGCAGAAAGGGGAACCCGGGAATGAAACATCGTCTGGTATTTGCCCTGAGTATCGTGGCGCTTTTCGCGGGCAGCACATCGGCGCTCGCAAAAACCATCTGCACGGATTGGCAGGACCTGTCCGACGGTACGGAGGTCAGAACCTGCGTGGATGATTCGGGTCGCCAATTCTGCCAGCAGCAAAAGGGCGACACGGTTTCGGAAGTCACCTGTAACTAGGCTTCGCCCCGCAGCAATCGCCCGAACCATGAGCGCTTCGGGCGTTCGTCCTTGCGGCCGATACGCGTGTTCATGGGCGCGTCGGCAATTGCCGGGCGCTTGACCGCT
This sequence comes from Rhizomicrobium sp., assembly GCA_035944195.1. Classification (GTDB taxonomy): domain Bacteria; phylum Pseudomonadota; class Alphaproteobacteria; order Micropepsales; family Micropepsaceae; genus Rhizomicrobium. The sequence goes on along the minus strand of DASZBL010000014.1, from coordinate 59,238 downwards.
TCGGCAAGGACAGGTCGCGGCACCGCGATATCCTTCATCACGAAGGTTGCGTGCGGCATCGGCGTCATGCCGCTGACGCCGATGAGATCGGGCTTCGGCCCTATGCCCTGATTCATGAATTTCTTCGCCCAGACTTCATCCGGGCTGATAGCGCTCATGCGCGGGGCTTGCGGCAAGGCGCCTTGCATCTCGGCAAGTTGCTGCGTCTTCACATCCTGAGCGAGCTTATCAAGGCGATCCGCGCCTTCGCCAAACGCGCCGCGTGGGCCATTGCTCAATTTGTTCATCGCTTCGCCTCGCTCCATTGAAACCCGCCGTCGCGGCTGATGACCGCCACGTCGATGGCCCCGCCGACCGTTTCCTTCTGCGCCATGATACGCTTTTTGAAGACGTTGAGGCTCACCAATTCGCGCGCGGTTTCCGCCAGTTCATTGCGGCCCGCAATCTCCAGCACATGCAGCACCGGATTGATGAAAGCCTGCTGCTGATAGTCCGACATGGCGCGGTAGAACGCCTCGAAGGTGCGCGGCACGAAATCGCTCTGGAAGCGCTGGCGCACGCCTTCGCGCGTTGCGGGATCGGCATTGGGGAACGCGCCGATCACTTGATCCACGAGCCCATGCATCAGCATGCGGAAGCCGCCATAGAGCCGGCGTTCCAGATTGAAATCGATGCCGCGGATGAAGGCATTGGTCACTTCGCTGTCGGCGAAGACGCGGATTTTGGAGCGCTGCTCGGTGTCGATGCTGTCGCGGCTGGCCTCGGCGCGCTTCACCACGCCGCAGACGATGGCCGAGGCAAAATAGGTGACGACGCAAGGATAGCGGTCTTCCGATCCGAAACCGGCAAAAACCAGCCCGGTGATATCTTCGAGAAACAAATCCTTCACGACGCAGAACACGCCGATATCCTGCAAGCGCTGCTGCGCGATCTTGCTCAGGCCGAATTGCGCGAAGCCGAAACTGACGAGTTCGTTGATAAGCCCGCCATGCTCGGCCAACACCTTGCGGCCGAACTCCGCCGGGAAGCACGGCAGATCGGGGCGCGGCGTGCCGTCGGGCTTGAACTGGTAATCGCGCCAGATTTGCTCGATGGCGCTTTCGAGGATCGCGGTATCGCCGCCCTCCTGCCCCGCCCCGTCGCGCAGATATTGCGCATAGTTGAAAACGTAGCGGTACACGGACGCGAGCAGCCGCTTGTAATCGTCCTTCTGGCGATTCTTCGGGAAGAATTCTTCCAGATGATCCAGCGCCGCGACGAAACTCGCCGCGTAATCGGCGACATGCGCGAAGGCCTGCGGCTTCACCTTCTTCTGATAATGCTCGATGAGTTGATCCCATGGATGGCCCAGCATGTCGGCCACGCCGAAGAACATCAGCCCGATGGGCTGGCCTGCCACCAGATTGAAAAGTTTCTTCTGCTCGTTGCGAACGACAACCGTGCCGCCGGCGATCAGCGTCACCGCGGAATCGGCGGCGAGCGCGACGGCGCGCTGGTTCATCACCGCGATCTCGGATGTCATCCACCACCCCTGTTTTGCGCGAAGCCTGCCACAGGCTGTGCCGATTTGGGAGGGCGCGGACGCGGCATGGTTACCGGCGATTGCCCAAGTAAACCGCGCGGTCTAGCCTGACGTCGCACAACATTCAGGAGATTGTCACATGTACAAACCCTTCGACCTGACGGGAAAAGTCGCGCTGGTCACGGGCGGCAATGGCGGCATCGGGCTCGGCATGGCCAGCGCGCTGGCGCAGGCGGGCGCGGATCTCGTCATCTGGGGCACCAACGAGGCCAAGAATGCGGACGCGAAAAAATCGCTCGCCGCCCATGGCCACCGCGTCGTCACCCGCAAGGTGGATGTGTCGAAGGAAGCCGAAGTGGTGGACGGCATGAAGGCGGCCTTCGCCGAAATGGGCCGCGTCGATTGCGTCGTCGCCAACGCAGGAATCGGCGGTAGTTCGCCACTCGTCGAAATGACAACCGAACTTTTCCGGAAGATTCATGCCGTCAATGAAGAAGGCGTGTTCTGGACGTTCCGCGAAGCAGCCAAGCACATGATCGAGCGCGCGAAGAACGGCGATGCCAATGGATCGCTGGTGGTGGTGGCGAGTACCGCGGGCATCGAGGGTGCGGCGCGCAATTCCGCCTATGGCGCGTCCAAAGGTGCGGTGATGTCGATGTCGCGCGCGCTCGCGGTGGAGTTGGCGCGCTATGGCATCCGCGTGAATTCGATTGCGCCCGGCTGGATCGCCACCGACATGACGGCCGGGGCGCAGGCCAACCCGGTATTCACCGAAAAGGTTATCCCGCGCATTCCCGCGCGCCGCTGGGGACAGCCGCAAGATTTCGGCGGGATCGCGGTTTATCTCGCGAGCGATGCTTCAGCCTATCACACCGGCGAGGCCTTCGTGATCGACGGGGGTTACACGAAGTTCTGAGTCCGGCAGAAGCCGTGATCGCGAAGATGGCGAAGGTTGCTGCGGCTTAAAGGTTTATAGAAAAAATAATCGTCATCGCCCGCTTCATGCGGGCGACCCAGTTTTCTTTTCAAAAATTGGATGGCCCGGACAAGCCGGGCCATGACGGTGTTGTTTGTAAAAAACTGCAGTTCACCTTTTTAGATCAATTTCACCGCCACATGGATCAGCACCGCGATGCCGAACGCGCTGATCGCCAACCCCGACAGATGATTGATCGCGCGCATCACTTTTGAATCGATGCGCGCATGGAAGAGGCCCACGATCGTGGTGACCGTGAACCACCACAGCGTCGATCCGGCGAACACGCCGCCCACCACAACAGCCGCTTCGACATAATTCGCGGTGCCGCCCGCAAGCCCGCCAAGGCCTGCGAACAAGGCCGCGAATCCAAACAGCGTCGCAGGATTGGTGACGGTGAGCGCGAAAGTGGAAACCATCGCGCGCGCAAGCGAAGTGGCATCGCTCTCGTTCACCCTGGATTTTTCCTGTTCGCGAGGCGTGGGCTCCGTCATGTAAGTGCGCCAGCCGAAGATCAGCAGCATTGCGCCGCCCGCGAGCTGCAAGGCAATCGAGAAACCCTCGATCATCTGTGCGATGGCCGTGAGCCCGAACGCCGTGACGATGGCGAACACGCCGTCGCCCATCGCAGCACCCAGCCCCGAGATGAATCCATTCAGCGGACCGAAAGCGAGCGTCCGCCGGATGCAGATGAGATTGACCGGCCCGATGGGCGCCGCGACGATCAGCCCAATCACCACGCCCGAGACGATGAGAATCAAATAATCCATGCGGCGCTCAGCTTGCGATCGTCATGAGATTTCGACGACCACTCGCCCGCGGATTTTGCCCGCGAGGATGTCGCTTGCGGCCTGGCGCACATCGGCGAGCGGAATCGTGCGTGTCATGGAGGCAAGTTTCTTCATGTCGAGATCACGCGCCAATCGCTCCCATGCTTTCAATCGCCTCGGCATCGGCATCTGGACGGAATCGATCCCCAGAAGCGAGACGCCCCGGAGAATGAACGGCGCGACGCTGGTTGGCAAATCGAGGCCTCCCGCCAGCCCGCAGGCGGCGATTGCGCCGCCATATTGGGTGGAGGCGATGACATTGGCGAGTGTTTTGGAGCCCACGCTGTCCACCGCACCCGCCCAGCGCTCCTTGCCCAGCATGCGCGGTTCGGCGGAAAGTTCCGTACGCGGAATGATTTCCGATGCGCCGAGTTCCTTCAGATAGGCTTCCTCTTCCGTGCGGCCGGTGGAGGCGATCACGCGGTAGCCGAGCTTCGCCAGCAGCGCGATAGCGACCGATCCCACGCCGCCCGATGCGCCGGTGACGACGACCGGTCCCTTGTCCGGCGTGACATGCGCATCTTCCAGCGCGAGCACGCAGAGCATCGCGGTGTATCCCGCTGTGCCTATGGCCATTGCGTCGGCGGGCGAGAATGCAGGCGGCAGCGGCACCAGCCAATCGCCTTTTACGCGCGCATATTCCGCGTAACCGCCATAGTGATTTTCGCTCAAGCCGTAACCGTTCAGCAAAACCTTGTCGCCGGGTTTGAATTTCGGATGCGTGGAGGTTTCGACAACGCCCGCAAGATCGATGCCGGGGATCATCGGGAATTTGCGCACCACCGGCGAGCGGCCGGTGATCGCCAGACCGTCCTTGTAATTCACCGCGGAATGCGACACCGCCACGGTGACATCGCCGTCCATCAGATCGGCCTCAGTCAACTCCACATCCTCCGTGGACTGAGCATTGCCGTCCTTGCGGATAAGGATGGCGCGGAAACGGTCTTTCATCTGGCACTTCCTGCTTGCGAGTGCTGCCAAGTGGCGGGACGAGAGGGCAACCGAAAAATTCGAGTCAGTCAATACGCGAATGCAAGCCTGCGACGATGATTGTCAAGTCTCGACAGCAACCATTCGCAGGTTCAATCTATTGTTCAAGGGCACGTATTCGCGAGGCTGTGATGAGCGAGTTCGAGTTGGCGTTGCGGGGTTATAGTCTGACGACGGCGGAAATACTCTATCATTTGCCGGATCACCCCAAAGTTTTGCAAAGTTTCCTCTGGCAGGAATTCGATCTGGTGCCGAGATTTCCCGTGCTGAACAAGTTCCTGCATTTCTGGACGCACAATCTGGATGGAAAACTTCATTCGGTGCGCGTGGCCGCGCGCGGATTGATTGCGCCATCGGAACTGAAGATCGCGGACGGCGAATTTACGCTGCACTGAATTTCCCCTCCCCTTGCGGGAGGGGGCGAATGTTTTGAGCGAAGCGAAAAGCATTCGGGGGAGGGCCTTGACGCAACGGCCCTCCCCCGCGTCGCTTCGCTCCGCGCCCCCTCCCGCAAGGGGAGGGGGAAAGTTCAGAGCGTTTCTACAAAGCGGATTGCTTGCCCTTGCCCACTCGCGACCAGTGCAAAATCGCGCATCACTGTTTTGCCGCGAATGATCGTGGCCACGGGCCAGCCTGTCGTTTCCATTCCGTCGAACGGCGTCCAGCCGCATTTGGAGGCGATCCAGCTGTTTTCGATTTTCTTTTTCAGTTTCAGATCGACAATCGTGAAATCGGCATCGTAGCCGCGCGCGATGCGGCCCTTGCCGGCAATGCCGAAGATGCGCGCCGCACCGGCGCTGGTGAGATCAACAAAGCGTTCCAGCGTGAGGTGGCCCGCATTGACGTGATCCAGCAGGATCGTCGCTAGTGTCTGCACACCGGGCATGCCGGATGGCGTGTCGGGATAGGTTTTGTTTTTCTCTTCGCGCGTATGCGGGGCGTGATCGGAGCCGATGACGTCGATCAATCCCTCGCGCACCGCCTGCCACAGCGCATCGCGGTGGCGCGCCTCGCGGATCGGCGGATTCATTTGCGCATACGTGCCGAGGCGCTCGTAGCATTCCGGTGCCGCGAGCGTGAGATGCTGCGGCGTGGTTTCGACGGTTGCGAAATCGCGCGCCGCGGCAAGCAGCGGCAATTCTTCTGCCGTCGTCACATGCAGCACATGCAGGCGGCGTCCCGCTTCGCGCGCCAATCGCAACACGCGCTCCGTCGATAAACGCGCGGTCTCGGCATCGCGCCAGAACGGATGGGTGCGCGGATCGCCGGACTTCGCGAGCGGCTTGCGTTCCTTCAATCGCGCCTCGTCTTCGGAATGCACGGCCATGCGGCGGCGTCCGGCCTTGAGCGCCAGAAGAATATCGCTTTCATGATCCAACAGCAGCGTGCCGGTGGAGGAACCGAGGAATGCCTTCACCCCGCAAACGCCGGGAAGATTTTCCAATTCGCCCAGCGCGCCGATATTGCCCGGCGATGCGCCCACATAAAATGCGTAATCGCAATGCATGCGATTGCGCGCACGATTCAATTTGTCTTCGATAGCCGCGCGCGTGGTCGTCGGCGGATTGGTGTTGGGCATTTCGAACACGGTCGTGACGCCGCCCAGCACCGCCGCGCGGCTGCCCGACTCCAGATCTTCCTTATGTTCATTGCCGGGCTCGCGGAAATGCACCTGGCTGTCGATCACGCCGGGCAGGACGTGCAATCCCTTCGCCTCGAAAATCTCCGCAGCATCCGCGCCGAGCGCACCAATCGCCATGATTTTGCCGTCGCGCACGCCGACATCGGCTTCGGCAATGCCCGAAGGCGTCGCCACCATTCCGCCGCGGATGAGAAGATCGAAGCGCTCGCTCATTTGCTCTCCATCACGCGATCATAGAAGGCCAGCATGTCGCGAACATAGACCTGTTTGGTGAAGTGCTGTTCATAAGTTTCGCGTCCGCCGGCCACGATGCGCGCGCGTAAGGCGCTATCGTCGATCACGCGGCGGATCGCGCCCGCGAGCGCGTCAGTATCGTCCACCGGCACGAGCAACCCGTTCTTTTCGTTGACCACATAGGCACCGGGGCCTTGCGAGGCAGCCGCCACCAGCGGCGTGCCCGCGGCCCAGGCCTCGATGGTGACGGTGCCGAACGGCTCATAGCGCGAGGGAAACACGCAGATATCGGCGGTGGCGAGCAGCGCCTCGCGGTCGTTGCGCCAGCCGAGGAAGCGCACGCGATCCTTCAGCCCCAGCCGCGCGGTCTGCGCCTCCAGCTTGGCACGATCCTCGCCCTCGCCCGCGATCCAGAGATAGGCGCCCGGAACGCGCGCGACGGCATCGAGCAACACGTCCAAGCCCTTCTTCCAATGCAGCCGCGCGAGCGCCAACAGCAGCGGCGCATCCTTGGGCGTATTGTAGGCAGCGCGGTCGAGCGGCGGTGCGGTCTGGTATTCGGCAAATGTGTGGATCAGGCCGATGCGCTCCGGCGGCACGCCCTGCTCGCGGATATGGCGCACCAGATCATGCGTGATACCGATGAAATGCGTGCAACTGGCAAAGCGCCAGCGCTCGCGATAGCCGCCATACCAGCCGACTTGCTTGGCGCGGGTCTGCGGGGCATGCATGCCGGCGCGGCCCGACCAGTACTGGATGATGTCCGGCTGGAACTCCGTCACCACATGGGCGAGCGCGCGCTTCGTCGGCCAAGGATACCAAGGGCTGAAGGCGGTGGTGGAATAGGGAACGCCTGCCGCCTTCAGACGCCCGATCTGGAAGAGTGTGTTGGGGCGGATCACGGCGTGTTGCGGCACCCCCGCCCCGGCCAGCGCGAGCACGGCATCGAAAAAGAATGTCTCGACCCCGCCAACCGGCGCGCCGGCCATCACTTGCATTACGCGAGGGGGCATCTGGGCCTTCGGAAAATTCGCGGCGGAGGAGTATGGGGTCTGGCGCTGCTTGGCAACCGGGCGAGGCGGGACTACCTACAGACCATGAATCTGCTCGCAGACCGCGCGGTGATCGCCCTTTCCGGCCCGGAGGCGCGCAGCTTCCTGCAGGGCCTTATCACCAACGACATCAATCGTCTGGCGCCGGATCGCCCGCTTTACGCAGCCTTGCTGACGCCGCAGGGCAAGATCCTGTTCGATTTCCTGATCGCGGAGGGCGACGGTGCTGTGCTGCTCGATTGCGCCGCGGCCTCGCGCGATGCGCTGGTGAAACGGCTTTCGATGTACCGGCTGCGGGCGAAGGTGGAGATCGAGGCGCGCGAGCAATTGGCGGTGATCTGGGGCGACCTGCCCTCCATCGCTTTCGACGATCCGCGGATGCCGGAACTCGGCCGCCGCACCATCATGGCGCGAGCGGAAATGCCGGGCGATATCCTGCCGTCCGATGCCTATCTGCACCATCGCTTGAGCCTCGGCGTGCCGGAAGGTGCGGATTTCGGTTCCGACAAGATGTTCGCGCTGGATGCGGGGCTTGAGGAACTTCACGGCGTCTCGTTCGAAAAGGGCTGCTATGTCGGGCAGGAATTGACCGCGCGGATGAAACATCGCGGAACTGCGAGGAAGCGCCTGCTGCTGATCGAGAGCGTCGACGGCGCGCTGCCCGGTTCGGGCACAGATGTGACAGCGGCGGGGCGCAGCCTCGGCGAGATCACCAGCACCTATGGTCCGCGCGGCTTCGCGCTGGTGCGGCTGGATCGGCTGGATGAAGTTCCAGATGCACCGCTCGAGTGCGGCGGCATGCGCGTGCGGCTTGTCCGGCAATCATGGCTTGACGCGCGCGCGTAACGGATCAGAGTCGCCTTCCCCTTCTGGAAGGAGAGCTTCATGCTCCATCACGTTTCTGTCGGCGTGGCCGATGTCACGCGCGCCACGAAGTTTTACGACGCCGTCATGGCGGCACTCGGCTACAAGCGCGTCATGGAATTCATGCCCTATGCGGTTGCCTATGGCGAAACCGCACCTTCGTTCTGGGTGCAACTGCCGCACAATCAGCAGGCGCCGAACCCCGGCAACGGCAATCATGTCGGCTTTGCCGCGCGCACGAAAAACGCCGTACACAAATTCCACACCGCTGCCCTTTCCAATGGCGGCGTGGACAATGGCGCGCCCGGTCCGCGGCCCGATTACGGCCCGGATTATTACGGCGCGTTCGTGATCGATCTGGACGGCAACAAGATCGAGGCGACGTTCGTGGCGCCTCCAAAAGCGGCAGCGAAGCCGAAGGCCAAAGCCGCGAAGAAACCCGCGAAGCGCACAAAGAAAGCGGCGAAGAAAAAACCGGCGAAAAAGAAAGCCAAGAAGCGGTGAGTGACGCAATAATTCGCTGCGCCTGGCCCGGCGAGGATCCGCTTTACGTCGATTATCACGACAAGGAATGGGGCGTTCCGGAATATGACGACCGGGCGCTCTATGAAAAGCTGGTCCTTGACGGGTTTCAGGCGGGGCTTTCCTGGATCACGATTCTGCGCAAGCGGGAAAACTTCCGCAAAGCCTTCCACAATTTCGATCCCGAAAAGATCGCGCGCTACGGCAAGCGCGATTTCGAACGGCTGATGAAGAACGAAGGCATCATCCGCTCCAACGGCAAGATCAAGGCGGCGATCAAGGGCGCGCAACTCTGGCTCGACATTCAGGAAAAAGAGCCGGGCGGATTTTCAGGCGTGATCTGGAAACATGTGGATGGCAAACCGAAAATCAACAACTACAAATCCATCAAGCAGGTGCCGGCACAAACCAAAATGAGCGAGGCGCTGGCGAAGGATCTGAAACAGCGCGGCTTCAATTACTGCGGGCCGGTGATTGTGTATGCCTTCGCGCAGGCGGTTGGGATGGTGAACGATCACGTCGTGTCGTGCCACCGGCATGCGGAGTGCGCGAAATTAGCAAAGTAGAGCTATTGTCTAACTGCCACTTTGCTGACCGCAGCCACCCAATCATGCCACTGGGCCTGATCGATCGGCATACCTGATGCCGTTGGCTCTAAAAATGACAGCAGCGCGCCAACATCATTCGAAGTTAGAATGCCGTCGCCCCTTTCCCAGAAAGCCAGAATGAAGCAGCGCATCGCTTCAAACCCTTCTTTGACGGTTCGTTTGATTTCCGCCTTCGAAATCCGCCATGCCTGCCTCCGAATATTACTCAGCCCCGCCCGCGATAGCTTGCAACGCCGGTATCCGGCAACCAGACGCCGCTCGGCAATTTTCCTGTTTGCCAGAACACGTCGATGGGCATTCCGCCGCGTGGATACCAATAGCCCGCGATGCGCAGATATTTTGGTTTGATGGCCGCGACGACGCGTTTGCCGATCATCAGCGTGCAGTCTTCGTGGAAGGCGGCGTGATTGCGGAAGCTGGAGAGAAAGAGTTTCAGCGATTTGGATTCGACCAGCGATTTAGCCGGACAATAATCGATCACGAAATGTGCGAAATCAGGCTGGCCCGTTACCGGGCAGAGTGTGGTGAATTCGGGGGCTGTGAAGCGCACGACATAATCGCTGCCGGGATGCGGATTGGCGACGGCTTCGAGCTTCGCTTCATCCGGCGATTTGGGCAGCGCCGAAACGCGGCCCAGTTGTGTGAGCTTTGCGCGCTTGGCCATTACGATTCCTCGTACACGCAAGTCTGACCGTAAGACGGCCTGCGAATGCGCACGCGCGCCACTTCCGGCAGCGCTTTTTTGGCGCTGGTGAAAATATAGCGCGCGAGATTTTCGAGCGTCGGTTCGCCCAGCCCTTCCACCTCATTCAGGAGGCGATGATCCAGATCGGCGCGGATGGCTTCCAGCGCCGCCTTCACCTCTCCCAGATCGCGCAGCCAGCCGGTTTTGGGATCGGGCTCGCCCCGCAACGTCACTTCCACATAGAAGGAATGGCCATGCAGGCGGCGGTTTTCATCGGCGCCCCGGCCCAGATAATGGGCGGCGTCAAAGCCGAATTCCTGCGTCAGCTCGATCATGGGCGGGCGTTTGGCAGGGCTGGTGCGCCCCGTCAAGCGCTACAGGGCGTCCGTATCCGTCTCGCCGGTGCGCACCCGCAGGGCGGCCTGCAAATCCAGCACGAAAATCTTGCCGTCGCCCACCTTGCCGGTGCGGGCGGCGTTCTGGATGGCGGCGATGGTTTCGTCGGCCCGTTCGCTCGCCACGGCCACTTCGATCTTCAGCTTGGGCACGAAGGAGATCGTATATTCCGCGCCGCGATAGACTTCCTTGTGGCCCTTCTGGCGGCCATAGCCGCGCACTTCGGTGACGGTGAGGCCCTGGACGCCGATGCCCTGCAGAGCCTCGCGCACGACATCGAGCCGGTGCGGCTGGATGATGGCAATGATGAATTTCATGGGAGCCTCTTACGTGTTGAGATTGTAGCCGGTTTCACCGTGCGAGGAGAAATCGAGCCCCTGCGTTTCTTCCTCGCGGGTGACGCGCAGGCCTGTTGTAAACGCGGCAATCTTCAAAATGACGAAGCTGGCGAAGCCCGACCACAGCGCCACGCTCACCACGCCCTCAAGCTGAATGCCGAATTGCGCCATCGCGCCGCCGTGGAGCGCCGCGGGCACGCCACCTGCGCCGATGCCGACAAGGAACGGAAGCAACAGCGTTCCCGTTGCGCCGCCAATGCCATGCACGCCCAGAACATCGAGTGAATCATCCACGCGCAGAAAACGCTTCACGACGAGAACGGCGCAATAGCAGATGAGGCTCGCAAGCGCGCCGAGCAACACAGCTGCTTCCGGGCCGACATAGCCTGATGCCGGCGTGATGGTGGCGAGGCCTGCAATCGCGCCGGTGGCTGCCCCTACAAGACTGGGCTTGCCGAATTTGACCCATTCAATGCCGACCCACACCATCGTGGCGGTGGCAGCAGCCAGATGCGTGGCGAGCATCGTCATGCCTGCATCCGCGCCAGCTTTGATTGCGCTGCCCGCATTGAAGCCGAACCAACCAACCCACAAGAGTGCCGCGCCTACCATCACCATCCATGGCGCGTGCGGCGGATGCGCGTTTTTGGGAAAGCCCGCGCGCGGGCCCAGCACCCATGCCGCCACCAGTGCGGAAACACCCGCCGTCACATGCACGACGATGCCGCCTGCGAAATCGAGCACGCCGCGCGCGGCCAGCCATCCGCCGCCCCACACCCAATGCACGACCGGCGCATAAACAACGAGCAACCACAGCGCGGAAAACAGAAGTACCGCGGAAAAGCGAATGCGCTCCACATAGGCACCGAGGATCAGTGCGGGCGTGATGATCGCGAACGTCATCTGGAACATGACGAACACGCTCTCGGGCACGCTCGTTCCGGGATGCACGGTTGCGCGTTCGACATTGCCGAGAAACATCGCCGCCAGATTGCCGAGATACGGCCCCTGCCCCGAGAATGCGAGGCTGTAGCCAATGGCGAACCACAGCAGCGACACCAGCCCGGCGATGGCGAGGCATTGGATCAGCACCGAGAGGATGTTCTTGGATTGCACCAGTCCGGCATAGAAGAAGCCCAGCGCAGGAATGGTCATCATCAGGACCAGAACGCTGGAAATCATCAGCCAGGCGGTATCGGCGCCGTCGATCATATGTCCCCCGCACGATTAGGCTGGCGCATTTCGCGCCAGATTCTTGCCTAATCGACAGGCTGACGCAGTCACCAATGCCTGACAACGCGGCATGATGCCTGATTTCAGGGCAAATCTGTTACCGGCCGGGCTATTGGGGCTTGCGGATACCCTCCCGCAGCGATGCCAGCGCTTCCGTCCAGCGGAGGAGTTCGTTCAGCACCGCGGTCGCGCCCTGACGGTTGAGATCATTGGCGGCGAACTTTCCATCCTGCAATTGTTGCTCGAAATTCGGGATCGCCACGCCTTCGGGAATCGGCATCATCTTCAAAGCCGTCAATGTCAGCTTCACTGCCTGCGCCGCGCGCACCCCCCCCGATACGCCGCCATAACTGACAAGGCCGACCGGTTTGTACTGCCATTCCCAATAGAGGAAATCGAGCGCGTTGGTGAGCGAAGGCGGCGGGCTGTAATTGTATTCCGGCGTAACGAACACGAAGGCATCGGCTGCGTTCACGCTCGCGCTCCACTTCTTCGTGTGCTCCTGCGTGTATTGGCGGCGCATGGGATGATGCGGCTCGTCCAGCACCGGCAGGTTGAAGGAGGCCAGATCGATCAGCGTGGCGTCGAACTTGCCATGCGCCTTGGCCATTTCGTGAAACCATTCGGCGACGGGCGGGCCGCGGCGGCCCTGCCGCGTGCTGACGATGACAGTATGGAGCTTGAACATCGGATTTCCTTTGGGGCGGGGACCCCAACTTAACGCAAAGACCGCCTTTGCGCTGCACCCGCGAAATTACCCCATGAGAGCCCCGCGACACCGGGGCCGGTGTCACATTGTTGCGCTCACCGAGGGGGGCGTGCTAATTGCCTCGCGCGCGGCGATTAAGATTCGTCCACGCGGGTGAATATCTTCGCTCAATCAAAGACTTAATCGGGGCCTCGGATCGCACAAACCGGGCCCCAAAACACGGGGCGCGAGTGGCTACGGAAGAACCCCAGATCAGCGGCATCGCCGGGCGCTACGCGACCGCGATTTTCGAGCTTGCGGTCGAGGAAAAAGCAGTCGAGGCGCTGGAGCGGGATTTCGCCGTGCTCCGCGCGATGATCGACGAATCCCCGGACCTCGCCCGGCTGGTAAAGGCGCCCGTGTTCTCCCGCGAAGAGCAGGCCAAGGGCATGGAAGCCATCCTCAACCGGATGGAAGCGGCCCCCCTCACCCGCCGCTTTGTGCTGTTGCTGGCGTCCAAGCGCCGGTTGTTTGCGCTCGGCGATGCGATCCGCGCGTTCGGATTGCTGGTCGCCAAAATGCGCGGCGAGGTGACGGCGCAAGTGACGAGCGCGCATGCGCTGTCGGACGCCGAAGTCATGGAACTCAAAGCCATTCTGAAATCCAAACTCGGCCGCGATGCGCGGCTGGATGCGAAAGTCGATCCATCGCTTCTCGGCGGTCTCGTCGTGAAGGTTGGTTCGCGCATGATCGATTCGTCGTTGCGCACGAAGCTGAACGGCTTGCGTGCGGCCATGAGAGGACATTGAAATGAAAATTCAGCCCGCCGAAATTTCCGCGATCCTGAAGCGCGAGATTCAAAACTTCGGCGCCGAAGCGGAAGTGAGCGAAGTCGGACAGGTGCTGTCGGTCGGCGACGGCATCGCGCGCGTTTACGGCCTCGACAATGTGCAGGCCGGCGAAATGGTGGCGTTCCCCGGCGGCATCAAGGGCATGGCGCTGAACCTCGAAACCGACAATGTCGGCGTCGTGATTTTCGGCAATGACTCGACCATCAAGGAAGGCGATACCGTCAAGCGCACAAGCTCGATCGTGGACGTGCCCGTCGGCAAAGGATTGCTTGGCCGCGTTGTCGATCCGCTTGGCAATCCCATCGACGGCAAGGGCGAGATCACGAACGTCGCCGAACGCCGCCGCGTGGATGTGAAAGCGCCCGGTATTATCCCTCGCAAATCGGTGCATGAGCCGGTGCAGACGGGCCTCAAGGCCATCGACACGCTGATCCCGATTGGACGCGGCCAGCGCGAACTCATCATCGGCGACCGCCAGACCGGCAAGACCGCTGTCGCCATCGACACGATTTTGAACCAGAAGAAAGTGAACGCGGGCACCGACGAGAAGGCGAAGCTTTATTGCATCTATGTCGCCATCGGCCAGAAGCGTTCCACTGTTGCGCAGATCGTCAAGACGCTCGAGGAAGCGGGCGCGATGGAATACACCACCGTCGTTGCCGCTACCGCTTCAGAGCCCGCGCCGCTGCAATATCTTGCACCCTTCTCCGGCTGCGCGATGGGCGAATGGTTCCGCGACAACGGTATGCACGCGCTCATCATCTATGATGATCTTTCCAAGCAGGCGGTTGCTTATCGCCAGATGTCGCTGCTGCTGCGCCGTCCGCCGGGCCGCGAAGCCTATCCGGGTGACGTGTTCTACCTGCATTCGCGTTTGCTCGAACGCGCCGCCAAGCTGAACGAAGACAATGGCGGTGGTTCGTTGACGGCATTGCCGATCATCGAAACGCAGGCCAATGACGTGTCGGCCTATATTCCGACCAACGTGATCTCGATCACTGACGGCCAGATCTTCCTGGAAACCGATCTCTTCTATCAGGGCATTCGCCCCGCCGTGAACGTCGGTATCTCAGTGTCGCGCGTGGGTTCATCGGCGCAGATCAAGGCGATGAAGACGGTTGCCGGTCCGATCAAGGGCGAACTCGCGCAATATCGCGAAATGGCGGCGTTCGCGAAATTCGGTTCCGACCTCGATGCCTCCACGCAGAAGATGCTGGCGCGCGGCGCGCGTCTCACCGAGCTTCTGAAGCAGCCGCAATACAAGCCCTTCGCCGTCGAAGAACAGGTGGCGGTGATTTATGCGGGCACGCGCGGCTATCTCGATCCGTTCCCGGTGCCGCGCGTGGGCGCGTTCCAGGAAGCGTTGCTGGGCAAGCTGCGCGGGAACTATCCGCAATTCTTCGACGGCATCCGCACCGAAAAGGCGCTGACGCCCGCACTGGAAGACATGCTGAAGAAAGCGCTCGGCGAAGTGTCGAAGAGCTTTGCGTAAGGAAGGCTGACCGCCATGGCATCCGTCAAGGATATGCGCACGCGCATTGCGAGCGTAAAATCCACGCAGAAGATCACGAAGGCGCTGCAGATGGTGGCGGCGGCGAAACTGCGCCGCGCGCAGACCGCCGCCCAGAACGCGCGTCCATATGCCGAGCGCATGGCGGCGGTGATCGCCAATCTGTCGTCCGGCGTGTCGGGTGCAAATGCGCCGCTGCTGCTCGCCGGAACCGGCAATGATCAGCGTCATCTGATCGTGGTGGCGACGGCGGATCGCGGTCTGGCGGGCGGATTCAATTCCGGCATCGCGCGGGCTGCGCGCGACAGGATCGCCACGCTTCTGAACGAAGGCAAAGACGTCAAGATCATCACTGTCGGCCGCAAGGGCCGCGACCAGCTTCGCCGTCTGTATGCCACGCGCATCATCAAGAGCTATGAAGTTGGGATGAAACCCGCAAGCTTCGCGCTCGCCCGCCCCATCGCGCAGCAGATCCTCGATCTCTATCTCGCCGGTGAGTTCGATGTGGTGACGCTGGTGTACAGCCATTTCAAATCGGTCGTGTCGCAAGTGCCGACGATCCGCCAGCTTATTCCGGCCGTGGTCGAAGCCAGCGATGCGAAAACCGGCTTCTATGATTACGAGCCTGGCGAAAGCGAAATCCTCGAAACCCTGCTGCCGCAGAACATCGCGATCCAGATGCTCAACGCGCTGCTGCAGAACGATGCGGGATTCTATGCTGCCCAGATGACCGCCACCGACAATGCCACGCGCAATGCCGGCGATCTGATCAAACTTCTTACCATCCAGATGAACCGCAAGCGTCAGGCGCAGATCACCACGGAGCTGACCGAAATCATCTCCGGCGCCGCCGCCCTCTAGTTTGAGAAAGAGAAAGCCATGAACGCGATGACCCCAAAATCCAAAGGCCGCCTCACGCAGGTGATTGGCGCCGTTGTCGACGTCGAGTTCGAGGGCGCCCTGCCCGCGATTTTGAATGCGCTCGAAACCAAGAACACCGATCCGCCCACCGGCAAGGAAGTGCGCCTTGTGTTCGAAGTGGCGCAGCATCTGGGCGAGAACTCCGTGCGCGCCATCGCGATGGATGCAACCGAAGGCCTCGTGCGCGGTCAGGAAGTGACCGACACGGGCGGCCCGATCCGCGTGCCAGTCGGCCCCGCCACGCTGGGCCGTATCATGAACGTGATCGGCGAGCCGATTGACGAAGCGGGCCCGATCAGCAGCGAACATATGTCGTCCATTCACCGCGACGCACCGACATTCGCCGAGCAGGCAGGCACGGCGGAAGTTCTCGTTACCGGCATCAAGGTGATCGATCTGCTCTGCCCCTACACCAAGGGCGGCAAGATCGGGCTCTTCGGCGGTGCGGGCGTGGGCAAGACCGTGACCATGCAGGAACTGATCAACAACATCGCCAAGGCCTATGGCGGCTATTCGGTGCTGGCAGGTGTGGGCGAGCGCACGCGCGAAGGCAATGACCTCTATCACGAAATGATCGAGTCGAATGTGAACGTCGATCCGAAGAAGAACGGCTCGGCGGAAGGTTCGAAATGCGCGCTCGTGTATGGCCAGATGAACGAGCCGCCCGGCGCGCGCGCCCGCGTGGCGCTGACGGGCCTTTCGGTCGCCGAATATTTCCGCGATGTCGAAGGCAAGGACGTGCTGCTCTTCATCGACAACATTTTCCGCTTCACGCAGGCGGGCTCCGAAGTGTCCGCACTTCTGGGGCGCATTCCTTCGGCCGTGGGCTATCAGCCCACACTCGCAACCGAAATGGGCAATCTGCAGGAACGCATCACGTCGACCAACAAGGGCTCGATCACCTCGGTGCAGGCGATTTACGTGCCGGCCGACGATTTGACCGATCCCGCGCCCGCCACCTCCTTCGCGCATCTGGATGCCACGACCGTGCTTTCGCGCGACATCGCGGCTCAAGGCATTTTCCCGGCGGTGGACCCGCTCGATTCCACCTCGCGCATTCTCGATCCGCAGGTGATCGGCGAGGAGCATTACAATGTCGCGCGCGCCGTGCAGGAAGTGCTGCAGCAATATCGCGCGCTGAAGGACATCATCGCCATTCTGGGCATGGACGAACTCTCCGAAGACGACAAGCTGATCGTGGCGCGCGCCCGCAAGATCCAGCGCTTCCTCTCGCAGCCCTTCTTCGTGGCCGAGCAGTTCACCAATTCGCCGGGCAAGTTCGTCGAACTGGCCGACACGATCCGCAGCTTCAAGGCGATCGTGGACGGCGAATACGATCATTTGCCCGAGCAGGCCTTCTACATGGTCGGCAATATCGATGAGGCCGTTGCCAAGGCGCAAAAGATGGCGGCGGAAGCGGCGTAATGGCTGACAAAATTTCCTTCGACCTCGTCTCTCCCGAACGTCTTCTTCTCTCCGATGAAGCCGAGATGGTGACGCTGCCCGGCACTGAAGGCGAATTCGGCGTGCTGGCCGGTCATGCGCCGGTGATCTCCACGCTCAAGCCCGGCGTGATCGATGTGAAGGGCGGCACGGGCGGGGACGCGCGGTTCTTCGTCATGGGCGGTTTTGCGGAAGTGAACCCCAACAAACTCACCGTGCTGGCCGAGGAAGCTATCCCCATGGCCGAGGTGGATGCCGCCGCACTAGATCAGCGCATCCGTAACACCGAGGAAGATATCCTCACCGCCAAAACCGAGACCGAGCGGGCCAAGGCCGTGGAATCGCTGGATTCTCTCAAAATCCTTCGCGCCGCACTCTGACGCGGGCGGGCTAACCAAGCGCGCAATAAGGTTTCGCACCCGCAACCGCTTTTGCTATAAGACGTTCAATAAGTCCGCGGCTTCGGCGGATATGGGGTCCGAATGACAAGCGGCAAGGTTTACAGTGGCGGTTGGACGTTGGACGACGTGCGATGGTCGGGCTTCGACCCGTCCAAGATCGATTCCAAGTTGCTCGCCGCCGTGAAGGCCGCGTCGCTGGTCGAATATAACGCCCCCGATTACGTCACGTATCTCAAGCGTGTCTTCCGCCACGCCGACGCCGGCACGCTGGCCGATATCGAGCGTTGGGGCGAGGAAGAAATCCAGCATGGTCTGGCGCTGGGCCGTTGGGCGGAGCTGGCCGATCCCTCATTCGATTTCCAGGCCGCGTTCGCCCGCTTCCGCGCCGGCTACAAGCCGCCCCATTTTGCGGGCGACGATCAAGTCTCGGTGCGCGGCAGCAGGCGCGGCGAAATGATCGCGCGCTGTGTGGTGGAATCCGGCACCTCATCCTTCTACAGCGCGATCCGCGATGCCACCGACGAGCCCGTGCTGAAGGAAGTCGCGGGGCGCATCGCAGCCGACGAATTCAGGCATTACAAGCTCTTCTTCGAAACTCTTCAGAGGCAGGATGAGCCCGACCTGCCCTTCTGGCGCAAACTGATCGTGGCGATCACGCGCGTGAACGAGTCCGACGACGATGAATTATCCTATGCCTATTACTGCGCGAACGTGCCCGCATCGCAGGAACACGCGGTGCCCTACAAGCGCGAGGAATATGCGCGCGCCTATCACGACAAGGCGGTGACGCTCTACCGCCGCCATCACATCCGCAAACTGGTGCAGATGGTGGCCAAAGCCTGCGGCGCCGATCCGCAAGGCCGCCTCACGGAGATCGCAGGTGCGCTGCTCTGGCGGATGCTCCGGATGCGCGCGGGGATTACTGCTGTGGCCGCACGGGCAAACGCCGCCTAGTTCTTACAATCCCAATTCGCTGTGAGATCCGAGGCGGACTAATTCCAGATCGTCCGGATTCGGTTTTCTATAAATCAGAACGAGGTCTGGCTTGATGTGACAATCTCGATGGTCTTTCCATTCGCCAGTTAGCGAGTGATCGAAATTGCGACGAGGCATCGGCGCATCAACCACAAGCAGATTCAACACTGCTGTTAGTTCGGCATCGAGTTTCTTGCCGTGCCGCCCAGATTTCTCGCGCTTGTAGTCACGCTTGAACCGGGTGGTGTATTTAATCGTCCGCATTCAAACTCTTGAGCAGATTAGCCGCACTTCCGGCAGTAACAAGTTCGCCGCGACGAGCAGCCTTCATTGCGGCAATGGTTTCTTCGTTCGGAACGAGCGGTTCAAAAGGCAAAGCCTTTTCCGCCGCGATCTTCACCATCAGCAGACGAAAAGCATCGGACACGGTAAGGCCCATGGCGCCGAGCACAGCGGAAGCTTCTTTCTTGGTGCGCTCATCGATACGGGCTCGGACAACAGCGTTAGCGGTCATTTCATTCTCCTTGGGCTACAATGTAGCCCAAGGAAGAAGGGCTGTCTATCCTCTGTCAAACTGACCGCTTCACCATCATCTGCTTGATCTCGCCGATGGCCTTTGCCGGGTTCAATCCCTTCGGGCAGGTGTT
This sequence comes from Rhizomicrobium sp., assembly GCA_035944195.1. Lineage (GTDB taxonomy): Bacteria > Pseudomonadota > Alphaproteobacteria > Micropepsales > Micropepsaceae > Rhizomicrobium. Next base: position 39,910 of record DASZBL010000014.1, on the reverse strand, counting down.
GGTGCAGTTCATAATCGTGTGGCAGCGGTAGAGGCGGAACGGGTCTTCCAGATTGTCGAGACGTTCGCCAGTGGCTTCGTCGCGGCTGTCGATCAGCCAGCGATAGGATTGCAGCAGTGCGGCGGGGCCGAGATAGCGCTCCGAATTCCACCAATAGCTCGGGCATGAAGTGGAGCAGCAGGCGCAGAGAATGCACTCATAGAGTCCATCCAGTTTGGCGCGCTGTTCGGGCGATTGCTTCCATTCCTTTTCCGGCGTCGGCGTCTCGGTCTGCAGATAGGGCTGGATCGACGCATATTGCGCGTAGAAATTCGTCATGTCCGGCACGAGATCCTTCACCACCGGCATATGGGGCAGCGGATAGATGCTGACCGAACCCGAAATATCGGCAATCGCCTTGGTGCAGGCCAGTGTGTTGCCGCCGGCCACATTCATGGCGCAGGAGCCGCACACGCCCTCGCGGCAGGAGCGGCGGAAGGTCAGCGTGGGATCGATCTCATTCTTGATCTTGATGAGCGCGTCCAGAACCATCGGCCCGCAGCTTTCCAGATCGACGCGGTAAGTATCGATCTGGGGATTGCCGCCCTCATCCGGATTGTAACGATAGACTTTGAAGTCCTTTGTGCGCTTGGGTTTCTTGCCGTTCGCGGTGGTGGCCAGCGGCCAGACCTTGCCCTTCTTCGGTTGACTGCCTTTGGGAAGGGTGAGCTGAACCATCGTGTCCTCTCAAGCGCGCGCGAATCTGACATAGCAAAGTGGCGCGATCCGCGCCAATTGCGATTTGCAGCCATGCTGCCACGGCACCGGGCTTTCGCCCACGCGGGGCGCGCGGCTGCGATGTCGCACTTAATGCCCCGTGTCGAGCAATGGCTCAATTGTGGGGCGCAACAGCTCTACGCCCCGGTAGGTGATGTGGTGGGAGTCGAGATAGATCGGTTCGCCCCCCATCGCGACCATGCACCGCCCGCCCACGCACAGGCGAAGGTGCGGATAGACAATCGTCACGCCATAACGCTGCCGCATGTCGTCGAAAATATGGAACACGGGCTTCTGGCGCTCGAGGAAATCGCCCAGCGTGGGCCTGATGTCGACATTGCTGCCGCGCAGCTCGATCCGGGCCAGCGTCTCGGGCACCGGCCAGCCGATTTCCGGCGTCGATGCGATGATCTCGACATGCCGGCCGGCCCCTTTCAGCGATTGCACGAGGCGGTCGAGGCCGCGCTCGAAGATGATTTTGTTCTGTGCCAGCGAGATGCCGTTCGCGCTCTGGTCATCGCTGAGGAAAACATCGCCGCTGTCATCGTTGCGATAAGGCGTTCCGGTGACGCTCTTTGCCCAGTCCGCCGTGAGGATCACGTCGCGAATTTTCGGGTCCGACAGGATGCGCGCAACGATCGACTCGTCGAACGCGCGGCAGCCGCGAGCACGGCTGGAATTCACGCCCAGCAGCGGCGGACAGGAGGATTTCTCGGCATAGATACCGGCGCGATGTTTCGCAATGGCCGCTTCGGCAATGACCGGCAGCACCATCCCGGCGTGGGAATCGCCCCACAGCGCAAAACTCGGAGGCGCTGCGGGATCGCCAAAGCGGCACAGCGTCGAATCAGCGCTAAAGCGGTCGCGCCTGTCGAGGCAGCCATCGCCCTTCGGATAGCTGAGATCGGACTGGACGGCGATGATCCGTTGAATGCGGGGCGGATAACGCTGCGGCAATCCATTGGAAGCGAAAACCGCTCCCACGCCGATCCCCACAAGGCTCGCCGCCAGCGCCATCAGGAAGATGCTGCGCCTGGAGAAATTATTCCGGTCACGAAATGGCAATTCGATGAAGCGCCACGAAATCGCGGCCATCGCAAAAGAAAGCACGATCATTTCCACGGTCTCCACCGCATCGAGTTCGCGGAAGAGCGCGTATTTCGAGAAAACCAGAATCACCCAATGCCACAGATAGAGCGAGTAAGAGATCAGCCCGATGGCCCTGAATGGGGGGCTCGCAAGTCCCGCAGATATGGCAGAGCCACCCTCACCCGCAAAAATCAGCAAGGCCGCACCGAGGCAGGGCGCAATCGCGGCCTCGCCGGGAAATCTGGTTTCGGATGAATAGGCGAAGATGCTGAACAGGATCAGCGCAAGTCCCAACAGGCACAACACCTCTCGCAGCCATCGGGCCTTTGGCGCGGGTACTCCGCCGATGGCGATCATGCCGCCGAGCATCAATTCCCACGCGCGATATGGCAGGAGATAGAATGCGGACGTGGGTGCGGCGCGCACGCCCCAGATGCTGAGCGCCAGCGACAAAGCCAGAATGAGCGCGATTGCGATACGTTGAAGTTTTTCGCCGCCTTTGGCCGCAAAAAAGAGGATCGCCGGAAACAGAAGATAATATTGCTCCTCCACCGCCAGCGACCATGTGTGCAGCAGCGGTTTGCGCTGCGCGACGGTATCCCAATAGCCCGCGGTGGCGTTGAACAGGAAATTCGAGCCGAAAACGATTGTCGCCTCGAGGCTCGATCCGAAATGCTGCAGATCGTAGGGAAAGAACAATATCCCCGCGGCAATCGCCGATACGGCCAGCACAAAAAACAATGCAGGAAAAATGCGGCGCACACGGCGTTCGTAGAAACGCGCGATGGAGAATTTCCGCTCCGCAATTTCGTCGTGAATGAGCGAGGTGATGAGAAATCCGGAGATGACAAAGAAGATATCGACGCCGACAAAACCACCGCTGAACGGCGCAACGTGATAGTGAAACAGGATCACCGATAGAACGGCGAGCGCGCGCAATCCGTCGATATCGGCGCGGTAATGGGCGGGCCGCACGCCGGAAATGGCCATCGCCTAGACCGCCCCGATTTGCTCGAAGACCCAGCCGATTTCGACCGGCTCGCTGCCTACCGTGCCGGAAATGACGAGTTGTTCGCAGCGGCGCGCCGTTTCGCCGCCGAGATAGATGCTTTCTTCGATGGCAAGCGTGCCGCCGCCCGCACGGAAGCGCCAGCCCTCGCCGCCCGGCAGCTTGAGCAGCACGCCGCCGCCCTGCGAAGGTGAAACGCGCACATCGGGATGGATATGGAAGCGCGCCGCGTAGGGCACCTGCCCGCGCGGCTTTCCTTTCGGGATCAGCGTATCGGCACCCGTAAGTGTGGTGCCGTTCGGCGCCAGCGTCAGGCGGCGCTCATGCATGATGGCGAAATCGCGCAGATAGCCGTCATGGCTTGCTTCCACGCACCAGCCATTCGCGGTCTCGCGGCGTTGCGTATCGACATGTGTAGGCCCACCCAGAAGCCGCGCGCCGAGCATGTCGCGCGCGAAACCGGCGGAGAGCACGGTTGCCATTGATGTGTCGGCCAGCGTGATTGTGGAATGCGCAGCGGTGGCGCGAAGTGCCGTATCCCATTTGTCATGACGCATGGTGCCGCAATTGACGATCAGCCGGTGTTGGCCGCTGCTGAATTCGAAGCCGAGACATCCGGCATGCGCGGCGTTGGAGAACGCACCCTTGGGCGGCGTGCCGCAATCCATCACGAGATAAGCGCGCCCCGCCGTCATGCGCTGAAAGCCGGAATGCGGCGCGTGCAGGAAAGGCTGGCCGCGCACTTCGTCACGCGCGAGAAGGCCTGCAATCATGCGCGAATGGCTTTCGCTGCCGCCATTGAAGAGCGCGAGCGCACCATCGCCATGCCGGAAAAATCGCAGCATCGGCGCCATGCGGTCATGGGCGCTGCGCAAGGCTGGCGGGACTTTCTGGTCGGTGGCGGTGATTGCGTCCATCACCATCACCAGAAGCCGATAAGCATGCACCAGTTTTTCCGGCGAGCGCGAGGCGTGACCGCCATCGGGCAAGATCTGTCGCGCGATTTCGGCTTCGAGACGTTGGAGGCCGGTGACGAGGCGCTTGGGCTGATCGTCGAGACATGCACCCGACAGCGCGTGCGCGGCCGCGGCTTCGAGGCGCGGCAAACCATCCGGCGCTTCGTCCGCCACGCGTGCAATGAATTTAGATTGCTCACGCAGCGACACGAAAACTTTCGAGCGCCACATCATATCGGAATTGGCCAGCACGAAGCGGCCATGCGCGAATAGATGCACCAGCCTGCGCGCCGTCACCGCCGGCAGCCAGGCGGGCTCGGAATAGCGCGATTGGCGCTTGATCCATTGTGCGATGAGATTGGTTGCGAGCGTGCGGGCCGGTTCGCCACCCGCTGCGGACAGCGAAGGCAGCCACGCGAAATTGTGCAGCGCTTCGGCCCAGGCTCGCGAGGGCGGCGGGGAATCGAAGATCGAGCCGTTTTTTACATCCACCGTCTCGCCAGCGAAGCGAAAACGCCCGCGCAGCAGCGCATCGGCGTCTTCCAGTTTTCGCGGCAAGGCATCGTGCGGATAGAAGGTGATGCGATCCGGCAATTTGCCTTTGAGCAGGCGGCGGTAAAACCAGCTTCGCCGCCAGAAGGCGCGCAGCGGCGCGAACATGCGCTTGCGCGCGGCCTGCAATATTTCCGGCAGCAGGTTTAGAGGCGGACCATGCCGCTTTGCCCCCGCCACACGCCTATCCTCGCAAGGCGGCGATGTTGGCGGCGTAAGCGGACGCGCCGCCCTTGAACACGGCCGTGCCCGCTACGAGCACATTGGCACCGGCGGAGATAGCCTGCTTCGCGGTTTCCGGCGTGATGCCGCCATCGACTTCGAGCGCGATGTCGCGCCCGGTCTTGGCGATGCGCTCTGCGGCGGCTTCGATCTTCTTCAACTGGCTCGAAATGAAACTCTGCCCGCCGAATCCCGGATTGACCGTCATGATGAGGATGAGATCGACAAGGTCCATCAGATTGTCGAGCGCATCCACCGGCGTGCCGGGATTGAGCACGACGCCGGGCTTCTTTCCCAGCGAGCGGATCAATTGCAGCGTGCGGTGGACATGCGGGCCGCTTTCCGGATGCACCGTGATGCCGTCGGCACCCGCCGCTGCGAACGCCTCGATGTAAGGATCGACCGGCGCGATCATCAGATGCACGTCGAAGGGCTTTTTCGCGTGCGGCCTTAGCGCCTTCACCACCGACGGGCCGATGGTGATGTTGGGCACGAAATGGCCGTCCATTACGTCCACGTGGATGAGGTCGGCGCCCGCCTTCTCCACCGCTTCCACCTCGGCGCCAAGCCGCGCGAAATCGGCGCTTAGAATCGAAGGTGCGATGCGGATTGGTGCGGCCATCAGGCCTCACTAAGTGCCGGATTTCGGAAAATGCCGCAAGGCTGCGATATGACGCTCGCTCACCAGCACCGCCAGCGCGAAAGCCGGAAGCCAAATCAGCCGCGATTGATAGCGGTTATGCGGATTGGACGTCACCCCGCAGATGATGGCGTTGCCAATCATCGCCGTCAGAATAAAGCCGAGGAACACCGATGTTCTGTGCCGCCCGAATCGAATCGCTGCCGCCAGCCAGGCGAGAAGCCCCGCCAGCGCCAGCCAGCCGACCAGAACATGGACGCGATTGATGGGCTTGAAATCGACCATGCCGCGCTGCTGGCGGGCTTGCATATAGGCGTGCATCTGGCGGGGAATGAAATGATCCAGATCGGGATAGAGTATCCATTCCTGCGGCTCGATCTGGTCGCCCGTCTTGAAGGTGATGAATTGCGTGGCGGCATCTTCCAGCGCAGCGGTGAGGTGCTGCAGCGGGAACCGCTTCAGACTGTCCTTCACGACGAATTCGGATTCGGCGGCGGTGCCTTCGAAGCGCTTCAGTTTCGCGAACGGACTTACGCCCCATAGCCAATCATCCGCGGTCTTCGGCAGAGTGTCCTTGTAGGCGCAGAGTTGCAGATGCGCTTGCGGACAGACGGCATCCAGCTCGCGCTTGGCGATACCGTCCTGCACCAGCCTTGCGAAGATAAACACCGGGCCCGCACGGCTGACGAAAAATTCGCGCGTGAAATAGAAATTCGCGGACAGAACCAGCGCCAGACCCAGCACGAAGCTGATGGCCGGAAATACGATATTGGCGCGCGGCCAATCTTTGCGGCCGGAAAACCAGATCCAGCCGCGATAGATCGTCAATGCCAGCGCCAATCCCGCCGTCAGTCCCAAATGTGAGGGATGCGCGCCCGTTGCGATAGCAGCGACCGCCACCAGCAGCGCCACGCGCCACCGGCCCAATTTTCGCGTGTGAAACGCCAGCAGATAGATGGCCAGCACGACGATGCCCGTCATGCAGTCCGGCTCGATCTGGCCCACATACCAGGGAAGGCCCGTCGCCATCACCAGCAAACCAGCGATGACCGCCAGATAGGTGAGCGTCATTTCCGGCTTCAGCGCGCGGGCGGTTTGCACCATCACGAACGCCGTCATCGCCGCCTGCAGGATCGCGATCCACCACAGATTGACCCCGGCGCCGCCGAATCGCAGGAACAGCGAATAGACCGGCGAGCGCTCCACCACGAAATGCCCGCCCAGCCCTTCGAACATATAGGCGCCGGTGTCGTAGAAAGTGAGCGGAAAGCCGTTCCAGAACGCCACCACCAGCAGGATCGGGCACAGTGCTGCAATGGCCAGCACTTCCACGGCCGGCTCGCTGAGCGGCATGGCCCAGACGCGCAATAGCCCGACACCCGCGCGGACGTCGATCGCCGCAGAACTTTCCGACATGCTGATGAAATTCCAGCTGCTCCCCGATCTTAATAACATCGGCCCGCAGAGGGTTCCACAGGGCGAGCGGCGATGAGGCAAAACGCCGTTAACGGGGCTGCCATTCGTGTTGACTTGGGGCTTCTCGACCCTACACTCGCGCCCGTTCGCGAACCAATTTTTTCCGAGGAATTTCATGGCGGAACAGGCAAAAGCAGCGCATCCGCGTCCGCTTTCCCCGCACCTGCAGATCTATCGCTGGCCGGTGACGATGGCGACCTCCATCGTCCATCGCGCGACGGGCTTGGCACTGGCGGTGGGCACGCTGCTGCTGGCCTGGTGGCTGATCGCGCTGGCGACCGGGCCGGATGCGTACGCGACCTTCCAGATGGTGGCCGCCACGAAGCTCGGCGAGTTGGTGCTGTTCGGCTTCATCTGGTCGCTGGCGTTTCATCTCTTGAACGGCATGCGCCATCTGGCCTGGGACATGGGCTATGGCTTCGCCATTCCCACCGCGAACAAAACCGGCGTGCTGGTGATTGCTCTGTCGGTGCTGGTGGCCATCGGCATCTTCATGCTGGGCTACGGAGCGCTGCCATGACCGGCTATCGCACACCGCGCGCGAAGGTCGAAGGATTGGGCGCGGCCCATTCGGGCACCGCGCATTTCTGGCAGCAGCGCGTCACCGCCATCGCACTCATTCCGCTGGCGATCTGGTTTGGCTGGGCGGCGATGCATCTCGTCGGCGCGCCTTACGACATGGCGACCGCTTTCCTGCGCCGGCCTGTGAACGCGGTGCTGATGATCCTCTTTATCTTTGCCGCGCTCTATCACATGACGCTGGGCGTGCAGGTGGTGATCGAGGATTACATCGAGCAGGAAGGCGGTAAGCTCCTGCTGCTGATGCTGAACCGCTTCTTCGCATGGATTGTGGGTGCGGCCTGCCTCTTCGCCATGTTCAAAATCGCGCTCTAAACATTTCCGGACACCGACACATGACTGCTTATCCCATCACTGATCACACCTTCGACGTCGTTGTCGTGGGCGCGGGCGGATCGGGCCTGCGCGCAACACTGGAATGCGCGGCAAGCGGGCTCAAGACAGCCTGCATCACCAAAGTGTTTCCCACGCGCAGCCATACAGTGGCAGCACAGGGCGGTGTCGCGGCAGCACTCGGCAATATGGGCGAGGATGATTGGCGCTGGCACATGTACGACACCGTGAAGGGCTCGGACTGGCTGGGCGATCAGGACGCCATCGAATATCTCTGCAAGAACGCGCCGGCGGCGGTTTACGAACTGGAACATTTCGGCCTGCCATTTTCGCGCACGGAAGACGGAAAAATCTACCAGCGCGCGTTCGGCGGCATGACGTCGAATTACGGCAAGGGCATCGCCCAGCGCACCGCAGCGGCTGCCGACCGCACCGGCCATGCAATGCTGCACACGCTCTACGGACAATGCGTGAAGCACGATGTGAATTTCTTCATCGAATATTTCGCGCTCGATCTCATTGTCGAAGACGGCGAAATTCGCGGCGTGATGGCGTGGAATCTGGATGACGGCACCATCCATCGCATCCGCGCGCATCGCGTCATCATGGCGACGGGCGGTTATGGCCGCATCTATTTCTCCTGCACCGGCGCGCACACCCAGACCGGCGACGGCAATGCGATGGTGCTGCGCGCAGGCCTGCCGCTGCAGGACATGGAATTCGTGCAATTCCATCCCACCGGCATTTACGGCGTGGGCGTGCTGATTACGGAAGGCGTGCGCGGCGAAGGCGGCTATCTCACCAATTCGCAAGGCGAGCGCTTCATGGAGCGCTATGCGCCCAATGCGAAGGATCTGGCCTCACGCGATGTCGTGAGCCGCGCGATGACGGTGGAAATCCGCGAGGGGCGCGGTGTCGGCCCGCTGAAGGATCACATTTTCCTGCATCTGTCGCATCTCGATCCGAAGATCATCCACGAACGCCTGCCCGGCATCGCGGAAAGCGCGCGCATCTTTGCGGGCGTGGACGTGACCAAGGAACCGATCCCGGTTCTGCCGACCGTGCATTACAATATGGGCGGCATTCCCACGAACTATATGGGCGAAGCGCTGACGCTGAAAGACGGCAATCCCGACACCATCGTGCGCGGGCTTATGGCGGTGGGCGAAGCGGCCTGCGTGTCCGTGCACGGCGCCAATCGCCTCGGCTCCAATTCGCTGATCGATCTTGTCGTGTTCGGCAAGGCCGCGGGCCTGCAATGCGCCAAATCCATCAGTCCCGACGAGAAACATCGCGATCTGCCCAAGGATGCGGGCGATGCGGCGCTGGCGCGTCTCGACAAATATCGCAACGCCAAGGGCGGCACACCGACGGCGCAAATGCGTCTGGCGATGCAGAAGGCGATGCAGGAAGACGCCGCCGTCTTCCGCACTGGCGAGACTCTGGAAAAAGGTCGCAAACGCATCGACGCGATCTATAAAGGCATCGGTGATATTTCCGTGTCGGACCGCTCGCTTGTCTGGAATTCCGATCTGGTGGAAACGCTGGAATTCGAGAACCTCATTCAACAGGCGGTCGTCACCATCGAAGGTGCGGTAACGCGCACCGAATCCCGCGGCGCCCATGCCCGCGAGGATTATCCCAATCGCGACGACGAAAAATGGATGAAGCACACGCTGGCGTGGCTCGATCCCAAAACCGGCTGGGCGAAACTCGACTACCGCCCGGTCCATACCTACACGCTATCGAATGATGTAGAATATATCCCGCCCAAGGCACGGACCTATTGACGCTCGCGCCCCTCCTCCACGCGCCGCTTGCGGTGCAGATTCATGTGGCGACGGTGGTGCCTGCGTTTTTCATCGGCACCTATCAGATATTCCTCAGCCGCAAGGGTGCGCCGTTTCATCGTGCGCTCGGATATCTCTATCTGACATTGATGACGATCACCTCGATTGCCGCGTTGTTCGTGCATCAGATCATGCCGAAGGCGTTTATGGGTTTCAGCCCCATCCATCTTTTCGTGCCGCTGACATTGTTTGGTGTGGTCGGTGCGCTGCATGGCGCATGGACGCACAATATCCCTCTGCACAAGCGCGCGATGCTGGGCGTCTATATCGGCGGACTTCTGATCGCGGGCACCCTCGCCTTCCTCCCCGGCCGCATCATGCATGCGGTCGTGACGGGCACCTGATTCCCGGACCTTGATTTGGCGCAATGCGCTTTCCGGCGGTGCCGGTGCATTGTTGCAACTGCAATTCGCCATATTCCGTTCAGGCAGCGTTCATGGGCAAATACCCTATATGCTACACTGGATTGGGAGGCTCGCATTTTGAGGAGATTTCAATGTTGACGAGAACCGGAAAAATTCTGGCTGCAGCCGCCATTGCACTTGGCGCCAGCACCGCGGCCGCATCGGCACGCGATTACTACGGCGACGATTGCCGCGATCAGAACAGGACTGCGGGCACCGTTGCAGGCGCCATCATCGGCGGCATCATCGGCAATTCGGTCGGGCGCGGCGGCGGACGTGCGGCGGCGACAGTCGGCGGTGTGGTGTTGGGCGGAATCGCAGGCAATGCGATTGCCGGCGATATAGATTGCGATGATCGCCCGTATGCGTTCCGCACCTACAACGAAGGCTTCCGCGGACGCATCGGCGAACGCTATGAATGGCGCCATCGCGACAATTACGGCTACTTCACACCGGAGCGCGAATATTGGCGCGACGGCATGCTCTGCCGCGATTTCGAAGAGACGACTTATCATCACGGCCGCGAATACACGCGCGAAGGAACAGCCTGCCGCGATGAAGATGGCGATTGGCGGATGATGTAAGCGCAGCGTCGTGGCCGGGCGTTAAAACCCGGCCACGATGAATCAAATCAGCGCCCCTTCCATTGCGCGGGGCGCTTTTGCATGAAGGCCATCGGGCCTTCGATGAAGTCTTCGCTTTTGAACATCGCCGACACCGCGGGATAGCTGAATTGATTTTTCAGCGCCGCTTCCACCGAAGCCTCCGCCAACCCGCGATAGACCGCCTGCTTCGAGGCGCGAATCGACATCGGGCTCAATTCCAGAATCTGTGCTGCCCAGCGTTTGGCCGCTGCCATCAACTCCCCCGGCGCGACCACATCGTTGACGAAGCCCAAGGCGGCACCCTCCTTCGCGCTCACCCGGCGACCGGTCAGAATCATGCCAAGCGCCCTTTTGGACCCGATCTCGCGGGGCAGCCGGTGCAGCCCGCCCGCCAGCGCCGCCAGCCCCACCCGGGGCTCCGGCAGGGCAAAGATCGCCGATTCGGAGGCGATGATGAGGTCGCAGGCCAGTGCGATCTCGAAGCCGCCACCCATGGCCAGCCCGTTCACGGCGGCAATCAGGGGCTTGTCGAGATCGAAGCGGCTGGTGAGCCCGGCAAAGCCGCTGGACGGGGACGACATTTTCCCGCCTGAAGCCTGATATTTCAGGTCATTTCCCGCCGAAAAGGCCTTTTCGCCCGTCCCCGTCACGATTCCCACCCATTGCTCGGGGTCCGAGGCGAAAGCATCGAACACCCCGGCCAGCTCGAAATGGGCGGGAGGATGCAGGGCATTCATCACCTCCGGCCGGTTCAGGGTGATGATCGTCAGGTGACCTTCTTTTTCGACCTTGCAGAATTGGGTGTCGGACATGGCTCTTTGCCTCGATTTTTCCCTGCAAGATTGGAGGGACGGCCTTCTTCCGGCAAGGCTTGCGTAACCATTTAACACTAGTCTGCGTATCGGCTCCGACTGGAACCATGTGGCGATGTCAGACTCCTGGATAGTGAATGTTGGTGGCCGGAACTACGGCCCGTACACGCTCGAGCAGATGCAAACCTTCATCGGTGAGGGCCGCATCGTGCCGCAATCGATGATCGCGCATCCCGGCGATGAGGAATGCCATGCCGCATCGGACGATCCCGTGCTGGGGGCGCTGCTTGCGTCTCAGCCCGAAGCGATCGCGGAGCCGCAGGGTGTCGAAGAACCGGCGCGCGCTGAAGAAAATCCCACGTCGAATTTCGGACGTCACGGCGAGCAGCATACCGGCGAAATGTCTCATATCGTCATCATCGCCGACATGAAATCGCGCTCGATCAACGGGCTGGAAGAAGAGATCTATAATCTCGGACAGGCCTATCCGGTGCTGCCGCAAGTGTGGCTTCTCACCACCGACACGCCGGTACATGCCATCCGCAACATCCTCGTGCAGAAACTCGGCAAGCTCGATGTGCTCTTCGTCATCGACGCCACGCATGACAAAGCGGCGTGGTTCAATTTCGGGCCGGAATCTGACATCCGCATTCGCCGCATCTGGGGCAAGCAGGAAACTGCCGCGCGCAGGGCGAGCTAGCCGATTTCCTTCAGCCTATCGCGAAAGCGCTTGTAATTCTCGACATAGACATCCGCCGAAAATTTGAGCAGCGCGAGTTGCGCATCGCTCAATTGCTTGACCACGCGGCCCGGTGCGCCAAGCACCAGAGAATTGTCTGGAATCTCCTTGCCCTCGCCGATCAGCGTATTCGCGCCGATCAGACAATTCTTTCCGACCTTCGTGCGGTTGAGAATCGTTGAGCCCATACCGACCAGCGAATTGTCGCCGATGGTGCAGGAATGCAGGATCACCTTGTGGCCGACGGTGACATTGGCGCCGATTTCGGTCGGCTGGCTGGGATCGGTGTGGATCACCGAATTGTCCTGCACATTGGAATTCTCGCCGACCACGATCCAATCATTGTCGCCGCGCAGCACCGCGCCGAACCACACGCTGGCGTTTTTCAAAAGCCGCACCTTGCCGATCAGCACCGCACTCGGCGCCACCCAATATTCGCCGCCCGCAGGCAATTCGGGCTTCATATCGTCCAGCGCATAAATCGGCATAGAAGTTCCCTTCGTAATGGCGTGGGCGGTATTCTGGCATGAGAAAACGGACTTCGCACGTCATCGAACTTTGCAAAGACGACTCCGCCAAAACGGGTTACGCTTTTCATGGCTCTACTGAGTCGTGAGCCAAAAGGGGAGATCAGGTGCAGCATTGCACTTTGCCGATTTCCAGACCCAAGGGCCTTCAGCCCGCCTTCGGCCGCACGCACCCTCGCCCATTCGCAAAATCGACACACCCACATGCGTTTTTGACCAGGGAGTATCCATGGCCAAGCGTTCAGCACGTCGCAAAATCCGCGACCATCACGAAGCCGAAAATGTGCATCCGCTCTTTCCGTCCAGCGGCTGGAGTCCGCTAGATTCCGATTCGCGTGACTTTAAATACGTAAAAAACATCCGTGCGATGAGCGCGCTGCAGCAGCGCCTGATCGACGCCATCGAAGAGCGCACCGTCGTTCTGGCGCTCGGCCCCGCGGGCACCGGCAAAACCTATCTGGCCATTGCCAAGGCCGTCGAAGCGCTGGAGCAGAACCGGGTGGGGCGCATTGTCTTGTCGCGCCCTGCGGTGGAGGCAGGCGAAAGCCTCGGCTTTCTGCCGGGCGATTTGCAGGACAAGCTGGCGCCCTATCTGCGCCCGCTTTACGACGCGCTGACTGAGCGGCTCGGCACCAAGCGGCTCAAGGCGCTCTTGGCCGAGGGCGTCATCGAAATAGCACCTGTGGCCTATATGCGCGGACGCACGCTCAACAATTGCTTCGTGGTGATCGACGAGGCGCAGAACTGCACCTATGGCCAGCTCAAAATGCTGCTGACGCGGCTGGGCTGGCGCTCGACCATGGTGCTGACGGGCGATCCCGACCAGACCGATCTCTTGCCGGGGATTTCAGGCTTCGGAGAAATCGGGACGCGTCTGGAGCAGGTGCCTGAAATCGCCGTCGTAAGATTGGGAGAGGCTGACATCGTGCGCCACCCGCTGGTGGCGAGCATGTTGACGGTGCTCTAAGCGCAATCAGGCAAAGTGCGTAGCGGTTCGCCGCCCGGATTGCGCGACGGAATCAGATCGCCAATCCGATCTGGAGAACGAAAAGGCCGAGCGCGAAGCTCCAATAGCCGCAGATCGCCGCGGCCAGCCAGAAGGCGATGGCGGAGCAATCCTTGCTCCGCCAGGCGCGCGCGGCGTTGTCGAACAGCACTGTCGGACCGGCGACGGTCATGACCGACATATAGAGGATGCGTCCGGGGGTGCTGTCCGGCTTCTTGGCCAGCAGCTTGTAGATATTGGCGATGACGCCCGAGGCGGTGAAACCCGCGGTCGTGGCGAAAAGCACCACCACGATATTGTGGTACGTGCCGAGATCGTGATGCATGCCGGGCCCCTCTTGCGACAGGGAGGCAAATGCACCCTCCATGCCCGCTACGGGGGCATCTTTTGTTTCATTCTGAGGCGAAATCCGCCTCCCGCTGCCACCCTCCTTCGCTCCCGGTCCGATTTTCGAGCCTTCATGGAACGATCACGGGAAATTCAGCGCCGCGACATCACACCGTGCTATCCGGCGAATCATGGCACTGTGCTAGATAGGCACGGGGAAGCGACTCGTGGCCGTATTAACGCAAATGAGCCGCAGCGATATTGATGACGGGGTCAGGCAGCGTTCGGGGTGGCTGATCCCGATCGCGGTCTTTGTCGTGACTGCGGGGCTGTCGGCGCTGTTTCTTCTTTACTATCTGGCGCCCGCGCCAAATTCGCTGATCGAAGAACATCCTTCGCCGACTTCGCGAACCGATGCGGTTTCGATTTCCGTGGGCAAGCTCACGCTGAAGGTGCCGGCCAATTACATCCTTTACCGAAGCGCGCGCTCGGGCGGCGTCCGCAAGACGCTGGAGCTATACGCGACCTATCCCGATTTCCACGGATTCACGGATGAGAGCGCGCAGATTTTTGCCGGCAACGCCACGGACTCGCCGGTGATCTACATGCTGATTCGCGAGGATCAGATCATCATCAGCGAAGAACAGAAATTGCAGCGGATTTATCTGAACTATGTCGCCGATCCGGTGGGCAAGCCGGGCCCGTTCGGGCTCACGCAATATGCCTTCCGCGACGATAGCGGCTATCGCGGCGAAGATCTGTTTGTGGGCCAGGGCGCAAAGGGACCCATCGTCATGCGCTGCGTGCGCTTCAGCCAGAGCGTGCAAAGCCCAAGCTGCCTGCGCGACACGAGGCTGGCGCATGGCGTCTCGCTCACCTACCGCTTCAAGCGCGCCAATCTCGGCCGTTGGCGCGAGATCGCTGGCGGCGTCGATACGCTGCTGCGCTCCTTCATGGCAAAATAATTCAGCGAACGCGATAGCGCGCTTCAAGCGCGGCTTTGCTCGGGAGCAGCGCTTCGAGCGCTGCGGCAAAAGCGGGCTGGAATAGAAGTGCTGCCGCGCCGCCGAAGAACAGCACGACGATCTGAACCACGATCATGGCAGCATTGTCCCATTGCGCGATTGCGCCAAGTGCCGCAAGGAAAAATATGAAAATCACCGCCGCACCCTTGCGCTGCAGCGCGAGGCTCGCTGCATCGTCGCTTAGATAGCGGCTTGCTTCAGCAGCGATGAATATTATTGGAACCGACGCCAAGCCGAGCATCCGCGCGCTCCACAACAAGGATTGCAGATCGAGCGGAACATGGATGCGCGCCAATCCCCAAAGCGCAATCGATGCCGGTATGATGAGCGCCAGCGGCACCGATAACGCGCGCCGCCAGTCTCGCGTTGCGATGAACGCAGCGGCAAACACCGGCAATGCCGCAGCGGCGCCAACAGCGATCTGCAACTGGGCGTTAATCGCGATACGCAAACTCTCCGCCCCGAAAAACCCGAGCACGGCGAAGACGATTGCGATGCCTGCCACGCTCATGCTCCAGCGCGGTTGGGTGATTGCGAGATGTTCCAGCATCCGCTCGCGCCACTCGCGCAGGCGGTTCGCGCGGGTGATAAAATTCTCGCCGAACGGCAGCAACGATGCGGCGAGCGGCACAAGCAACAGCGCGGAAAATCCCGCGCCGATGGTTGTCAAAAGCGCCGCCACCGTGTCCGACGATTTCGAGAATGGCAGAATTGCTGCCATGGGAATTGCGGCAGCGACAATCGCCACGCAGCCCGTCAATCCCAATCCGCGCAGTGCATCCTGTGCGGGACGCTCGATGCCGGCGGCGACGCGCTGGGCGATTTCATCGGCCAGAAAAACCGCGCACGCATATCCCGGCAGATAGGAAAGAACCGGCGACAGCGGAATTCCAGCCGCCGCCGCAATCAGAAATCCGGGGATGGGTGCAACGGCCACCAGCACCGCCAACCCCGCATGGCGCAAATGGATCAGCGAAATCGCAAATGCGGCAACCAGCGCGATGCCAATCGCAATCGTGGATCGCATCGGCAGCGTATGGGGGAAAAATACCTCTGCGGATGCAGCCAGAGCGGCCGCGATCCCAAGGATCGCAATCCGCGCCCGGAACACCGCACTCAAGACGCCGCTCAGACGCGCGACGGCGGCGGCTCTGGCAAATCCATTTCCAGGATCGCCATCTGGAAGGCGTAGGAGGTTTCGCCGTCTTCCTCGTCCTTGAAGATCACGCCGATAAATTCACCGGCCACATGGACTTCGACGGAATCGGCCTGCTTGGGGCGCTCATGCACGGTAATCGTGTCGAGGCGGAAAAGATTCCGCAGATATTTTTCGATGCGCCAGATTTCGCTGCGGGTCAAAGATGTCTCTCCCTTGGGGGGTGGATTGAAGTGACATGGGCCGGGGCAGCCGGTCAAGACGCTTGACCGCGGCGTCGCGGTCTTGTGCAGCAAACGCACCTGACGATTCTTGAGGTCCAATCGCACTCGGGGTAACTAAGTGCTGTTAACCAGATAACCCAAGGCAGAAGCTCAATGTATAGCGGAAGTAACGTCACCAACAGTTCACAACCAGCGTCGGTGCCGCGCCGGTCCTTTCCGAAACTCAAAGAACGTCAACGCAACACGCTCCCTGCCAGCAAGTCTCGTGCTGTCAGCGGCCTTGAGACGAAGTATCGCGAGATGCTTGGAGAAAAGAAGAAGTTGCAGGAGGCAGAGTACGAGTGGGTTGGAGTCAACGGGTACGAGCTTGCCGCAAAGTACTATCGGGAGCGGCTGTACCATCTCAATTCAACACTTTCACATCTGGAACAATCCATTCGGATGTTCGATACAAAGTGGCAGCGTAAGCGCCTGATGGCACCTAAGGTCCTTAAACTGGGGCGCCCTCTTCTGCCGAAAATGCAATTTCAGCGCGCACTTGTGCGGATTTTCCGCAGCGCGACAGAACCGCTGACAGTTAAGGACATCGCTGCGAGGATCGCATTCGATTTGAGATTGCCAATGAACCGGCGTGATCAACGGCAGCGTCTTTGGGCCATGACATATTGCTCATTGCGCAGCAATTATGATCACGGTTATGTCGATTGCCTTGATTGCAAGCCCGCCAAGTGGTTTGCGGTCGCGTCCAGCAACCATTTGGACGGCGACTTCACGTCGCGGTGACGAACTTTCCCAGTCGCTTCCAGATGCTGCCTAAATTGATGGCGCTTTTCTGCCAAGAACGGAACATGGGGACTGTTCCTGTTCTTGTCTGTGTTGAACGGGCTGGGCAGGCGTCCGATCAAATCCTTCTCAGCCTTACGAGCATCATCGCACACACGAAATGCAACGAGCGCATTCGCTGCAAGCCACCTGTTCAGCCGTCTCTCCCAGACATCCAAGTCCACATCGCGGCCATCCCAAAGAATCTCGTGGCCGAACTGCAAGGCCAGCAAGGTCTCTCTCACCGCTGAGTCCTGAACCGTGCCACGAAGATGGAGCAAGGCGCGAGAGCTAATGGCAACACTCAATCCGGTATAGACGTGCTGATGATTGATAAGGGACCACGGCGTGAGGAGGTCGGTCTGCGGCAGCCCAACACGCTCTAGCATTTTGTCGGCCCCCTGCAGCAGAATCATATAAACGCCAACGGTGTTGCGGATTTTTTCTGGTGCGGACAAAAACTCGCTCGCCCTAAAAATCTCGAATTTCTCGCACCTCGGCCAATTGCGCACGTTGCTATTCAGGTCGGTGTCATGCACTTGCGAGCCTCCGTTGCCACATACCTTTGTATTTCGACCTACCCGGCAATCCCATCGCCTCCAACAATTTGTTAAATCTGTCTCCGTTGGAGACACGCCGGTTCTCAAACCGCCACGCCAGTTCTTGGGTAAAGGACTCCGCATAAGTGGGGTGAGCGATGTGGTGGTAAACGCCTTTCACAGCCCGTTTCAGCACCGAGAAGAAGCATTCCGCTGTGTTGGTATTCGCTTCGCCAGTCCAGAAGCACAAACTGTGATTCACGGTGAAATGCTTGCGAACATCCCAATCGAGCTTTGCGTAGACCCCAGCTTGGTCCGTATAGAGAGTTGTGCCTTCGCGAGTTACCTTTGGGCGAATAAAGTCCGGCGAGCGCTTTTCCAAATCGGCGACATGTGTGCGCACGCGACCATGGAGCCCACGCTCCAGCAAAACGGTCACGCTTTTTTTCTTGGGACCAAGATAGAGGTATGCCCACGGATGCTTCTTGATCTTCTCGGGTTTGAGTTCATCCTTTTCCTCACGCAAGTTCTTGGGGCGGATATGACCGCCGATCCAGCAAGTGTCTGCTTCGACCTCTCCTTCAAAAGGCCGGGTATCACTGTCCATGTCCCGGATCATGGCTTCGCGCAGCTTGTGCGTGAGCACCAAGGCGACTCGATAGTCACATTGGACGAGGCTGTGAATTTGGAGAGCGGCAGTGCCCTTCGGGAATTGGATGAACAGAGCAACGGCCATCAGGATTTTTCTGAAACTCATTTTGCGATAGGCAAAGATGGTGCCGGATGTCGCCGTGAACTGTTTGTCACACTCTTTGCATTTGAAAATGGTGCGGGCAATCGTCCGGTCGCCGTTCCAGCGTTGGAAGGTGTTAATTGCGTCAACGCCGCAATCGGGGCAGTAGGGCCGTCCGCTGTTGTCGGCGTACCGCCACACCTTAAAGCGCTCATACGATTGCTGCTCGTCCAGTGACGCGAGTTCAAAAATATCGAGGGTGTGTGCCGCCTTGGAGCGCAGGAAACTTTGCGGCCTCTTGGCTCTTTTGGACTTGACCGGGGTGGGCGCGGCCGTCAAAGCGCCCCTCCCGCCGAATGAGCGACACAAAATGTCTCAGCCGCGCATTGATTGGGCGCGGATGAGTCCATGGTTGTGTCGCGACGGTTCTTCATGTAGAACCAGTACGTACATGAACTTGGCGTCGGAGTCGAGTCAGTTAGACGGTAAGGATGCAAATTTTTCGTTTCTATATGTCATTTTCTCTTTCTAAGGTAACCAAAGATGCCTAGAACTCTAAAGACCGACCCTAAATTGACTGCGCTGGCACGCGTCAATATAATGTCACTATTGAGATTTCTCCTGTCAAGACAAGAGCTTAGCTATAGGGACCTTGCCAAAAAGCTCAACAAAATGGGCTTCGAGGAGAATGAGCGGAACCTACGTAATAAAATTACAAAGGGCGAAATGCCTGCCGCGTTCTTTCTGATTCTGTTGAAAGTCCTGGAGGCAAAGAGCTTTCCCATAGCCGAAATGCTCGTCCTCCAAGAGGACCTCGATAGAGATGTCGAGGAGCAGGTAAAAATTTCCATGGCGCAAGAGGCGGCGCAGAAGACACAGAAGGAAGCCAGTACGAAGGACTAGTTGAACTTTTGTGGATTAGTGCGCCATGAATTGGCCACTCTTGGGATCAGTCAGGCAGCCACCGATGACAAAGCTAGCCGCCGCCATATCTAGTGGCTGGACTCGTCCGCCCTTGTGTTCTTGTATTGTTCCATGGCGAGAAACGAGTGGTCACGCTGGGGCCGCGGGGATTGTGTCGGATATTCGCTGTCCATCGGGGACGGCGGATTCACGCGATTTGAAGGCAGCGTAACACGCGGCGTGCGCGGCGATAGTGGTGGCTATTCTTGGTCTTCCGCAATCAACGGCATGTGCAGCCAATCGCACGCGACCATTGAGGAAGCCATGGCGCGAGTCGAGTTTGAACTTTCAGTCACGGGCGAGGCATTCGTTGCGAGCTTCGCCGGATACAAAGCGCACCGGCACGAAAACAATTTCTCTCAAGCTGTGGACGCTGTGCGCCGCGCAAGCGGCTCCAATTCTCTCAAGAGCAATGGGGCGGCGTAATTTTCATGGTCGGGTGGACACGCTCGCGGACGCCCGCGAAGCCGACTATCTTGTCATCGTGAAATGTGAACGATGCGAGACGCGGCGGCAGATGCACCCCTACAGGCTCATTCAAACGCATAGGCGGCTTGCGACCGCGCCGCTCAACGCGGTCCTGCCTGGCTTCTTTTGCCGGACGTGCCGAAGCAAAGTCAGTGTTACAATCACTTGCACGCACATGCATCCGGGCGTGTGGTGATATGTGCGGAAAATTCACGGCAATGGCGAGTTGGCGCGAGGTCCATGACTTTTCGCAACCTCTCACGGTTGAGCGGGCCGGAGGCGACGAAGAAGTCACCTATGGCGTGGCGAAGCCCTTGCCGGTCATAGTGTGGGACCGCGAGGCGGCCAAGCGCCGCGTTGTCCCGATGCGATGGGGCTTCCCGCATCCCAAGGATTGGCGGCGTCCGCAACCCATACATGCGCGAAGCGAGTCAATCGACACGACCAAGGCATTTGCGGAGGCGTTCGCCACGGGCCAGCGAGGCATTGTCGTGTTCAAGACGTTCAATGAGGGCGAAGAAGTCGCGAAGCCCAACGGGAAGACGGAAACTGCCCAATGGACGATTGATCCGCGCGACGGACAGCCGCGCGGCTTCGCTTTCGTGTGGCGGCGTTTCGAAATTCCCGATTTGCCGCAACCGATGCTCGCGTGTGTCATGGTGACGGTCCCCGCGAACAAATTGCTTCGCGATAGCATCCTCAAGAATGACCCCGACCCGCGAATGCCTGCGATCTTGGAGGACGCGGATTGGACGACGTGGCTCGGCGAGAATGACGCCATGCCGGAGCAAGCGAAGGATGTGTTGCGCACAATGGAAGGCGTGAATTGGCAGATTGCACCGGAGCCGAAGAAAGCGAAAGAGAGCAACACGACGAGAGCACGGCCTAAACCGGAAGAGCAGATGCCCGAACCGGAGTTATTTTGATATAGTGGGACCCGCGCTGAAATATACGCGACGCAAAGCCGGGAACCCCCAATGCCGAGCTACGCCCATAACAAGCTGGTCCAAAAGATCAAGGACCTAGACCAGTTGCCCACCGACCCTGCCGTCTTCGACAAGTGGATCGAGGCCGCGCGGCATCTAAGGTTCCTACAGGAGAATGGTCGTGACGAGGAGGTCGTAATCTATGCCTCCGGCCCATACGCTTTCATCCATTCGATGATCGTCCCGAACAATTTGCTAAATCCCCCTGACGAGGTTGACCTTCTAGGTTGGAGCTGTAACCCATACACGAGCTTCGCCAGCTATGTGACCGGCGGCGGGCGTGAAGGCATGTGGGTTGAGCGCGGCCCGCATGGCGGTGGCTCCAAAACGCTTGGGAAGGGGATGAATTTAATTTATGGGCGCGACTTTCGTGGTTGGTCTGGGCCCGACAGCACCTATTTCGAGATCGCGCAAGAGTACACGCATCTCAGCGACATTCATTGGCGACCAGAAGAACGAGCATATTGTCGATTTGACGATAACGGCGATCTACATCACAGCGTATCAGTCACTGTAAGAAAAGATGACCGAGACGAGGTTTCGCTGGTTTCGTTCGATTGGAAACTGTTGGAGGAATATCTGGCAGCGACGGACAACTCACTGGTCCGCATGTACGACTTCACGCTTCTCGACCGCGAAAAGTTTAATGGCTGGCCGGATAGTCTAGAACAGACGATTTCAAATGGGTCAGTTTTTTTCTATCGGCAGAAAATCTGTCCCGGTGTTGGCGCATATACGAGAGGGATTCAAATACTAGGATTGCGCGGCAAGGCGTCTGAGATTCTTAAGGGCTTTACAGATGGTTGGTTTGGCAAGGGGGATCGCCAACACGCGGAGTTCATTGCTCACGACTGGCGAAATAAAGTGGTCACCAAGATTTCAACCGACCCATTGGCGACGACAAATTATTTCAATGCGGGTTTAAACAATCTTCCATTTGAACTTTCCCCAGCATTCTTCAAGCCGGAAGTCCTGCTGAAATACAAGACCGATCGTGATAAATACACAGTCGAGGACAGGTCTGTAACATGCCGCGCTGCATGGTATCTGCGAGGTTATGACGTGAATCGTGCGGGGCAAGTGCACGTCTATATCTGTGACCTACGGAGCCTGCCATACAACGAGCAACTACATTGGCTCTCGTTCAATGAGCCGCCAAAAGAAGGCATTTCTGAAAGGGCATATATAAATGACTTCAAGGGCGAGTGGACCAAAACCACAAAACCACTTCAAAAGGTCCT
This sequence comes from Rhizomicrobium sp., assembly GCA_035944195.1. GTDB lineage: Bacteria > Pseudomonadota > Alphaproteobacteria > Micropepsales > Micropepsaceae > Rhizomicrobium. The sequence goes on along the minus strand of DASZBL010000014.1, from coordinate 17,871 downwards.
CTCAATCCTGCGCCGTTGGAATGACAGGAATGTGCCTTGGTGGGCATCGCGCGAATCGGGTCTCTTTGACCGAGTGACGGTGCCCTACAGCGCCAGTCGTGACGAATGGGCAGATTCTTTTATGGATTTGGCGAAGCTAGTGAACGAAGGCTTCGAGGCAAAGTTTATCCGGAAACGACTGGATGCCGCACGCGTGGAATACAACAACACAGATGGAAGCATTGCGTTGCTGGAGAAATTGGCGTCGCATGAAGATGGAGACGGCGTTTCCTTTACCGCGCTTAGGACCGTTCAACGTATAAGGTCAAAAGTTAAGGGGCATTCAGGGAGTAGCGAGGCAGAAAGTATAACCCGCGACGCCTTGGCGAGTTATGAGTCGTTTGCGAAGCATTTTGAATTCGTGGCAGACAATGTCTCCATGGAATTGGGAGTAATCGAGAAGCTATTTTCGAATAGCGCCAAAGACGCGTGAGCCCTTGATGGGTGCTGTTTTGCGCTTTTTCTTTTTGGTGTAGCTCTCGAGAGGCGACACCAATAATATCACTAAGGCAAGTAGCGGCTCATTGGAGGAGTTTGGAAGACTACACACCTCGCATTCAAACAACCGCCGCCGGACCTCGCGAGGTTGATTGAAGCACAAAGCTTGTTTCCTACCTGTCTGCGACACGCTCAAATTCTGAAAGCGCCGCTATGACTGACAATGACGCGAAGAAGGCCGATGACAGTCTGCGCACCATCGAGGCGAGGTTTGCAGGCAACCACTTGCTGCGCTCAAAAGCTCCATTCAACCCTAGCACGGATGAATTATTCGGAGGGATTGCCGGACTAGTGTTGCCCGTCGAGCAATACGAATTGTTGCCGGGTCTCGTTCTATCTCAGACTTTTGCGCATGTGATCTTGCCCGCCGTCATGGCGTTCGCGCCGCCTCATAAGCCACACGCGCCACATCCCGGCCCATGGGCGGCGTTGACGGAGCAGGGGATGGAGATTTCGGCGCAACTCTCGCTCGCGCCGGGTGAGCCGCCTCTTGGCTTTGATCGGCTCAACACACTTTGGTTTGTCACGGCGATGTTGCGGCTCCGCCTCGCCAGTCCGCTCCTTATGGCGGTGATCGCGGATAGACCATTTCGGGATGTGTCTAAAGACACGGAAGTGGCCCATCTGATTCCGGTTGAACTTCATCCTCGGCAACTTCGCACCGGCAAAGCTCTCCCGCCCGCGCTATCCGATTTGGAGTGGCTCAAGGACCACATCGTTGCCGCGAGCCAGCTAATGAAGGACTCCACGTTCAACCGCGTTGTGCAAACACTGGATAGCGTCATCAACGTAGCGCACGCTGGATCGGGAATCCTTATCGCATGGGCCGCGATAGAGGCGTTGTTGCGACCGGGGCGGAACAGGATCACGGATCGCGTATGCAAGGGACTGGCCGCGTATCTCTATCCACCCTGCGCAGATCGCGACCGGGCCTATCCGAAGATCATTTCGAGCTATGAAGCGCGCGGCGGCGCGGTCCATGCTGGCGACCTGCCAGAGGCCGAGCAGCTAGAATTTGCGTTCAATCTTGCACGCCACGCGGTCAGCACTGCGATTGAAGCTGGGGCGTTGCCCGACATTGATGTGCTGCTTGGGCGTTGGTCCGCAAAAACATAGCGTGAGCGAGGAGGCAATTTCGCCTCGGACCGTGTGTACTCGTTGGTCTACTGACGCCGTTGTACTACGCGCAATGCGTCGTGGTACGCGGTGGATGTGCTTTACTAGGCGTTTTCGCCTCTAGCTCGGAGGCGAAAACGCCTCTACCCACCGGGCCAATTTGCCCCCGAGAGGGAGGCCTAGACGCCTCTGCGCCTCGCATTGAACCGCACGCACAACGGGCTTAAATCCATTGCCAGCGAAGCAACAGTGGAGAACTTACCATGGCACCCAAGGATAGCAAAGCGGCTCCTTCGCCGCCCGCAAAGAAGGCGAAGCGCACCCGCGCATTCGAGGAGAAATGGGGGGCGGACGTGCGCAAGCTCGGCTTCACGATGGTTCCATCGTTGCTCTTGAAGGCGCAGCAGCGCCTTGGGCTATCACCAACACAACTTGTCGTGCTGCTTCAACTTATCGACCATTGGTGGGATTTGGACCGTCACCCGTGGCCGTCCAAAGAGTTGCTGTCCGCGAAGATCGGCATCAATCCGCGACAGGTTCAGCGGGTGATCGCAGAACTGGAAAAGGGCGGTTTCGTCCGGCGCACTGACCGTTATCTCCCGAAAGGTGGGAAGACCTCTAACGAGTACGTTCTGACGGGATTGGTCGCCAAACTCAAAAAGCTCGCTCCCGACTTCAAGAAGATCGAGGAGGATGTGAAATCCAAACGGCGTGCTGTGGTCCGCAAGGGCTATCGCAGCGCGCCCGAGGAGGGGACTCCGGCGTAGGCTCTCCGCCCACGTCGAGGCACCGTACGCCAAGATCACAGCTACCCAATATGCTCGCCAGCGGACAGGGTGGAGATGTTTCCGGGCCTTCGAGTCTTCCTAGATAGCAGTCCCCGCTCTCGAAATCGAGGGCGGGGCCGTTACTGAAATTGCGCTTGGAAAATCACGATGACGAAAGAACTAAATGCCTTGGCGCCTTGTGCAAATACCAAAAGGAAAGCCGTGCGATTGTCGCGCATGGCATAGCGGCTGATCTGCCGTCCGGGGCGGGCAAAGCTCACATAAGTTGATTCATCGCGATGGGGATAATCCTGGACGATGAAGGAAGCGGCATAATAACCGAGATATTTTTCGAACAAATGTTTCTGTGCCGAATACCAGTTCGCGCACGCGCGAATGCAGCCCGTCGGCGCCGATCACAATATCGAAGTATCTGGACTCCCCAGATGTCAGCAGGATGGTGACGCCGTTTGCATCCCCCTTCAGTTCCTTGATGGACGTTCTGTAAAACGTTTCCACCTTGCCAGCAACGGTGTCATGGAGCGTGCGCGCCAGATCGCCACGCGGAATGCTGAAGAAACGGCCGGCGAGCGCGCGCTGAAACACAGCGCTACCGAAGCCGGACACGGCGTGACCCCGCGCATTGACGAATTTCAGACGATCGAAGGCGTAAGCATGGGCGCGGGTTGCCTCCAGCAGACCATAGCGTTCGACGAGGTCGTAGCCCGTGCCCCAGACATCGATCATATAGCCGCCCTCGCGGAAAGCCAGCGCATGTTCGATCAAGGTGGGTTCGAAACCATAACGCAGCAGCCAATAGGCCAAGGCGGGTCCGCCAATCCCGGACCCAGAAATCAGAATGCGCTGCTTGCCGGACATGGCACCAGCTTAGCATATGCACCAATCGTCAGGAGCGATTTGGCTTGTCCGTCCGGGCAAATCATCGACAGGCAGCGATTGCGGCGCACAATGACAGTCGATGGAGAATTTCTCGAATTCCCCCGCTTCAGCGCGAAAGATGATTGCGCGACGGGCCGGTTGCGCCGCCGCATAATTTTTTTCCAGCAACGACTAAGACTGTTTGCGCTGCCAGTTGTCTCTCAGATGTAGGCTTGGATCCTCGAGAGGCCGAAAGCTGCGGGGAATGGACAGCATACGAGACATCAACTGGTTGCGCCCGGATTTACGGCATCCGGATGCAGGGAAAGCTGTGTCTGACATCGAGGCTTGGTTTGTCCGGGACGTTCTGCCACTTGAGGCGACTTTAATGCGTTTTCTCAATCAAAATTGGCGCAACAAGAGCGAGCTGGAGGACCTTCGGCAAGACGTTTACGCCCGCATTCTGGAAAACGCCGAGGGCGGCGTACCGGAACACACCAAAGCCTTTGTCCTGACGACTGCCCGCAATCTGCTGATCAACCGCGTACGGCGCGAGCATATTGTGCCGATCGATGCCATGGCCGATCTCGAAGGCCTTAACACAGTGGACGACACTCCAGGCGCGGACCGCGTTGCAATTGCGCGCGATACGCTGCGCCGATTGCAGGCAGCTTTAGACCGGCTTCCTCCGCGTTGCCGGGAAGTCGTCCTGTTGCGCCGCGTGGAAGGGCTATCCCGCCAGGAAATCGCGGCTCGCATGGGTATCAGCGAGAAAACGGTGGCTGCGCACATGACCAGCGGCATGTGCGCCCTTGCCAATTTCTTTCTGGACAATTCAGACGGCAGGTCAAGAGCATGAGCGATCTGAAACCGCTGTCATCGTCGGCCTCTCGGGCGGACGCAATCAACGCTCAAGCGGCAGCCTGGCTTGAGAAGGCCGATTTTGGTGAATTGAACGAAATCGACGAAGGGGCGCTGGAGGCCTGGTTGGCCGAATCCCATTCGCATCGTGCTGCTTACTGGCGATTGAAAGCGGTATGGCAGGAATCATATCGCTTATCTGTTTTACAGAGGCGAAATGCCAGTGATGTCGCGCGACCGTCGATCTGGAAGACACCGACGCTGTTGCTCAGGCTGGCGGCCGCTCTTGTCGTCATGGTGGTGTTGAGCACAGGTGCGCTCGTTGCGCTCAAAAGTCCTCAGACCCGGACATACGAAACCCCGATAGGTGGGCACGAAACCGTGCGGTTTTCCGACGGCACGCAGATCGAGCTTAACACCAATACGGTTTTGCGCGCCCAGATGACGACGCAGGAACGAACCGTCTGGCTTGAGAAGGGCGAAGCCTATTTCGAGGTCAGGCACGACCCGGCGCGCCCGATGAACGTCATCGTAGGCGCTCGCCGGATCACCGATCTTGGCACACAATTCCTTGTCCATCGTGAATCCGGTCAAGTAAAAGTCGCTCTACTGGAGGGCCGCGTGCGGATCGGGGCTACGAATCTCGCTCCTGGTGACGAGGCCATCGCGACCGCGACATCGATATCGGTTTCGCGCAAATCGGTTGAAGACCTCACGAACGAAATCGCATGGCGAAATGGCGTGCTGGCATTCCGGCATGCGACGCTCGCCGACGCCGCAAAAGCGTTCAACCGCTACAACGCCATAAAATTGGTTTTGGCCGATCAGGATGTCGCACACCAAACGATTGGCGGCACATTCCGCACGAATGACGTGCAAGGTTTTGGTGCTGCGGTGAAATCTCTTTTAGGTCTGCATGTCGTCAACGAGGGCAATCAGATTGTGATCAGTCGCTGATCGAGGCTGGTCTTCGAACAAGCGGCGATAGGAAAAGCTGCGCAAGGGGGAACAATGTCGAAGTTGAAATTGCTGAAATCCATTCTCATCGGGGGCGTCAGTGCCATCGCTGCAACGCAGGCGCAGGCCGATACGTTCAATATTCCAAGCGGCGATCTTCAATCGGCTTTAGCAGCCTATTCCAGCCGTACCGGCATCGAATTGCTTTATCTCGATAAGCAGTTGGAAGGCGTGCGGACGCAGGGCGCAAGAGGTGAACTAACGGCAACCGTTGCCCTCTCGCACATTTTGGCAGGCACCGGCTTCACGATGAAGCAGGAAGCCAGTGCGGTGGTCGTCGTTCGAGACGCACCGAACGTATCTCCTGCGAGGTCTGACGTAGTTCAAGCAACACCTATGCGTGTGGCGGCAGCCGCATCAACGGCCATCGAATCCGTCGTCGTCACCTCGTCTAAGATCAAGGGCGACATCCAGACGGTGCCGATTGCGATTACCGCGCTGTCGCAGGAGCAGCTCACATCGCGTCAGATTGCGGGCGGTCCCGATCTCGTGAAGGAAGTCCCGAATCTGACGTTCTCGAAAACGAACTTCACCGGCTACAACATCCAGATTCGTGGCATCGGCACACAAGCGATATCGGTGACGACTGATCCGGCGGTGGCGGTCGCATTCAATGATATTCCCTTCATCCGCAACCACTTCTTCGAGCAGGAATTCTACGACGTAAACCAGGTTGAAGTTTTACGCGGTCCCCAGGGCACGCTCTATGGGCGCAACGCGACCGCTGGCGTGGTGAACGTTATTTCGGCGAAACCCACCGATCAGTTCGAAGCCATGGCATCCGCCGATATCGGCAATTATCACAACCGCCGTTTCGAGGGGATGGTCAACATTCCCATCGTCGATGATCGCCTCGATCTGCGCATCGCGGGCGAATGGACGAAGCGCGACGGTTATAGCTTCAACCAGATCACCAACGCGCCGATCGATGGCCGGGATCTGTGGTCTACGCGCGTGACACTAGGGTGGAAACCCACCGAGAATCTGCAAGCCACACTGATCTGGGAGCATTTCCAGGAATCCGATGACCGCCTGCGGAGCAGCAAGCAGCTTTGCAAAACGTCCGAGCCGCCGGCTTTCGTGAATGGAACGGCCGTGCCGGCGGGTGGTCTGAATATCTACATAGGGCCGCAATCTTCTCACGGTATCAGCACGTTCAATGCCGATTATCTAAGCCAAGGTTGCGAGGCAACATCGCTTTATTCGCCGACCGCGTTCCAGGTGCCATACGGTTTCTCGCTTCCCTATGCTGTTGCGCTGGGTGTTATTTCTGGTGCTACAGCTGACACAGATCCCTATGCCAGCACGATACAGTCACGCAATCTACGCGTGATCGAATCGACGATCAATCCGCATTACCAGGCAAAAAACGATACGCTTGAGTTGAATGCTGATTACAACATTACGTCGGCGATCACCTTAACCTCGCAAACGGGTTATAATCAGGATTTCCTGTGGTCGGCGGAAGATTTCAACCGGTTCAACACGTCTCCAGGAATATTCGCCCCTTATGATTGCAGCCCCGGCGACGGTGCTTGCTATAACAAGCCGATATATTTCTTTCCAGATCCTGCCGCCGGAACGAACGGGATTCCTTCGGATTCAACGATATTCTGCGATCCCCAACTGGGTTGCAGCAACCGGCTTGTCGCGGAAGATCTTTCCAATGAACATGCCTGGCAATTGAGCCAGGAATTCCGGCTGGCCTCGAATTTCGAAGGCCCGCTCAATTTCAGTGTGGGTGGAAGTTATCTTCATTACGAAACCGAAGAAAACTACTATGTCTTCATCAATGCGCTCACGAATTATTCCGCCCGCGGCTTCGGGGGCGATCACAACGCGATAGGTCAGAGCGATCCTGCGGGCAGCAACAGCAATTGTCTGCAAACCGACCGATTCGCGGGTGGCTACCAGGCTCCAAACCCGGTCGAAGGCGGCGGCAGTGCCGCACAAAACTGCGTCTATATCGATGTAAATCCGATCGGCAGCCTCAACAATAAGGGTCATAATTATTTCCTGAGCCAAAACCCCTACGAACTGAATTCCTATGCAGGCTTCGGCGAGGCCTATTACAACATCGCAAGCGACCTGAAATTGACGGGTGGATTGCGCTGGACGGAAGACAAAAAGCGTTTCCTCGATATTCCGAGCGAGGTCATCGACCAGGGCTATGGCTACCCGGTAACGGCCATCGTGATCCAGCAATGGAGCGAGCTTACAGGGCGGGCTGCCGCGAACTGGACACCCAAGCTCGATTTCACCGATCAGACGCTCGTCTACGGTTCCTATGCTCGCGGCTACAAGGCAGGCGGCGCCAATCCGCCGGGCGCGACATTCAACGAATACGGCCATGCCGACTTCGTGGAACCCATTCATCCATTCACATTCAGGCCCGAATTCATCGATGCCTATGAGTTGGGAACGAAGAACACGCTGCTCGACGGCGCGCTGACGCTGAACGGTGATGTCTTCTATTACGATTACAAGGATTATCAAATCTCGGAGATCGTCGACCGCACATCCATCAACCTGAACTTCAACGCGACAGTGAAAGGCGCCGAACTGGAAACGAGTTGGGAACCGGCGCCCGGCCTGAAGTTCTCTTTTGCCGGCGGTTATGAAGACACCAGAATTGCCAACGGGCAAAGTGCCATCGATTTGATGGACCGCACGGATGCTGCCAATCATCCTGGATGGATGGTCGTCAAGCCGTTCCCGACACAAGCCTCGAACTGCATCTTTCCGGCCTATGTCGTTCAGACGCTCTTGGTTCTTCAACAAGGGATTCAGAACGACGCGGGCGCGGGCTCGTTCTCCTGCACAGTTGCCTACAATCTCCATCTGGACCCCGTGACAGAAGAACCCTATCAAATTCCCACTCCGACAATCGGCAATTTTGATGGAAGCTATAACTGTGGCCTGGGTGGGTGCCCTCCTTATCCGATCCCGAGCAATTATCCCGGCTTCGATCCGACGCAACCCGGGATCAATAATGGCGAAGGTTTTGCCAAGAATCTTGGCGGTAACCAGCTTCCCAATGCGCCGCATTTCACCACGTCGCTGTCGGCCGAATACACCATGCCGGTGTCGGAAGACTGGGCAGCGACACTACATAGCGATTTCTACTGGCAATCGCAGAGCTATGCGCGCGTCTTCAATGACAGGCCTTATGACAAGATACGCGGTTATTCCAATGTCAATCTTGCACTGATCCTCACCAGTGCGAGCGGCTGGCAGGTCATCGGTTATCTCAAGAACGTGTTCGACACGACAGCCATCACCGGCGACTTCTTGAACAGCGACGACACCGGTCTGACCACAAACGTATTCCTGACCGATCCGCGCCTGTATGGCGTGCGCGTCACCAAGAACTTTTGAGTGAGGGGGAAATAATCATGAGCGAACTCATAAACAATCGCGACAGCCGCGCCACCATCCGCTGGAAATTGCTGACATCGGCTTCGGCGCTGGCATTGACGGCTTATGTCTCGATAAGTGTGGCTAATGCCGAAGATGCTGATCGTCCGCTGCTCTGGATCGAGCTTGGCGGACAAATGGAAAATGTGAGCGGACAGGGAGAAATTTTTGCGCCTCCGTTCCTGGCCGCAAATCCGAATTCACCGGTGCTGGGGCCCGTCACCCCATTGCAGGCGCAGAAACCGCCAAAATTCGGCTTTGGCGAAGAAGGAAAGATTTCGTTTCAACCCGAAGATTCGGACTGGATTTTCTCTGCCGCTATTCGCTATGGAAAATCAAGCAATGCGAGAGAGGTCCAGCATCAGACAAGCCGGCCGCACGTATCTGGTTTCAACCCGAACGTCACGGCTATCGCGGATTTTTCAGATACAATGGCACGGCACCAGGAAACCCATGCAATTGTGGATTTCTCCGCAGGCAAGGATGTGGGCCTGGGAGTGTTGGGAAAAGACGGCTCATCTGCTTTAAGCTTAGGTGTCCGCATTGCGCAATTTACGTCCAAAGCGGATTCGGACTTAAGGGCGCGCCCCGATTTGCGCATAAAGTATTACGCATATCCCGGCCATCCTTTCCAACTCAAATATTTCCACACCTATCACGCCATGATCCACGCTGTGCGCGGGTTCCATGGAATTGGCCCGACGCTTTCCTGGAACGGGTCTGTGCCTTTTGTAGGCAATCAGCAGGATGGTGAACTCACATTCGATTGGGGCGCCAATGCAGCCATTCTGTTCGGTAAGCAAAAGGCGCGCGTACGGCATCAACAATCTGCGCATTACGACAATTGGAAGTTTCTCGCTGCTCAATCCCCCTATCGTTCCGTTTACCACCACTCCGGCGGTCATACCAATGTCCGCTCCGTCACCGTTCCTAATGTCGGTGGTTTTGCGGGGATTTCCTATCGTTATGCCAATGCCAAGATCAGCCTCGGTTATCGCGCCGATGTCTTCTTCGGTGCGATGGATACCGGCATCGATGCGGTGAAGAAATCCAACGCCGCCTTCAACGGCCCCTTCGCCAGCATCAGCGTCGGGATAGGCGATTAACAATACGCCACTGCGACGGCAAATCTCGCGGCAGCAAACACATTACGGGCTTGAGCACCCCCTCATTCGCGTGCGCCGTGGCAAGGCGGCGCTTTCCAGTGGGTGAAACCCCCACCCGGCAATCGCTCCAGCCGGAAGCAATCGGAGCAGTCATGGAGGTAACGAAATGGCTGAAGCCTTCGATTAGCGTGTCACGAAGTGGTGACAGGCCGGTGCACTGGGGTGGCGGAGAGGTTCGTAGTACCGCTGAAGCCGGGTAACGCCGGTGGAGGGAAGGGACCTCAGTTCAGGACAGACGCAATAAGTAGTGAGGGATTTGGAGATTGGGCAACCTATCAACTCCGAAGAGCGTTCAGAAACTGCAGACGGCGTTACACGCGAAAGCGAAGGCAGAAGCCGGCTATCGCTTCTATGCGCTGTACGACAAGATCAGCCGCGAGGATATTTTGGCGCATGCTTATGCCTTGTGCCGCTCCAACAAGGGCGCACCGGGTGTGGATGGCCAGGACTTCGCGGACATCGCCGCGTATGGCGTGAAGCGGTGGCTTGGTGAACTGGCGCTTGCGCTCAGGGAAGCGACGTATCGACCGGAGCCGATCAGACGAGTGTATATACCGAAGGCCAACGGCAAACTCAGGCCGCTGGGCATCTCGACCGTGCGGGATCGGGTCTGCATGACAGCAGCAATGCTGGTGCTGGAACCGATCTTTGAAGCCGATCTTCCACCAGAACAATACGCCTATCGTGCCGGGCGCAATGCCCAACAGGCGGTGGTCGAGGTGGAAGAGTTGTTGTTCCGTGGCCACCCGGACGTAGTGGACGCCGACCTCGCGGACTACTTCGGGAGCATTCCCCATGCCGACCTTCTAAAGTCGGTGGCGCGCCGTATCGTTGATCGGCGCGTGCTGCATCTGATCAAGATGTGGCTGGAATGTCCCGTCGAAGAAGCCGACAAACGAGGGCGGAAAACACGTACGACCGAAGCGCGGGATCAGCGGCATGGCATTCCGCAAGGTTCTCCGTTCTCACCACTGCTGGCGAATCTTTACATGCGCCGGTTCGTGCTGGGGTGGAAGATGCTTGGCCTTGAGCAACGTCTCGGCACTCGCCTCGTCACCTATGCCGACGACCTCGTGATCCTTTGCAGGAGGGGCAACGCCGAAGCGGCGCTGCACCATCTGCGTGAGATCATGGGCAAGCTGAAGCTGACGGTGAACGAGGAGAAGACAGGCGGATCAGAAAGCGCTCATCCCTGCGTTCGCCATTGCGAAGGAATTGTCCAACGACGCAACAGAGATAAAATCTGTTGGTGCTCGGCGGAAATAATCTTGCGTAGCAACGCTTGAAAACTTCAGATCGCAGCCAATTGACCCGCAGATTCCCTGCATTTTTGAGAAACTTTCGGGAATCCGAAAATAATTCGCCAATGCCACGTCCCAACTCGCACACTTCAAGCGTCTCTACCTAACACATCGGGAGCAGTTTGTTTTCCCGAGGGGAGGGCTGGCAGGGATGCCAGAGGGATCGGACAACGATCGTGAAAGCGTGGACTGCCTGCGCGGTGGGGTCAGCGTGAACCCATCGTCGCTAGAGGCTTGGTTCATGCGTGAGGTTTGGCCACTTGAGGCAGTCCTGATGCAATACCTTCGTCAGAATTGGCGAGACCAAAGTGCGGCGGAAGATTTGCTGCACGACGTGTATGTGCGCGTTTACGAAGCGGCCCGCGTTCAGATTCCCGAGCATCCCAAGGCTTTCGTTCTCACGACCGCGCGCAATTTGCTCATCGGCCGCGTGCGGCACAGCAACATCGTACCGATCGAAGCGCTCGCCGATTTCGAGGCGATCCAGACAGCCATCGATGCACCAGGCCCCGAGCAGGTTGTGATTGCGCGCGACGAACTGCGCAGGCTGAACGCCGCTATGGAGCAGTTGCCTCCGCGATGCCGCAAAGTCGTGATGATGCGGCGCGTCGAAGGACTTTCCCGCCCTGAGATCGCGTTGCGGCTGGGCATCACCGAAAACACGGTTTCTGTCTATTTGAAGAGAGGAATGTCGGTTCTGGCCGACATTCTCTATGGCAGCTCCTCGGACGCGGGAGTAGCGAAGCCATGAGAACGGAAAATCAAACCGCCCCCCTTACGGGCACGCGCGCCATCAAGGACATGGCGGCAGACTGGCTTGAACGCTCCGACCGTTCGGACTGGGGCGAGCAGAATGTTGCTGAGTTGGAAGCCTGGCTCTCTCAGTCTCCTGCCCACCGGCTTGCCTATTGGCGTGTCAAGAGTGCGTGGGAGCGCGCGCAGCGACTTCATGCGCTACACCCGAGCAAGCACGTCGAGACGACGCGCGCACCGTGGATGTTATTCCGGCCAATCGTGTTCCGGACAGCAGCCGTGTTGGGCGCAGTCGCGATATTGGGTCTTGCGATGGTGTTTCTGGCGCCGCGTTCGCAAGAGCAGACATTTTCGACACGCGTCGGCGGTCACAAAATCATTTCCTTCGCTGATGGCACGCAAGTCGAATTGAATACGAATACAACGGTTCGCACCAAGCTCAGCAGCCACGAAAGAACCGTCGTCCTCGAACATGGCGAAGCGTATTTCCGTGTGACGCACAATGCGAGCCGCCCTTTTTCGGTCATCATCGGCAATCGCAGGGTGACGGATCTGGGCACGGAGTTCCTCGTCCGGCGCGACGACTCGCGCTTCGAAGTCGCACTTGCAAAGGGGCGCGCCCGATTTGAGGTGACAGACGGCGTTAACAATCCGTCTGTCCTGCTTGTCCCTGGTGACGCGATTGTCGAAAAGGGTGGCTCTATTTCGCTTGTACAAGAGACAGCCAGCGAATTGACAGACGAGCTCGCTTGGCGGCGGGGCTTGCTTGTTTTCAGCCATACCACTCTGGCGGACGCTGCGTCGGAATTCAATCGCTATAACACCAGCAAGATCGCAATTGCTGACCCGGCTACAGCCAGCATCACAATCGGCGGAACATTCGCAACAAACAACGTCGCCGGGTTCGTGCAACTCGCGCGCAATCTTCTGGGATTACACGTTCAATCGCATGGAAATGCAGTTGTGATCTCGCGCTGATGGTCGGTCCAGCAGCGCGTCCAGCCAGTTAAAAGGGTGAAGGGGGAAAGATGAAAAAGTCGAGGAGATTGAAATTAACGCTCGTGAGTAGTGCGTCCATCATGGCGCTTGCTACCAGTGCTTTTGCCAACGAGTTCAACATTCCGGGCGGGGATCTCAATGCCGCGCTCAATGCCTATGGGAAACAGACCGGCATCCAGCTGATCTATTCGGATGTTGCAGTCAAAGATGCCCACACCAGGGGTGTGAGGGGTGATCTATCTGTCGCGAATGCCCTCTCGCGCATTCTCGCCGGGACAGGCTTTGCCAGCCATTACGAAGCCAATGGAATTGTCGTCGGCCGCGACGAGCCGGCAGCTCCAGTTACGCGATTGACAAATACGGCTCCAATCCGTGTCGCTGCTGCCGCGGCGGCGGCAGGAATTGAATCTGTTGTCGTCACATCGTCGAAGATCAAAGGCGACATTCAGACCGTTCCGATTGCGATCACGGCTTTGTCGCAGGAGCAGCTCACATCGCGTCAGATTGCGGGCGGTCCCGATCTCGTGAAGGAAGTCCCGAATCTGACGTTCTCGAAAACGAACTTCACCGGCTACAACATCCAGATCCGCGGTATCGGCACACAGGCAATTTCAGTGACCACCGATCCGGCGGTCGCCGTCGCGTTCAACGACATGCCGTTTATCCGCAATCATTTCTTCGAGCAGGAATTCTATGACGTTTCGCAGGTCGAAGTTTTGCGTGGTCCGCAAGGCACGCTCTATGGGCGCAATGCGACTGCAGGCGTGGTGAATGTTATTTCGGCCAAGCCGACGGATCAATTCGAAGCGATGGCGTCAGCCGACATTGGCAATTACCACAACCGCCGTTTCGAAGGCATGATCAACGTTCCGATTGTCGATGATCGCGTGGACCTCCGTGTTGCAGGCGAATGGACAAAACGCGACGGTTACAGCTTCAACCAGCTCACCAACGCACCCATCGACGGCCGCGATCTGTGGTCGAGCCGCGTGACGCTGGGCTGGAAGCCGTTTCAGGACGTGCAGACCTATCTCGTCTGGGAGCATTTCCAAGAAAATGATGACCGCATGCGCACGGCGAAGCAATTGTGCAAGGAAGATCCAGGGCCATCGAAAATTCAGGGCGTTCCGGTACCTCCAGGACCAGTTTTGGCACAAGTAATAGGAGACACCGACAGTTTGAGCCAGGGCTGCCAGAAGGCTTCGCTTTATTCGGCGGATTCGTTCGAGGTACCGAATGGCTTATCGCTCCCGTACTACGGGGTGCTGACCGAACTATACGTGCCTCTGCGCGATGGTTTCGATGTATATTCAAGCACGAAACAATCGCGGAACCTGCGCGTGATCGAGGCGAGCCTCAATCCGATCTACAAGGCGAAGAATGACGTCCTTGAATTCAATGCCGACTATGCAATCACGCCAGCCCTGACATTCGCATCGCAGACCGGATACAATCAGGATTTTCTTTGGTCGACCGAAGACTACAATCGCTTCAATACCCAGCCGGGCGCTTTCGTATTTGGAGCCGGCACCGGCGGCGTCCAGCCCGACCCCAACGGTCTAGGTCTATGTAAGGGTGGCGATCCTCAGAATCCTGGCGGCTGCAACGGCGACCCCAGCACCCAAGGTGCTGTTTGCACGCCGCCCCCGCCGGGTACGTTTAATGGTTGCCTTCCCGACGGCGTTTTCTGCGATCCCCAATTGGGCTGCAGCGACAGGCTTGTCGCGCAGGATCTTTCCGAAGAACATGCCTGGCAGTTGAGCCAGGAGTTTCGGCTGGCATCGAATTTCAGCGGCCCATTCAATTTCAGTATTGGCGGCAATTATCTGCACTACGAAACAGAAGAAAATTATTACGTGTTTATCAACACGCTCACATTGGCATCTGCCTCCGTAGCTATGCGTGAACATTCCGCTATCGGTTCATGGGTCCCCGGCGTTTCGGACAATCACGAATGCCAGCAACTGGTTCTTGGCGGGTTCAACTACCGAGATCCTCATCATCCCCCGCCTGGCCTGTTGGATTGCATCTATATCGATCCAAACCCGATCGGCAGTCTGAACGCTCAAGGTCACAATTATTTTTTAAGCCAGAATCCCTATGTGTTGAATTCGTATGCCGGCTTCGGCGAAGCCTATTACAACCTCACCGACGATCTGAAGCTTACGGGCGGGTTGCGCTGGACGGACGACCGCAAGCATTTCACCGATATTCCAAGTGAGCTGATCATCGACGGTTACGGCTATCCTTCCATCGGAGTCGTCAATCAGCAATGGAATCAGTGGACAGGGCGCTTCGCCACCAATTGGACCCCGAAGCTCGATTTCACCGATCAAACGCTGGCCTATGCTTCTTATTCTCACGGTTACAAAGCGGGCGGTGCCAATCCGCCGGGGGCGGTCTTTCTCGCATTCGGCGGCGGCAATGGCGGCACGCCGATCCACCCGTTGACGTTCAAGCCGGAATTCATCGATGCCTACGAACTGGGCACGAAAAACACGCTGCTAGACGGCGCGCTCACGCTCAATGGCGATGTCTTCTACTACAATTACAAATCCTATCAGATATCAGAAATTGTCGATCGTACTGCGATCAATCTGAATTTCAATGCGACCGTGAAAGGCGCCGAACTCGAAACGGCATGGGAGCCGGCGCCGGGATTGAAATTCAATTTCGCAGGCGGATATGAAGATACGCGGATCGGTAACGGCCAGTCGGCAATCGATCTGATGGACCGCACAGCCGGCAATCCAAATTGGGTTCTGGTCAAGCCGTTCCCCACTCAGGCATCGAACTGCGTTCTTCCCGCGTATGTGGTTTTGTTTGAACTCTCTACGCATTTGGGAACCAATCTTACCGACGAATGTGACGTTGCATATAATCAGCATCACGATCCGATAACCGCCACGACCTACATACCCAATCCCACGGCGGGCTATTACAGCAACCCTCCGATTGCTCCCGGAGCTTATGCGGGATTCGATCCGCTCGCCGGCACTCCTGGGGATCCATACACCGGCCAGAACATCGACCATGGCATTGATTACGGTCCCGCACCCAACAGCGGTGAGGGTTTCGCCAAGAATCTGAGCGGCAATCAACTGCCCAGCGCGCCGCATTTCACGGCGTCGTTGTCGGCAGAATATACAATGCCTGTTTCCGAAGATTGGGCGGCCACGCTGCACAGCGATTTCTACTGGCAATCGCAAAGCTTCGCGCGGGTGTTCAACGACAGGCCCTATGACAAGATACGCGGTTATTCGAATGTGAATCTGGCATTGATCCTCACCAGCGCTGATGGTTGGCAGGTGCTCGGTTATCTGAAGAACGTTTTCAACACGACTGCCATCACCGGCAATTTCCTGAACAGCGACGATTCGGGGCTCACGACCAACGTGTTCCTCACCGATCCGCGCCTGTTCGGCGTCCGCGTCACGAAGAATTGGTAAGGGGGAATCAATGACAACGGACAACCACATGCCTCGCCGGAGCATCCGCCGCAAACTGCTGACCACGGTTTCGGCACTGGCACTTTGCGCCTCGGCGCTTGGCTTCGATCCAGCGTGGGCCACCGATGCCGATCGAGCTACAATCTGGATCGACCTCGGCGCGCAATTTGAGAAAATAAGCGGATTTGGCGATCCCTATGACCCGCCCTATACGGCGCAGGTCATTGCGGATGGCTTCATGTCGCCGCTCAAGGCCGAGCGAGCATTAAGCCGGAGTTTCGGCGAAGAAGGTACGATCTCCTTCCAGCCGCAAAATTCGGATTGGATTTTCTCAGCCGCGATCCGCTATGGGCGCGCCAATGGTGGATCGACCAAGCACCAGCAAACGCCGGGCGGCCAAAGGAAAGTTTGTATCGGCAGCAATTGCGGGTATCTCTCGGCCCGGCACGGTACAGTGAGATTTTCCGAAACGAATGTCAGCAATAGCGAATTGCACACCGTTCTGGATTTCCAGGCGGGAAAGGACCTCGGTCTCGGTCTCTTGGGCGTGGAAAGCAAATCCGTGGTCGGTTTTGGTCTACGCTTCGCCCAGTTCGGCTCAAAACAGAATGCGAATTTGCGCGCCGATCCAGATTTCTATTTTCCGTCGCAAATTGCCCAACATGCAAAATATCAACATACCTATGCCATTACCTCTCATATGGAACGAAGCTTTCACGGTGTAGGGCCATCCATTTCCTGGAATGCTTCAGTGCCGCTGATTGGCAACGCCGAAAGTAGTGAAGTCACGTTGGATTGGGGCGCGAATGCGGCTGTTCTGTTCGGCCGGCAAAAAGCACGCGGCCATCACCAAACCGTGGGCGCTTTTTACCGGTATCGTGTCTTTAAGTACTCCTCGAGCACTCACTTTCAGCACTCCGGCAATCCGGATCGTTCGCGCTCGATCGTCGTGCCCAATGTCGGTGGCTTTGCGGGGATTTCGTTCCGCTATTCCGACGCAAAAATCAGCTTCGGCTATCGCGGGGACTTCTTCTTTGGTGCGATGGACGGAGGAATCGACACGCGCAAATCCACGACGCTCGGCTTCAACGGTCCTTTCGCCAGCATCAGCTTTGGGTTGGGAGATTAGAAATATGCCCCCATGGGGCACAAATTTCGCGGCGACAAACAAATTGCGGGCTTGAGCACCCCCTCAACGGCTTAGCTCGTAAGACTCCGAGCGGTGAAGGAAACTTTGCCGCTCGAATTTTCTGAAGAAATTGCTTCGTGTAATTTTGACGATCTGAATATTGGCAATCCGGCGGCGCGGGCAACTTCGCCGCCTTTCATGCACCGCATAACATCAGATATGAGTTGACCGGATACCTGCCGCGAATCCCCTCCGGGGCGGGAAAGATGCTTCCGTCTCGCCGCCCGTGGGTACAAATTCGCGTGCTATCTCCCAGAGATTGTATTGGCCCGGCCCAAGTACCGACCTAACCCGTCCGGCGTCTCGCTAATGTCGCAGTGCTACGCCAACCCGCTTCGACATCAGTCGGATCAGTTTTTTGATCGCTTTTGTCGAGCGCCCTTTCAACGATCAACTTAAACGCGACGTCACGGGTAGTTA
>DASZBL010000013.1:0-269570 GCA_035944195.1 Rhizomicrobium sp. | reverse complement strand
TAGAGCCATGCCAGACGAATGGGATGTTTGCCGAAATGTCCCATGTCCGCGTAAAGCGCCTCGCAGCCGGTAACGGCCAGCACCACCGAGCCCAGCGCCACGAATGCCATCCATGGCGCGTGCAGGAAGAGTTGCACTGCGTAAACGGGATTGAGCGCCCACAGGATGGCCGGCGTTTGAACGATGGCGAGAACGCCAAGCGCGCCCAGCGTGAAAAACCACAGCACCATCACGGGGCCGAACAATCTGCCGATCTTTGCCGTGCCGCCGCTCTGAATCATGAACAACCCGACGAGAATGACCACCGTCAAAGGAATGATGAGCGGCTCGAAGGCTCTGCTTTCCACGCCGAGCCCTTCCACCGCGGAGAGCACGGAGATGGCCGGCGTCAGCATTCCGTCTCCGTAGAAAAGAGCCAGCCCCAGAATCGCGGAAACGCCGATGACGCGTTTGAGGCGCCGGCTCAAGCCGGGCGACCGATGCGCCAATGCCGCCAGCGCCAGCACGCCGCCTTCGCCGTCATTGTCGGCGCGCATGATGAGGAAGACGTATTTCACCGTCACCACGATGATGAGCGACCAGAAGATCAGCGACAGCCCGCCCATGATTGCCAGATGCCCCGGCACCGCGCCGCCGGTGGCGAGCACTGTTTCGCGCATGGCGTAGAGCGGGCTCGTACCGATATCGCCGAACACGATGCCGAGCGCGCCCAGCGTCAGCGCCGTCAGGCGTCCATGCTCGGGTGGCGCAGCATGCAGAGCAGTATCGCTCTCTGCGAGAATATCGGCGGGGTCGCTCACGGGTGGATGGCGGTCATCGCTAGGGACGCGAGGATGTCCTGACAGGTTGGCGCTAGAGGGCGCCGGAAGAGGGCCGGGAACATAGTCGCTCGCCCGCGAAAGTCAAAAGGAGGTTTTGGCCAAACGCATGAGCGCGCAAGTGGATCAAAACTGCCCGGCTACCCGGGTCTGATCCTCGCCGGTTCCGGGCGCGATGAAGCCCTGCACCAGATAGGTGCGCACACCCCAGGAATGGTCGCGCGCGTTCCACACCCGCACAGCACTCCAGTCATTGTCGGGGCTGACATCCACGACGGGGTCGTTGAGATAGACCTGCCCGTCATTCATCCAATTGGCATGGTCCACACGGATTTCGCGGGCCGAATCCTGGGCGCGCACGATGGCCAGATGGCCCCGCCCGGCCCCGGCATAGCCGGTCAATACGATGACGGCGCCCTTGCTGGGCGTGGAATCCACGGCATAGCGGCCTTTGGCCTGATCCAGCCAGGTCAGCGCATCGCCGTGCAAATTGATGCCGGAATGGGCCCGCGCATAGGGTACGCAGGAAATCGGGGTCGCGGGCTGAAGGACCTGCACTCCGTCAACCGCTGGTGCTGCCGGCTGATCGGCGGTTGTGAAATCCGGCGTGATATCGGGCGCGCTGGCGCAGGCCGAAACGAGCAGGGAAAAAGCGGCCACCGCTGCGAACCGAATAGGAGACCCCACCATCAAAAGCCCCTCTTTGCCGCTCAAGCGGCGGCGGCCGTGAAGCCAGATTAGGGCCCATGCCTCAAAGCGGGGTTAGGCCGATCCCTTGCATTTGAAGCATTAAAGTGAACAGGCAGTTTACTCTGCGGGGGGAATATCGCGGGCGGGCGTTCTAGCCCCGCCGCTCCAGCCCATGGCGCCGATGGAAAGCAGGCCCGCGGCTGCAAAAGCGAAGAAGGGCGCGCTCCACGCCTGCTCGGTCAGGGCAAATACGGGGAGCAGAATGCCCGCCACCAGTTCCGGGCTGCCGCGCCAGCCGCCGATCTGGGCCGCACCCGCTTTTGGCGTGCGGGTGAAGACGCTTTGCGCGTTGGAGAAAGCTTCGAAGGTCGCGCGTGTATTGGCCAGAATGAGTCCGCTGGGGAACACGATGGCCAAGAGCAGCGAGCGCATGAAGAAGGGCGCATATTCGCGGCCCAGCATCACTTGACCCATATAGAGGTAGCTGACGCTGGCGAGCAGGCCGATGGCCGTGACGATCAACCCAAGTCCCGCAACCGTTTTGAGATACACCACACCCATCGCCATCAGCGTCAGACTGATCGCGGCACTGGCGAAAGCCAGCGTGTAGAAACAGAACTGCGTGATCTGCAGCATCACCAGCGCTTTTTTCCAAAGCGGAAATGAACTCATCCACACATCGGGCAGGAGCTTGCGCGCCACTTGCGCATGGCCCTTGGTCCAGCGCGCCTGTTGTGCGCGCCACGCGCTCGCCGTCTCCGGCAATTCGCCCGGCACTTCGACATCGGAAATCATCGCGGCGCGCCAGCCCTTGAGTGCGCAGCGGATGGAAAGATCGAGATCTTCCGTCAGCGTGTCGCCCGTCCAGCCGCCGCCATGATCGATGGCCGCGCGCGACCACACGCCTGCTGTGCCATTAAACGAGATCGGCAGACCCGCACGGAATCGCGCTTCCTGTTCCACCGCGAAATGGCTGTCGAGCAGAAAGCCTTGCGCGCGCGTCAGCCAATTGCGGTTGCGGTTGGCATGGCCCCAGCGCGCCTGCACGAAGGCAAGCCCCGGATCGGCCATCAGCGCGGGCACCATGCGCTTGAGGAAATCCGACGGCGGCACGAAATCAGCATCGAAGATCGCCACGAACGGCGCATCGCAATGCTTCAATCCGAACGCGAGATTGCCCGCCTTGAACCCGGTGCGCTCGCCGCGGCGAAGCACGTTCATGCGCACGCCATTCGGTGTGACGCGCGCAATGGCCGCAACCAGCATGTCGTGTTTGTCAGCCGGGCCATCATCCAGAACCTGAATCTCGAGCCGGTCATGCGGCCAGTCGAGACGCGCCGCCGCTGCCGCCACGCGCACAGCCAATGCACCCTCATCGCAAACCGGCAATTGCACCAGCACACGCGGCAACGCCTCGTCCGGCAGAAGCGGGATGCGGACAGAGCGCGCCGGCAGCAGCCAGCGCAGCAGCGCCAATGTGCCAAGCTGGATCGACAGCAACGCCAGCGACACCAGCACGAAGGCCAGCACGGACTGCAGGAGGATAGACAGGCCGGTCATGGCGTGAAATTCGGTCCCCAAAACGGCGGATAGGCGCGGGCGCCCGGTGGAAACGCACGAAGGCGGCTGAATTTGCTGTGCGGCGGGTTGTTTCGCAAGTCCTGCGCGGCATTTCTAGTCCAGGGTGCGGCGAAAACGAGCCAGCGCCAGACCGGCAGCGGCGAACATAAAGAGAATGAGCGGCCAGAGGTTGGGCCAGATCTCGGCCAGATCATTGTCCTTGAGCATCAACCCGCGGACGATCCTGAGGAAATGGGTCAGGGGCAGGGACTCTCCGATCACTTGCGCCCAGCCGGGCATGCCGTCGAACGGGAACATGAAACCGGAGAGCAGGATCGAAGGCAGGAAGAAGAAGATCGTCATCTGCATCGCCTGGAGCTGGTTCTGGGCGATGGTGGAGAAGGTATAGCCCAGCGCGAGATTGGACATGATGAAGACGATCAGCGCCACCGACAGCAGCACCAGCGATCCCAGCATCGGCACATGGAACACAAATCGCGACGCAATCATGATCAGCGTCACCTGCACATAGCCGACCACCACATAAGGCGCGATCTTGCCGATCATCACTTCGAGTGGAGTCGCGGGCATCGCCAGCAGGTTTTCGAATGTGCCGCGCTCGCGCTCGCGCGTCACCGCCATGGAAGTGATGAGCACCATCGTCATGGTGAGAATGACGCCGACCAGACCCGGCACCACGTTATATTGCGTGATGGATTCGGGATTGTAGAGCCGGTGCACCACCACTTCGAATCCGGGCGCCGGTGCGGCGCGCGCTGCAAGCGGTCCCTTGAGATCGTCGCGCAATGCGCTGGTCGCCAGTTCGTTGATCGCGGCCAATGCATAGGAACTCGCCGACGGATCGGTGGCGTCCGCTTCCACCAGCATTTGCGGATTGGCGCCGCGCACGACGTCGCGTGTGAAATCCACGGGGATTTCGATGACGAAAGCGACGCGTCCTTCGTTGAGCAGACGGCGGGCGCGCGTGGGCGAATTGGTCGTGCGGATAATGTTGAAATAATCGGAATTCTTCAGCGCCGCCACGATGGAGCGCGCGAAGACGCCGGGATCGGCAACGGAAATGGCGGTGGGAAGATTCTTCGGATTGAGATTGATGGCGTAACCGAACAGGAAAAGCTGCATGATCGGAATGCCGATGATCATCGCCAGCGTGAGCGGATCGCGCCACATCTGGATGAATTCCTTCACCAGCATGGCGCCGGTGCGCGCTGGCGAGAAGTGACGCATCATCACCAGCATCTGCCCGATCATTGCACCTGCTCCTGAAGATGGATGAACACATCTTCCAGCGTGGGCGGCGCTTCATGGATGGAAAGGCCGGGTTGGTTGCGATAAGGCGCTAATGCGGCTTCGATGACCGCGCGATCACGTCCACTCACATGCAGGGCGGCGCCGAAAAAAGCTGCATGCTCGATGCCGGGCTTGCCATTGAGCGCCGCCGCAAGCTTGCGCGCGCCGTCGCCTTCGACCACGAAGGTAACGAGATCGGAGCTGGCGATAACCTCGGCAACGGTGCCGCGCGCGATGACCTTGCTGTTAAGAATATAGACGATGCGGTCGCAGCGTTCGGCTTCGTCCATGTAATGGGTGCTGACGAGCACGGTGATGCCGCGCCCGCTGAGCGAATGGATTTCGTCCCAGAAATCGCGCCGCGCCTTGGGATCGACGCCCGCGGTCGGTTCGTCCAGCAGCAGCAATTTCGGCTGGTGCAGCATGCAGGCGGCGAGCGCCATGCGCTGTTTCCAGCCGCCGGAAAGTGCTCCCGCAAGCTGGTTCTGGCGATGGGCAAGGCCCAGCCGCTCCAGCGTCGCGTCGACTTTTTCCTTGCGGTCGGGAAGGCGGTAAAGGCGCGCGACGAAATCGAGATTCTCGCGGATGGTGAGATCTTCCCAGTAACTGAATTTCTGGGTCATGTAGCCGGTCTGGCGCTTGATCGCTTCGGATTCGGTGCGGAAATTGCGCCCCAGGCAGGTGCCCTCGCCGGCATCGGCGCGCAGCAATCCGCACAGCATGCGGATGGTCGTCGTCTTGCCGGAACCGTTGGGTCCGAGAAATCCCCACACCTCGCCCACCGGCACCGAAATATCGACATTGTCCACGGCGGTTTTCTGGCCGAAGCGCTTGGTCAATCCACGAACGTCGATCGCGTATTCCATCTTATTGCGGCCACACGTCCACAGGTTGACCGGGATTGATCTTCAATCCGCCGGGCACGCGCGCTTCCAGCTTGAACACGAGCTTCTCGCGATTGCCGATGCTGAAGATCACGGGCGGGGTGAATTCTTCCTGCTGCGCGATGAAGGTGATTTTCGCAGCCATATCCTTCGCGCAACCGTCGCAGGAGATGCGCACGCGCTGGCCGATCTTCACGCGGTTGAATTGGGGCTCGGGCACGAAGAAGCGCACATACACATTCTCTGGCGGCAGGACGGAGAGCACCGGCGTGGACGGCGGCACATATTCTCCGGCGCGGAAATAAATATCCTCCACGCGGCCGTTCACCAGCGAGATCACGCGGCGCTGCGAAAGCTGATATTCCGCATCGGCCAGCGAGGCTTCGGCCTGTCTTTCCTGCGCCTGAATTTCGGAATTCTTCGCCACACCCTGATCGTAATTCGAACGCGCCAGATCGAGCGTCGATTGTGTGCCGGCCTCAGCGCGCACCAGCTTGCCCTGCCGCGTCAGTTCCTTGCCCGCATAGGAAACTGCCGCGGCGTTCTGATTCATCTGCGCCTTGATATTGGCGAGATTCGCCGCGGCCTGATCGCGTGCGGCGCGTTGTTGCGTGTCGTCGAGCACGAACAGCAGATCGCCTTTTTTCACCTCTTGCCCGCGGGTGACGCCGATCTTCGAAACCCATCCCGCCATGGGTGCGGCGATGAAAGCATCTTCGCCTTCGCCGTAACCGAGCCAAGGTTGCGCGTCCTTGTTGCCGCAAGCGGTGAGCAATAGCAGCGCCAGCAATGCCAAGCGTTTCATGTTGCACCTTTATCCGGAGCAAGCCCGCGCAACAGCGTGTCGATATGCGTGTCGATCAGGCCCTGATAATCGTAAGGTTCGGAATCGAATTGGGCGAATGTCGTGCGCCAGAACGCCGCCAGAAGAATCGGCGCCACGCAAAGGCGCGCTGCGTGTTGCGGGGCGATCTCGCGAAACTCGCCGCGCGAAACGCCCAGTGCAATCGCATCGCCCATCAACGAAAGACCCTTGTTGATGATCTCCTTGCGGTAGAAGCGCGCCATGTCGGGAAAGTTTCCCGCTTCCGCGATCAGGATCTTGAGCAGCACCACGCGGTCGCTGGTGCGGACGAATTCTCCGAGCGCGGTGAGCACAAGGCGCAGAAGTTCGCGCGCAGAACCTTTGAAATGCTGCGTCGTTTCGACGATGCCCGAAAGTGCTGTGCCGATGGATTGCTGCACCAGGCCGCGGAACACCGCTTCCTTGCTTTCGAAATAGAGATAGATCGTGCCCTTGGTCACGCCAGCGCTTCTGGCAATGTCTTCCATGCGGGTGGCGGCGAAACCCTTTTCCGCAAAAACGGCGAGGGCCGCCTCCAGAATCTCGGGGGGCCTTGCTTCCTTGCGGCGTTTCCAGCGCTGGGCGGTCTGCATGGCGGGCCACTAAATAACTAACTGGTCAGTTATAACTCGAAAAATGGTGCAAAGCAATAGTTCCCTGAATTTTGATCTGAACCGGAACGGGGCAGAGGGCTTTCGGTTATCTAATGTTGGTGGGGCGTACTGGAGTGATGTCGATGTCCATTCCCAAAATCTTGGCGGCGGCCCTGGTTCTGCTGACGCTGGCTGCCTGCGAAACGCAACCGGTTTATGGCCCGCGCGGCCCCGGCCAATCCACCGGCTATACCGATGAGCGGCTGGCGCAAAACCGCTACCGCGTCACCTATACCGGCAATTCCATCACCGACCGCGAGACGGTGGAGGATTTCCTGCTTTACCGAGCCGCGGAAGTGACGCTGCAATCGGGCTTCTCCCATTTCGCCTTCGACACGCGCGATACCAAGGCCCATACGAGCTATTATTCCAGCTTCGTCGGCGGCTGGCCGGGCTGGCATTCGCGCTGGCGCGGCTATGGCTGGTATTGGCATAGCTGGCCCTATGACGAAGACGTCACCACCACGGCCATCACCCGCTACGAAGCCTATGCGGAAATCGTGATGCTGACGCCGGAGCAGGCCAAGGACGATCCCCATTCGCTCGATGCCCATGAGGTCATCGCCAATCTGGGCCCGAGGGTTCTGCCGCCGCCTCCACCGCCTCCACATTGACCGGCGCGCGGCGCGGGGTTTAATCGGCAGCCGAGCGGCTTGAAGGGGATTTCGATGAGAAACACGGTCATTGGTGCCGTGCTGGCGGTGGTTTTTGTCGCCGCGCTGTTTGCTTTGGCGCATTTCGCGCCGCGCAAGCCCCTGCCCCCCGCGCCGGACAAGATCGCGGCGCAGGTCGAGCAGGGCTTTGTGGGCGCCAAAATGATCGGGCCGTGGCAACTCGTCTGTCTGGCCTCACCCGCCATCATCGGGGCGGCAACCCCGGCCCCGCCCCCTTCGGCGCCGGCGCCGCACGCAGCGCTGCCGCACACAGCAGAAGCTCCGGTAACCCACAAGCCCATTTCGCTGGGCCGCTGCCGCGTGACGCTTGCCTATCTTCAGAAGGACAGCCCCAAGCACGTCATTCTCACAGTGAATTTCCGGCTGGTGGGCGAAGCGGAGAAGCTGCTGATGGTGGTGCGCCTGCCGCCGGTGGCCAAAGCGGGCGATAATCTCGTGCTGCAGCTCGGCCGGGGCGGTTTGAAACTCCCGGTCGCCGGGTGCCAGAAGGAGAGCTGCATGGCGGCGGGTGTGCTGGGGGCACAGGCACAAACCGGCCTCTTTTCCACGGCGAAGGCGGAACTGGTTCTGCCGCCGGGCGCCAATGGCAAGCGGGCTGCCTTGCCCTTTCCCGTAATGGGCCTTTCGGCAGCCATTACGGCGATGCACCGGGCCGAATCGTAGCCGTCTCATGCTGAAAATCGCTGTGGCAGGCATGCCACGCCGCGGGGCGGTATTGCCCAAATAGCCCAAGGGTATAGCCAGCGCGTGTTGCGGCTAATCGCGGTTGGTGAAACATTACGGCTTGGTGAGGCGGCTGCGTTGAGCAGCCGAAGAGCGGGGAAACGCATGCGCAATGCGAATGGGCGCCTGCAGCTGAAATCGAAATTGCTGATCGGGGTCGCGGGATTTGCCGCTGCTGCCAGTGGCGCTGCCGCTGCAGAGGCTCCCGCTTCCGCACCGCCCGCTGCCGATCCCAAATGGCTTCCCTATGTCGATTTCAGCGGCGGCATCGGCGACGGTTTCTCGCAAGGCAAAGTCGATCTCTTCGCACCCGTCTGGCAGGACTTGGATTCGCTGCTGTTCGTGCGCATGGGTGCCGGCACGCGCACGCATGATAACACCTTGCTGAATTTCGGCGTCGGCTATCGCAGCGAGATCAATCAGGACTGGATCCTCGGCGTGTTCGGCGGCGTCGATCACACCCAGACCGATCTAGGCCAGGGCTTCAGCCAATATTCGCTCGGCGTCGAAGCGATGAGCACCGATTGGGACGTGCGCGCCAACGGTTATTCCGCCAAAAGCCATTCCCATCCGATCACCGACAGATTCGAACTTTACATCCACGATACGCAGATCGCGGTCCTTCAGGCGCAGCAGGCA
The DNA here is from genome assembly GCA_035944195.1 of Rhizomicrobium sp. GTDB lineage: Bacteria > Pseudomonadota > Alphaproteobacteria > Micropepsales > Micropepsaceae > Rhizomicrobium. The sequence continues at coordinate 260,774 of DASZBL010000013.1, read as the reverse complement.
GCCCTTTCCGGTTTCGACGGCGAAGTGGGCTATCGCGTCTTTCACACCGATAACACCGATGTGCGTCTGTTCGCGGGCGGCTTTGTCTTCCGCAACAGCCACGATGTCCGCACGATGTCGGAAGGTCAGGATTTCGATTTCAAATATCGCACGATGTCGGGCCCGCGCGGGCGCGTGGAAGTCAATGTCTTTGATCTCGATGTGATTGGCGCGCAGTCGCGCGTTTCGTTCGACGGCGAAGTTTCACACGACAAAGTGCGCGGCACCTCCGGTTTTGCCGGCGTCACCTTGCGCATTCCGCTGGGGGCAGTGTGGGGCCAAGGCGGTCAGGCGCTGGGCGATCTGGATCGGCGCATGGCCGATCCGGTCCGGCGCAACGACGATGTGCTGACGCAATGGCAGTTCAACAAGCCGGAACCCGTCATCATCTATGACGGCCACATCACCTCGCAGCCGACGAACACGCTTTACTACGTGTCGGATACCACCGCAGGCCATGGCAGCTATGCCGATCCCACCACGCTGAACGACGCCACGGGGCGCGACGCGGTCAATCAATTCGTCGTCGTCACCGATTTCGGCGGCAATGTCGGGGCGTCGGGCGCGCAGGTGCATAGCGGCGAAACGGTCGTCGGTGGCGGACAGACGTTCCATGTGCGCGGCGTGGATTCGCATCAGGTGTTCGTGCACGATTTCGCGCCCAATTCCGGCACGCCCACCATCGTGCCCATCAATCCCGGCGACAATCTGCTCGATGTCGGATCGCAGGTGAGCATTGAGGGCCTGAATTTCAGCGGCGCTTTCGGCACGGCCATCTATGGTCACAATTCCGATCAGCTCAACATCTTTGGTGTCGATATCGACGGCACGGGCGGCGGACAGTATGGCGTGAAGATCGTGCAGGACGTCTCGGCCGACCTGCATCAGCATATTTCCAATTCCACGATCCATGGCGTGGCCGAGGACGGCGTCTATGTGCAGAGCAATCTGTCGGACGGCGGCACCGGCAGCGAAGCCATGGAGATCACAGACAGCAGCATCACCGGCTCAGGCTTCGCCGATGTGGCGATGATGGGCTCGGTCAGCGGCGGCTCCACGCTTACCCAGGATCTCACCATCGATCCCACGACACTGTCGGGCGGCCAATACGCCATTCTGGTCGGCGGCATCGCCGACGGTGGAATGCTCAAACAGGATATTTCGCTCAAGGACGTTACGATCAGCGACGTCACCCATAGCGGCATCTACATCTACGCCTATGGCACAGACGGCGCCGACATCACCCAGCACATCGCGATGGACAATGTGCAGATCACCGGCGCGTTCAGCGGCGATGGCGGCGGCGAAGGTGCGGCGGCTGCAGCGTTCGTGCTGGGCAATAATGCCTATGGCAATCTGATCACCATCTCGGCGGCTTCGAAATCCGGCGCTTCTGTCGATCAAACCTTCGATCTGACCAATGTCAGCGCGAGCGGCGCCTATTACGACAATATCCTGCTCACGGCCTATGCGGGCAGCGGCGGCGTCACACATCAATACGGCACGATGGATCAGGTCCAGGCGCTCAATTCGATGTATGGCGACGGGTTGGACGTTCACGCCTATGCCTATGGCACGGGCAACGTCATCCAGCGCGCCACGATCGATCATCTCACCGCGACGGGGAATTATAACGACGGCGTGGATGCCGTCGTCGCAGCCGATGGCGGCGATACCGCGGTGCAGGACAGCGCACATGTGGCGCTGGTGGCGCAGTACATCCATATCGATCATGCGACGCTCACCGGCAATTATGACGGCGTGGACGCCAGCGCCGGTGCATTCGGCAATGCTTCGACGTTGCAGAATCTGTGGGTCGGCCATTCCGACCTGTCGAACAATGATTACGGCGTCGATGCGCATGTCTTTGCGCTCGGCGCTGCGTCCGCCCAGCAGGTCGTTTCGCTTGTCCACGATACGGTCGACCACAACCGGGATGACGGCGCCGATTTCATCGCCGCGAGCCAGCTCGAAGGTTTTGCCGCACAGTCGGTTTACATCGCATCGAGTTCGTTCTCGTATAATGGCGAGGACGGCATCTATCTCGGCGCGCACACCAATCTCGGCGGCGCTGTCGAGCAGAATGCCGGCATTTACAGTTCGGCACTGAACCGCAATGGCTCAAACGGCCTCGACATCCAGACCGACGCCTATGGCTACAATGGCGGATATGCGGAAGGCTATTATTACTACTCGCAGATCACGCAGAACATCATCGCCGGACATGACAGCTTCAAGAACAATGGAGACGACGGCGTTCGCATCAGAAATTCTGCGGGCTATGGCGGGCAGGTCAACCAGTTCCTCTATTTTTACAACGACACCTTCAACCACAATGGATCCTATGGCCTGGTCGAGCAAAGCAGGGCCAATGCCTATGGCTATTATGGCGGCGCGATTTCGACCGCGCTCTATTCCGATCTCTACGTCGTGGGAAGTCAGGCCAATTTCAACAGCGAATTCGGCATCGCCGCGTTCTCGTTCGCCGAAGGGCCGACCTATCTGATCCAGCATGTCGATGTCATCGGCACGGACGCGATGCGCAATGGCGTCGGCGGTTTTGGCGATGCGGCCTATGCCGAAGGCGTCTACAGCCTCAACATCCAATATGTGGATCTGGAAAATTCGAACTTCAACAACAATGGCGCGTTCGGTGCGGCCTTCCTCGCCCAGCAATATTTCGGTCCGGGAAGTTTCGGCGCCGCAATCCAGGACGTGACGATCGCAAACAGCAATTTCTCGAACAATGGCTCTTACGGCCTGGCCGCACTTGCCGATGCGAGCGGCTTCGAAGGCCGCGCCGAGCAGAACTTCAACATCTCGGGTTCGCACTTCGACCATAACGGGAATGACGGCATCTATCTTTATCGCCACGCCCATGACGGGGTCTATTATTCCGTAACGTATAACGAGAATACCTACGCCTATCCCTGCACGGGACCGCAAGGCGTCACTGGCGGCTGCGCCTTCGTGCGGCAGGAAGTGACGATCGTCGACTCCACCATCGACAACAATGGTGGCGACGGAATCTATGTGAAGACGGTCGCAGAGAATTACGGCGCGGTCTATACGCAGAGTGGCCGCCCGATCAATACGCCGACGCTGGTGCTGGACGGCACGAGCGTACAGGGCAATGGCGGCGAAGGCCTCGACATCCATAATGATGTCGGCCAAGGCAGCTATCTCTATCAATATGTGCTCGCCATCAATTCGCACTTCGATCACAATGGCGGCGACGGCATCTATATCGGCAATATCGTGCACGATGGCGGCTTCGTCGGGCAGCTGCGCAGCGTCACAAACGAATATGGTACTTACACCTATCTCCATCCCGGCTCGAAGCTGACGCTCTACAATTCGAGCGCGAGCTTCAATGGTGGTGACGGGCTCGATCTGTACAATGCGGTGACCGGCGGCAGCGTGCTCTATCAGTATGTGCTCGGCGTCAACGCGCATTTCGATCACAACGCCTATTACGGCATCGACTCGCACAGCTACGCCAGCGGCGGATCGGTCCTGCTGCAATCGATTGTGCTCTACACCTACGTGCCGCCGGGCCAAGAAACCTTTGCCGCCGTCACGACAACAGCCGATCACAATGGCGCGGGCGGTATCCAGATTTACGGCTATTCCTATAAAGCGAACATCGTCAACGCGCTGAGTCTCATCGGCGCCGATGTCAGCTACAATGGCGCCGGTGGCGAATATGGCGGCAATGGCGGCGTCACCATGGAGCTGCGCAGCATCGGCGCACACTATGCCATTCAGTCGTTCTATTCCTCAGGCAGCCAGTTCACGCACAATGCGGGATTCGGCGTCGGCATTCTGGATGTCGGTTATTTCGACGTCTACAATTCGCAGACTGTCGTTTCGACCCACGATCTCTTCGCCAATAACAGTCAGGGTGGTTTCGGCGCAGGCCTCCTCGATGGATATTCCTATCGCGCGAGTCAGCAACTCGTGAGCGCGTCCGACACCTTCATCGGCAATCTGTGGGGCGGTATCGTTCAATATGCCGGGTTCCACAACACGTATAGCGGCCGTCAGGAATCGCTGATCGAATACAGCTATTTTTCAGGTAATGGTGCGGGTGCCGTGCAGCCGGAACTCGGTGCCGCTTCGATCGAAATACCGCTGGGCAACAGCATCTATGTGGGCATGAGCGCGACGGGGGCGGGCACAGCGGTCGCTGCATCTCAATACATTATCGGCAACACCATCCTGGGTAGCGGTGTGGATGGCGTCCGTGTCCAGGTGGGATCGGGATATGGCGCCGTCGTGTACGACAATACTCTGATTTCTGGTAACGACATCGAAAACAGCGGTGGCGACGGTATCCGTGTCACGATGTACGCGCATAATGGTGGTGTTATCCTGCCGCAACATCCGGTCGGCTATGGTCCCGCCATCCTCATTAGCGGAAACGCGGTCAACGATTCGGGAACCGGCTATTACGGCGGCAGTGGAATCCAGGTTTGGCTCACTGCCGTGAACGGCGGCACGATAATGGGATATGCCGCTTCAAATAGCGCCGATGTGAACGCGCTGTCCTCGGTGCCGAAATATGGCCAATTGCCTTTCGGCACCGAGATTGACGGCAATGCGGTGGACGGCGCATCAGCCAACGGTATTTATTTCGCCACTAAAAACTTTAATGGCAAGATCGTTGCGGAGACGAGCATCGGCTATTACGTGCCGAATGCGGTTTCGAACGTTGTGGATGCTGGCATCCTCGTTGACAATGAAAACCTTGACGGTATCACGCTTGCGCTAGCCGCGATCGTCGGCAACACCGTCGCGGATGGATCGGGAGCCGGTATTTCGCTGGTAAATTTTGGCCTCGGCGGAGTTACCTATAGCTTCGATATCATTTCCGGAAATTCGGTGTCCGGAACCTCCGAACTTGGTATCGGTGTTAGCAGCGAGGGAGGGGATGGTGCGCTTCACATCCGCTCAAAAATTGACAATAACGATGTCCACGATGCTTATGTCGGCATCCTGATTCACGACTCAGCCAATTACGCGAATGGCTCTTTTTCCGATTATGCTCACATCACCTACAACGCGATCTACAATACTCATCTCGGAATTCAACTGTTCGATGCCGCAGCGGTCCAAGAAGATCTTGTTCAAAACAATTCCATTTTCGGTGACCAGACGTCTTACGGTCTCGCAGCTACCGTGTACGGCGGCATACAGTTCATCTACTGCGAACAATTTATTACCCACGATCCGCTCAACACCATGGTCGGAATTCCGGCAAGCCAGCAATATTCCTTTGATAACGGCGGCGGGATCCAGATCGTGCTCTGATCGCGTCTTTACGGGTGAGTGACAAGGCGGCGGGCTACGGGCCCGCCGCTCTTTTTTCGGGCTCATTGAACGGCGATTGCGCGTTCGCTACGGTTGGAGCATGACGCCATTCAAGAGGATCGCATGAGGCCGGGAGGCAATCGAACGGGATCGCCGGGTGCGGCCCAGCAGATGCTGCGCCCGCAACGCGTCCAGCCGCAGCAACAACAGCGCATCGATCCCAAAATCGCCGACCCGCTGGTGAACGAAGGTAAAGCCGCGTTCGAAAAAGGCGACGCCACGCTCGCCGAACTGCGCGCCATGCAGGCGCTGCAGCAGGTGCCCGATCATCTGGACGCGCTGATCCTGCTTTATCAATGCAAGAAGAAAAACAATCAGGGCGGCCCGCAATTCGAAAACATCCTGCGCCGCATCGTGCGCGCCAATTCCAATCTGCTCTGGGCCACCAACGAGCTTGCCTACATGCTGTTCGCACGCGGCGAGCGGGTGGAATGCGAGGGCCATGCGCGCAACGCCATACGTCTCGCGCCCCGCAACGCGCAGGCGCACGGCATCATGGGCCTCATTCTCACCGAAACGAACCGCGCGCTCGCGGGCGAATATCATTTCCACAAAGCCATCGAACTCGCCGGCGAGAACACCCGCGTCGCCACCAATCTCGCCAATTGTTTGAAGGCACAAGGCAAGGTGGAGGAAAGCGAAAGCTGGTTTCGCAAGGCGACCGAACTTGATCCCAAAAATCTCCACGCCTGGGTCGGCTGGTGCCGGCTCGAAGAAGCGCGCCGCAACATTCCGCGCGCTTGGGAATTGCTGCATGAGGCCGAGAAGGTCGCGCCCGAAGCGGTCGATCTCAGCCTCACCCGCGCGGTGCTCTACGGCCGCGAAAAGAAAAACGAGGAGGCCGTCGCTGAACTTTCCCGCAGCAGGGCCGAAGGCAAGGTTGCGCAAATCCCGGCCATCGCGCTGCTCGAACGCGGGCGGCTTTACGATCGCATGGATCGCTTCGATGAAGCCTGGGCCGATTATGTCGAAGCCAAGCGGCTCTGCCGCGATGTGCAGGGCAGGCGTTACGCCGAACAATTGGCGACCGGGTTGGCAGCGCGCCTCAAGCGTTTCTTCACGCGCCAGCGCATGAGCATTCTGCCGCGTGCGCATGTCCACGAATCCATGCCGCAGCCGATTTTCATTGTCGGCTTCCCGCGCTCCGGCACCACCATGGTGGAGCAGATCGTCACCGCCCATCCCCTCGCATCAGCCGGCGACGAACTTGTCTTCATCAACGATCTCACGCGCATCGGCTCGCGCTGGCTGGGCAGTCCGCTCTCCTATCCCGAATCGCTGGCGGATTTGTGGATGGGCGACAATCAATTGGCGCTGGATCAGTTCCGCGATTACTACCTCGCACGCGCCGAGCAGCTCGGCATCTGGGAGAAGGACGCGAAATTTTTCACCGACAAGATGCCACTCAACGAAACCCATCTGGGCTTGATTCATATGGTTTTCCCGCAATCACCCATCATCCATGTGCGCCGCCATCCGCTGGATATTCTGATCTCGAATTTCTCCAACTTCCTCACCCATGGTTTCAATCAGGCGTTCGATCTGAAAACATCCGCGCAGCATTATGCGCTGATCGATGACCTCGTTGAGCATTACAAGCAGCAGCTCGATCTCAAATATCTGGAAATCCGCTACGAGGATCTGGTGGAGGATCAGGAGCCCCATGTGCGCCGCATGCTGGATTTTCTGGGGCTGGATTTCGATCCGCGCTGTCTTTCCTTCCACGAGAACCAGCGCTATGCCCGCACCGCAAGTTACGCGCAGGTGACGGAGAAGCTCTATGACAGTTCGGTGCACCGCTACCGGCACTACCGCAAATATCTCGATGAAGCGGTGGAGATTTTGAAGCCCTCGCTGTCGCGGCTGGGCTATCCGGATTGATCGGTCATGATCACGTACATTCCGAATTTCCTAAGCGCGGAGGAAGCAGCCGGTTTAGCCGCGCAATTGGCGGATGCTGCGTTCGCCGATGGTGCGGCAACCGCAGGCTGGCATGCGCGCGAGGTCAAGAAAAACCAGCAATTGACGCCCGGCATGCCGGGCCATGATGCGCCGGAAAAAATGGTGCGTGCCGCGCTCACGCGCAACCTCACATTCCAGATGGCCGTGCGTCCGCGCTACATTCATCCGATCATATTCAATCGCTACGAAACCGGCATGAATTACGGCCGCCATGTTGACGAACCGCTGATGAGCGTTGCGGGCGCATCGCCCTCGCAAATGCGCAGCGATATTTCGTTCACGCTGTTTCTCTCCGATCCCGCCACATATGAAGGCGGCGAATTGATCATCGGCAGCGGTGGCGTGGAGCAATCCTTCAAGCTGCCGCCCGGCGCGTTCATCGCCTATCCCTCCAGCACGATCCATCGTGTGATGCCGATTACATCGGGCGTGCGGCTGGCCGCCATCGGCTGGGTGCAGAGCGAGGTGCGCGATTCCGGCCAGCGCGCGATCCTCTACGATCTGGATCGCGTCCGCCGCGGCATCTTCGGCAAGGAAGGCAAGACCGAGGCCTTCGACCTGCTCACCAAAACCCACGCCAATCTGTTACGCATGTGGGCAGAACTGTAACTCATCTCCCTCTCCCCCTCCGGGGGAGAGGGCAGGGTGAGGGGGTCGCAAAAACAAGCGCAACCTCACCAACAAAAACGCCGCGCGAAAACTTCCGGCATTAGTGCAGACGGAGAAATCCCCCTCACCCTAACCCTCTCCCCCTATGGGGGAGAGGGAATCCGGGGGCGATGACGATTCAGATAGCGATACTGCTACGCGTTTCCGCCATGGGCCAGCTTGTTCACCACCAGCCAGGAAAAACATAGCCGGCTGATTTCCTTCAGCAGCCGCTCGGATGCCGCGCGCGATACGCCCGCATTTTCCGGCAGCCGCACCGTCACATCGCTGGCAATCCGAAGATCGTAGGGCCCCTCATTCTTCGCATAATCCCAGCGCCCGCTCGCGCGCACGATCACCATCTCGTTTTTCAGATAGTGGAATTGCTTGTGCGCCAGCTTCCCGCTCACCACGCCTACCAGTTCCAATTTGGGTTCCAGCGTCAGCCGCTTGCCACTTTTCGTCGGCGTGGGGTTGAGGTCGGTATAGATCAGCGTGTTGAAATCGATGTCGCGGTCGAGCTGTTCCTTGCGCCCGAAATGCAGCATTCCCTTGGCGATGGTGTTGCGCCAATCCTTCAGCACCGCGCCCACATTGGGATGGCGAAGCTGCACGGCGAACATTTCCAGGATCGGTTTCAAATCGGGATTGACGTCGCTCATGAGCCAAAGGTCGCGGGGCCGCGGCGCAGCGTCAAGGCTTTCGCAGAGTCATCCTTGCGCCGTCGCCCTCGCGCGCATTGGCCACCACCTCGAAACCCTCCTGCCGGCACATATGGGGTACGTCGATAGGCGCCATGGGATCGTCGGTCAGGATGGTGAGTGCCGCGCCCGCCGCCGCCTTCTCCAGCGCGCGCCGCGCAAAGAGGGCCGGTAACGGGCATTTGAGGCCCCGCAAATCGAGTATTTCGCCGTCTTGCGCCATTTCGCCTTATGTGACACCCCCGTCAGCCAGCCTAGTGTCGCGGCATAAGAATCGGGGGGAAATGCCGCCTATGGGACTATTAGCCGGAATAGAGCGTGAAGCCACCTACATCGGGGGTGTCGGGCGCACGCTCTTCCGCTTGCGGCATGTGAAGCCCGACAGGAACATCACGCTTGTCGATATCGTGGAGCCTATTGCGCGGGCCAAGCCCGACAATATCGCGATGCTTTATCTCGACCAGGTGGTGACGTATCGCCAGATGGACGAGGCGGCGAACCGCTATGCCAATTGGGCGATCGGTCAGGGCATCAAGCGCGGCGATGTCGTCGCACTCTTCATGGAGAACCGGCCCGAATACATCATCTGCTGGTATGGCCTCATCAAGCTCGGCGCCGTTGTCGCGCTGATCAACACCAATCTGCGCGGCCAGGCGCTCGCCCATTCCATCGCCATCGCCAATGCGCAACACATCGTTCTCGGCAGCGAATTGGCCGATACATATAACGAAGCACGCCCGCTTCTGGAAAAGCCGCCTGTCGCATGGGCAACGGGCGCGCGCGCCGCTGGCGCCGAGGATCTGGATTCAGCACTGGCAGGTTCTTCCATCGCAGGCATAGACAAGTCCGCGCGCGAAGGCCTTCTCTGCCGCGACCCTGTTTTCTACATCTATACGTCCGGCACCACCGGTCTGCCGAAAGCCGCCAATTTCAGCCATATGCGCATGCTCTTTATGATGTATGGCTTCGCGGGCGGTTTGGACGCGAAAGAAACCGACCGCGTCTATGATGCGCTGCCGCTCTATCATTCGACGGGCGGCATCTGCGCGCTGGGCCCGGCCTTCACCACCGGCGGTTCACTGGTGATCCGGCGCAAATTCTCCGTCACTGAATTCTGGAACGACATTTATCGCTACAAGCCGACCGCGTTTCAGTATATCGGCGAATTGTGCCGCTATCTTCTGAACGCGCCGGTCGGGCCGCACGAAACCGATCACACGATCCGCGTCATCACCGGCAATGGCTTGCGCCCCGAAATCTGGCCCGCCTTCCAAAAGCGTTTTGCGATTCCGAAAATCATCGAGTTCTACGGCGCCACCGAAGGCAATGTCTCGATGCTGAATTACGACGGCAAGGTGGGCGCGGTGGGCCGTCTGCCCTGGTATATGCGCAATATCATCAAGATCCGCATCGTGCGCTTCGATGTGGAGCACGAAATGCCGGTGCGCGATGCCAATGGTTGCTGCATCGAATGTGCGCCGGGCGAAGCGGGCGAGGCCATCGGCGAGATCACGGACGAGCCCGGCCGCAATTTCGAGGGCTACACGAAAGAATCCGAAACGCAGAAGAAAATCCTGCGCGATGTTTTCACGAAAGGCGATTCCTGGTTCCGCACCGGCGATCTGATGAAGGTGGACGACCTCGGCTATTTCTATTTCGTGGATCGCATCGGCGATACGTTCCGCTGGAAGGGCGAGAATGTCGCCACCAGCGAAGTGTCGGAAGCCCTGAGCGTGTTGCCCGGGATCAAGGAAGCGAATGTCTATGGTGTTGCGGTGCCGGAAATGGACGGCCGCGCGGGCATGGCGGCATTGGTTGTCGGCCCCGATTTCGACCCCACCCATCTGGCGCGCGATCTGGGGAGCAATCTTCCCGCCTATGCGCGGCCGATCTTCCTGCGCCTGCGCCCCGAAATGGAAATCACCGGCACGTTCAAGATGCGCAAAGTGGAACTGGTGAAAGACGGCTTCGATCCGAAACTGATTTCCGATCCGCTCTATATGTTCGATCCAGTGACGCAGACCTACAAGCCGCTGGATCAGAAAACATATGATGATGTGATCGCGGGAAGGGTGAAGCTGTAAACAGCTTCACTCCGCCGCCTTCGCGCCGCCTGCTTTTTCGGCTTCATCCTGATAATGTTTCTGGATCGTCTGCATGGCCGCGCCGATAGCCGCGCCCATGAAACGTTCCTTGTTGTCGCGCGCCCAATCATAGGCTTCCGCGCGCGCCACATTGGCTTTGTTGATGGTGGGCGTCACGAAGCGCTGCCACAGATCGTAGGATTTTTTCGTCGCATCGAAATTCGCCCAATTATGCGCAAGCTGCAGGAAGCAGCCGAATTCGCCCTGCTTGGCCTGCAGGCGCTGGATCTGCACGATGGCATCGTCGGGCGTTCCCACCACGATCACATTCTGCTTGATGAGATCGTCGATGGATTGCGCCTCCATCGCCTCGCGCCCCGCAACCGCGCTGATGCCGGAGAAATAATCCTGCCATTTGGCGAAACCGAATTTGATGTTCTCGAAAGCCTGCTCGCGCGTCTCGGCGATATGCACCGGCCCCACAAGGCGCAGGCGCTCGGCATCCATTTTGCTGCCGCGTTCGCCCGCCACGTCGTTGGCGATTTTCCAGTTCACCGCCAGCGCGTCGTAACCATTGGCCTGCGTTGCCGCCACGCACAACATGCCGAAACCATGCTTGCCTGCAAGCTTGCCGCCAGACGGCGTCACGCTCGACGCCACGCAGATTTCCGGATGCGGCCAGGTGTAGGGACGCAACTGGCACGTCGCGTCGACGAGATTGAACCAGTCGCTTTTCTGCGTCACGCGTTCGCCCGCAAAAAGTTTCAGGATCACTTCGATCCCTTCCACCATGCGGTCGCGCTGCGTGGAAGGCTCAATACCCATCTGGAATGCGTCCGACGGCAGCAATCCCGGACCCACACCGAACATCACGCGGCCGCGCGTCTGATGATCGAGCTGCAGAATGCGGTTCGCCGTCATCAGCGGGTTGTGATAGGGCAGCGACACCACGCCGGTGCCGAGCTTGATGCGCTTGGTGCGTTCGGCCGCCGCCGCGATGAACACTTCCGGGCTCGCGATGATTTCGTAACCGGCGGAATGATGCTCGCCAACCCACGCTTCTTCATAACCGAGCCGGTCCAGATGCTCGATCAATTCCAGATCGCGCTGGATGCAAAGTGTCGGGTCTTCTTCGACGGGATGAAACGGTGCCAGAAAAATGCCGTTGCGCAATTTGATCGTCATGGATTTGCCTTTCGGATTTCGGGAAATAGCGATGACGCTAGTTTGGCATATCGTCAGCCAGCGTCAAAGCGCAGGCGGCGCAAATCCGCCAAGCCTTTCCTCGATGGCCGCGCCGAAATCGAACAGCCGGTCCTCGTTGTCCCACCGTCCGACGATCTGCACGCCCACCGGCAAGCCACTCGCTGTGCGCCCGGCCGGTACAGCCATGGCCGGTGCATGCAACGCGGTCGCAACCGCAATCCAGTCGAGCAGATGCAGATAGTTCCACTGTTCTCCATCTACATCGAGGATGCGCTCGGTCATGATCGCTTCCTGCTGATGCGGGAATGCAGTCACGGCATCGAGCGGCGAAATAATCGCGTCCCAACCGCTCGCGAAGAAATCGGCCAGTGCATCCTTGAATTTCTGGCGCGCCGCATTCGCCGCCGCCACTTCCTTGAATGTCGCCGTCGAACTCGCGCGATAGGCCTCGATGCTGAAGAGTTTGCCGGTATCGGCGAGGAATTTGAGATCGGCTGCGCGCGAGGAAGCGAAATAATTATAAATCTCGTCGGGAAACCCGCAGGCGATGAGGGAGGCCAGCAGCGTCAGATAATGCGGCATCAGCGCCATGATCTCGAACGGCTTGGCGCGCTCCACAATCGCGCCCGCATCGGCAAGCGCGTTCGCCGCCGCTTCGATGCGCGCTTTCACCTCGCGCGAAACCGGCACGCCGGGGTCTTCATCCCACAGCGCCACACGCGCGCCTTTGATCTCCTTGCGCGATTGCGCCTTCGTTCCGCGCAACACGCCCCAGAGAAGTTTGAGGTCTTCGCTGTTGCGCGCCATCGGGCCCACGACATTCAGATCCACATCGAAGAAATGTTCCGGCAGTGGGGGAATATGTCCGCGCTGCGAAAGCGCGCCCCATGTGGGTTTCAGCGAACACACGCCGCAGAAATTCGCCGGGTGCCTGAGCGATCCGCCGATATCCGAGCCGATTTCCAGTGGCGTGATGCCGGTGGACAGTGCGGCGGCCGCCCCGCCCGACGAACCGCCCGTCGTGCGCGTCACATCAAAGGGATTGTTCGTCGTGCCATAGACCGAATTGAAGGTCTGCATGTCGCCCGCCATCAGCGGCACATTCGTCTTGCCCCAGATCACCGCGCCCGCGCCGCGCGCCGATGCCACGACATCCGCCTCGCGCACATTTTTCGGGCGGCCCACCAATGCGGGATGTCCCACCACCGCGGGCATGCCGTCCACATCGAACACATCCTTGATCGTCATCGGCAATCCCGCGAGCGCGCCGAGTGCGGCGCCTTTCGCGCGCGCATCGTCGATACGCGCTGCATCGCGGGATGCGCGTTCCAGATCCATCGCGATCACGGCATTGAGAGGCCGCCCGATCTTTTCATTGCGCGCCACATGCGCATCCAGCAATTCGCGCGCCGAAATGCGCTTTGCGGCGAGATCGGCCAGCATTTCGCGTGCCGTAGCGTAAGGATTCATGGCTCACTCCGAGGTGTTTTTCCCTTGCGCGGATGACATAACCTCTCTTTGATCCTGTCCAGAGAAATATTTGGGAAGCCCCATGCGCGCCGCACTTTTCCGCGAAATGTCGAAGCCGTTGGTTATCGAAACCGTGCCCGATCCGAAGCCGGGCCCGAACGATCTCATCTTGCGGGTGAAAAATTGCGGCATTTGCGGCTCCGATCTGCACATGACCGAGCCCACCAGCATGATGCCGCTGGCGCTGGGCTCCATCATGGGTCACGAATTCGCCGGCGAAGTGGTGGAAGTGGGCAAGAGCGTCACGCATTTGTGGAAGACGGGCGACCGCGCGGCAGGCTTTCCCTATGTCTGCTGCGGCGAACATTCGCCCTGCGCGAATTTTTCCGGCAGCAGTGCTGTGTGCGGCAAAGGCCTCGGCATCGGGCTTGGCCAAAGCCCCGGCGCATACGCAGAATTCGTCCGCATCAGCGCTAATGGTGGTTATCGTTTGCCCGAAAGCGTTTCGTTCCGCGAAGGCGCGATGGTGGAGCCGCTGGCGGTTGGTCTGCACGCGGTCGACAAATCGCGCATGTCGCGTGGTGCCACGGTGCTGGTGATCGGTGCGGGCCCGGTTGGATTGGCGACAATGCTCTGGGCGAAATTCCTCGGCGCGCGGCATGTGATCGTCAGCGAGAGGGCGGAGCAGCGCGTGAAAATGGCGGCGCGGTTTGGCGCCACCGATTCAATCGATCCGAACCAGCCGCTTACCCCGCAAGTGGAAAAGATTGCAGGGCAGGGGCCTGACATTATTTTCGAATGTGTCGGCGCGCCGGGCATGATCAACATGGCAATGATGGATGCGCCGCGCCATGCGCGCATCGTGATCGCGGGCGTTTGCCAGCAGCCCGATATGATCATGCCGTTGATGGGCGTGATGAAGGAACTGGAGCTGCAATTCGTGCTCGGATATCGCCCCGCCGATTTCGATTGCGTGATTTCGATGATCGCAAGCGACCGCATCGAAGCCATGCCGATGGTGACGGACGTGGTCGATCTGGATGGTTTGCCAGCGGCGTTTGAGGCGCTTCGCCACCCCGCGCATCAATGCAAGGTGCTGCTGGAGAATTAAGTACCCAGTTTGCGTTCGGGAAATTTGTCCCACACTTTGCGGCGCGCTTCATTCGGCGCGTTCACAAGATGCGGCGGGCCGTCGCCGAAGATGGTCATTGCGCGCGACGTCGCATCGTAGCGTTGCCAGCCGGGATCGCCGTTCCGCGCAAATGCCACCCACGCATCGATCATCGCGGTGGACAATGCATCGGCGTCGCGGCCCGTTCCAAAGAATGCGCCCGCCAATCTTTCGCGATAAGTGCCGAACACAAATCCCAGTTCGAGCGCGTGGCACGAACCCATGATCCCGCCCAGCAATGGCGAGCGCCAGTCGAAACGATAACCGTAAGCGGGCGCATGTTCGTTCTGCGCTTCCAGCAGGCGCGATGCGGGCACGGTGAAAACCTTGTCCGTCATCACCGCGTTGAAACGCTCGAAAGGCGAGCCGTCGCTGTATGCCGCCAGCATTTCGGGCGCTGCATCGCCTGCCAGGCGTTGCACGCGCTCGGTGAAACCGCTGGTGCTCATCATCCGCAGCCGCGGATTGGCGGCGGTGAAGAGTTTCCATTCTTCGCGCGTCGTGCCGCTCAACACCGGAATGCCCGCCGCAGAACCTGCGCGGATCGCATCGATGGGCCGCTCGGAAAGAATGCTGCCGTCGATCGCGGGCTGAAACGGCAAGCGCCCCAATTTGCGCGTGTCGTGCCCGTCGCGCGAATCCGCGAGGATCGCGATTTGCGCGCGCACGATGGCGCCATAGGGCACATCCACCGCATGTTCCGGCGGAACATCCAGCAATTCCAGAATCGCATGACCAACGCGCGCGGAACGCTCCGTGTCGTAACCGATATGCGCAGCGCCTGATTGCGGAATGGCTTTGTGGAACAATCCGCGCGCGGGCGCACTCGCGAGCAACGCGCTCACGCTCATGCCGCCTGCGGATTCGCCGAAGATGGTGACGTTGTCTGGATCGCCGCCGAATTGGGAAATGTTCTGCTTCACCCAATGCAGCGCGAGGATTTGGTCGGCCAATCCCTCGCTGCCCGTTCCCGGCGCGTGTCCGTCGCTGGCATGTGCGAGATCGAGAAATCCGAATGCGCCGAGCCGGTAATTCACCGTCACGATGACGACGTCGCGCGCGGCCAGCACCTTGCCGTTGTAAACGCCCTGGCTGCCCGCGCCGATCACAAACGCGCCGCCGTGAATCCAAACCATCACGGGCCGCTTTGCGCCGTCGCATCCCGGCGTCCACACATTCAGGAACAGGCAATCTTCCGATTGCTCGCCCATGGTCTGGCCCATGAGGGCTTCGAGTTGCGTGGGCGCTTGCGGGCACACCGCGCCGAATTTCGTGGCGTCGCGCACACCGGCCCATGGCTCGACCGCTTCGGGCATGCGCCAGCGCAATTTTCCCACCGGCGGTTTGGCGAACGGAATGCCCTTGAAGCGGGTGATGCCGTCCTTGCGCAATCCGGCGATGCGCCCGCTTGCGGTTTCAACCGTTTCCAGAATGGCAGCGTTCATCTGCTTTCAGTCCACCAAATCGCGGCCAAAGGCAACACTCATCTGCGTTTGTCCTTCCACAATTGCGCCATCCAGCCGAACAAAGTGGGCGCATCGGAAGGTACATCCTTCGCGCCGAATTCGCGATAGAGCGTGGCCACATTGACCGCGATGCGCTCGCTGTCGCCCCAGTCCGCGAAATCGTCCAACGCGATGGAACGCGCCGCTTCCAGAGCGCCGAGCCCCGCGTCAAAGCGTTTGCGCGCTTCGTCGCGAATGTAGGAAAGATAATCGCGCACCCGCGCAACGCCCTGCTTGTCCGTCACTTTGCCATGACCGGGCACGATGGTTTCGACATCCAGCGCGATAATCATTTCGCAGGCTTCAATCCAGTTGCCGATCGGTCCCGCCCATACGATGGGGTGCCCCTCGATGAACAGAATATCGCCGGTGAAAATGGTTTTGTCGGCGGGCACGAACGCCAGCGTATCGCCGCCGGTATGCGCAGGCCCCACTTCGATCAATTCGATTGTCTTGTTGCCGACATGCTTGGTGAAGTGCCCGGAAAATGTCGTATCGGGCAATTTTGCGGCCACGCCTGCGAAATCATAGCGCCCGAAGCAATGCACGAAATATTCGCCGGTCAGTCCCATATTGGGCGCCATCTTCATCATGCCGGCGAGCAGCGCGGGGCTTTCATGTGCCATCGCTTCGGCGGCGCGTTCACTCGCGATGATTTCCGCGCCCTCCACCAGCGCATTGCCGAAGCAATGATCGCCATTGTGGTGCGTGTTCACCACGGTGCGGATTTTCGCATCGGTGGCGCGCGCAAAACCATCCAGCATCGCGCGCGTGTGGGGAAAATCGAACAGCGTGTCGATCAGCAGCGCATCGCCGCCATCGCTCACCAGTCCCGAATTGGAAAGCCCCCAGCCGCCATCGGGCTGCAAATAGGCAAAGCAGCCATTGCCGAAATCGCGCACGCCCGCCTGATAATTCGCTTTGGGAAAACTCAGCATCTAAAGCCCCGTCAATCCGCCATCGGCGGCGATGGTTTGTCCGGTAATGTAAGCGCTTTCTTCCGACATCAAAAACAGCGCGGCATAAGCGGTTTCCCACCCCGTGCCCTGCCGGTTGAGCGGCACATTGGTGGCCGCGCGATTGGGCCGCCCGCGCGTCGCGAGGCGGCCGATGGAGGTGTCCATCAATCCGGGTGCGACGATATTCGCGCGGATGGCGCGGCGCGCACCTTCGAACGCGACATGGCGGCAAAGCCCTGCAAGCCCCGCCTTCGATGCATCGTAAGCAGGCAAGCGGCTTCCTGCCGTCATGCCCGCGATAGATGAAATGAAAACGATTGCGGAACCCTCCGCCATTCTCGGCAATGCGGCTTTCACCGTGAGCATATGGCTTCGGATATTCACGGCGAACACGCGATCCCAATCTGCGGCGCTCGTGCCTTCGAGCCACGCTCCACCCGAGCCAATGCCGACATTGAGCACAAGCCCATCGAGATCGCCCAAGCCGCGCACGGCATCTTCCACCATGCGATTGATGTCGTCTTCCTTCGTCACATCCGCCTGTATGGCAAAGCCGTCTGCGTTTTCCTTGTCGATCAGCGAAACGGTTGCGGCAGCACTGGCCTCATCGCGATCCGCCACAGCCACCGCGGCACCCTCGCGTGCGAACAACAGGCTGATCGCGCGGCCATTGCCGATGGGCGTGTCGGTCTCGCTGATATCGGTCTGTCCGCCGCCCACCACCAGCACGCGACGGCCCTTCAGCCGTCCACGGCCCGGTGCGGCGCCCACCGATTCCGGTGGCAAATGAATTGTGCGTTCGCTCATGGAGGCCTCCGCTCTTGACCTATTTGGGCGCGGCTGCTTGATCTCTGCAAGACAGCAATTGGAGTTTTTCATGATCGAAGCGGTTATTTTCGATTTCGGCGGGGTGTTCACCACCTCGCCCTTCGAGGCTTTCGCGCGCTATGAGCGCGAGCGGGGCTTGCCGGAAAACCTGATCCGGCAGATCAATGGCGCGGATTACCTCAACAATGCCTGGGCGCGTTTCGAGCGCGCGGAGATTGATCTCGACCAATTCGATGTGGCATTCGCGAAAGAGGCCTGCGCGCTCGGCCATGACGTGCCGGGCAAGGATATTATCGCGCTGCTGATGGGTGATTTCCGCCCGGAAATGCTGGCGGCGCTACGGCATATCAAGACGCGCTACAAGACCGGCTGCATCACCAACAATGTGCCGTCCAATCAGACGGGCTCCGCCGATGGCCGCGTGCTCTATGCCCGCGAGGTGATGGCGCTGTTCGACCATCTGATCGAATCTTCGAAAGTGGGTTTGCGCAAACCAGATCCGCGGATTTATCAGATGATGTGCGAAGAACTGAGCGTGTCGCCCGATGCGTGCATCTATCTCGACGATCTCGGCGTGAATCTGAAGCCTGCCCGCGCGATGGGCATGCAAACGATCAAGGTGGAAAGCGGCGCGCAGGCGATTGCGGAATTGGAAAATCTGACGGGACTGAAATTGGCCTAGTCGAAATCTTTCGCCAGTTCCGCGCGCACGTCCGGCGGCATCACAGCCATATGTCCGTAAGCCGGATGCGCCACGCCCAGTACGGCGGGAATTGTAGAATTGCGGAATTTCGCGATCTGCTCCGGCATGAAGCGGAAGCGCACCCAATGCACCGATGAGGTTTTGCCGTCGGGCGTGGTGCGCTCGTCATATTCGGTTGGCGTGCCGGGAATGCGTTCGTCCGCGAGTTCGATATAGGTGCTTTCCTCGATACCGGCCAGCCGCATCAATTCGCGCGCGCGCCGCACGGGATCCTCGATCTCCAGCATCAGCGTCGCGATCAATTCGCGCCCTTGCGGGATCAGTGGATTGTAAGCCTCGAGTTCGCCCGCGATCTGCGCCTCGCCGCCTTTT
This sequence comes from Rhizomicrobium sp., assembly GCA_035944195.1. Classification (GTDB taxonomy): domain Bacteria; phylum Pseudomonadota; class Alphaproteobacteria; order Micropepsales; family Micropepsaceae; genus Rhizomicrobium. The sequence goes on along the minus strand of DASZBL010000013.1, from coordinate 241,753 downwards.
TCGATGTGCAGCATTTCCTGCACCTGCATCCACATCGTTTCGTAATTCTCGAAATGGAAGGTTGCGAAGGGGCCGACTTCCATGCGGCGATTCTTCTTCACTTCGATCAGCTTTTTGCGCAACGTTGCGCGTTCCGCCGCATATCTCGCGTAAGGCCAGATATCGGATGCTGTGATTTTCGTGGGCATTATTTGTCTCCCACCAATCCAAACGCACGAGCCAGGATTTGGATCGGATGTTCCGGCGCGCGCGCGGGCAATTCTTTGCCTTCGCTTGCGGCGAGTTTCTGTGCATTGGTCACGATATGCTGTGCCGCCAGCGGGCAATCCGATGCGATATGCCCGCGCGATTGGGCCGCCGCCGCGCGGAACACGGGCTTTCCGATCTTCACGGCCACATCATGCGTCGGCTTCACCACGCCGAAAGTTCCGCCATGGCCGGAGCAGCGCTCGATCACATCGATCTTCGTATCGGGAATGAGGCGCAGCATTTCGGCGGCCTTCGGTCCCATGTTCTGCGCACGCGCATGACAGGCCAGATGCACGGTGACGCCTTCGGGCAGCGCGCGCATTCCGCCGGGCAATCCCTCCTTCTTCGCCACATCGACCACATATTCATCGATGTCGAAAGTGGATTCCGCCACGCGCTTCACATCTGCATTGTCCGGCGCGATCAGCGCCCATTCGAATTTCAACATGAGCCCGCAGGATGCGGTGAGCGCCACGATGTCATAACCTTCGTCGATCAGCTTCACCAATTCCTTTGAAACCTTCGCGGCCTGTTCGGCCACCCGCGCAAGCTCGGCCTGCTCAAGGAACGGCATGCCGCAACAGCCGGGATAGGTCGCGCGCGTCTCGACGCCAATGTGATTCAGCACCGCGCGCGCCGCCATGCCGGTTTCTGGCTTGTTGTAATTCACGAAACAGGTGGCGAATAACGCCGCTTTGCGCTTGCCGAAAGCGGGCGCATTTTTGTTCGGCGAAAGTGGCGCGGCTTTGTCCGCGCGTATGAAAGTCTGCGACGCAAATTTCGGCAGCGTCGCATTAGCATCGATATGCGCGACCGCTTCCATCGCGGGGCGGGTGAGTTTGTTGGATTTGTCGGACGCCCAATTCACCAGCGGCGACAGCGGCACCGCCATGCGTCCGTTGCGATCCATCTCGGCCAATTGGCGCGCGGTGAAATCTTTTTTGCCCACCGCCGCGCGATGGCGCAGCATCAGATGGGGAAAATCCAGATTGAATTCATGCGGCGGCACGTAAGGGCATTTCGTCATAAAACACATGTCGCAAAGCGTGCAGGCCTCAACGACCGCGCCGAAATCTTCCGATTTCACGCCATGCACATCTTCGGTCGGATTGTTGTCGATCAGATCGAACAGGCGCGGAAATGAATCGCAGAGATTGAAGCAGCGCCGGCAGCCCGCGCAGATGTCGAACACGCGGCGCATTTCGGCGTCGAGTTTTGCCGCGTCTATGAAATCCGGATTGCGCCAATCGATCGGATGGCGTGTGGGAGCGTCGAGGCTACCTTCGCGGGACATTCCATAAATCCTTGTCATCCCCGGCGAGCACGAAGCGTCAGCTTCGGGCGAGGGAAGGGGACCCAGGTCGTGACGCAAACGCGGTGTGGAGCGGTTCGCACGAAAGGGCGTGCGAACCATCCGAAAACTTCTCCGTCATCACCACCTGGGTCCCCTTCCCTCACATCGCGCGCATTGCGCGCGATGCTCGCCGGGGATGACAGTTGTTTTTACTTTCCGAGAGTATCCAGCGCCTTCTGGAAGCGTCCCGCGTGACTCTTCTCAGCTTTCGCCAGCGTTTCGAACCAGTCGGCGATTTCGTCGAAGCCTTCGCTGCGCGCCGTCTTGGCCATGCCCGGATACATGTCGGTGTATTCGTGGGTCTCGCCCGCGATGGAGGCCTTCAGATTCAGATCGGTTGCGCCAATCGGCTCGCCCGTTGCCGGATCGCCGACCGCTTCCAGAAATTCGAGATGGCCATGCGCGTGGCCCGTCTCGCCTTCGGCGGTGGAGCGGAACACGGCGGAGACATCATTGTAGCCTTCGACATCGGCCTTCTGCGCGAAATAGAGGTAGCGGCGATTGGCCTGGCTTTCGCCGGCGAACGCGTCCTTCAAATTCTGCGCGGTCTTGGAACCCTTGAGTTGGGACATGGTGCTCTCCTTGAAACTGCTGACGCGGCGCAACATGCGCCCGCCGAATGGGCCTGTCAATATATTAGAATGGTTCTAAAGAGGGACTTTAGGCGCGCCGGATGCGCACCACCACATCCACCCGGTCCACCGCCATGCCGCGCGGCGGGGTGGGAATTCCGGCCACCGCGATCGCCTCGCCGGGAATGTCGATCAGCGACCCGTCATTCTCGCAATAGAAATGCTGGTGGTCGCCGATATTGGTGTCGAAATAGAAGCGCCCCGCATCCACCACCACCTGCCTGAGCATCCCGGCCTCGGTGAATTGATGGAGCGTGTTGTAAACGGTGGCGAGCGACACGGCGATGCCAGCGCCGATTGCCTCGGCATGCAGCGATTCGGCGGTGAGGTGGCGATGCCCGCGCGCAAAAAGCAGACCCGCCAGCGCCACGCGTTGCCGCGTCGGGCGCAAGGCTGCCGCCTTGAGCCTTTCATTGGCGGTTTCGGTGGTTTTCCTGCTCATCACAAAGCTCTATCCGCAGTTCTGGCCGGGCCCGCCCTTGCGCGGCTGACACCGGGCCTCCTAGTTTGCTAATCTGTAACCGAACGCGCTATCAGTTAGAATGTTTCTAATTTATAGCAGATTGGTCTTCCGCCCGCCACCAGGCATCAAAGGATTGGTTCTGCCCATGTTGGGACGTAAAGCGAGTTTCGATCTTCAGGGGCTTCTGGCCTGTGCGCGGGGCGAATTGTTCGGCGAGGGCAATGCCAAGCTGCCGCTGCCGCCTATGCTGATGTTCGACCGCATCACACACATTCTTGAAAATGGCGGCGCGCATGGCAAAGGCTCGGTGGAAGCCGAACTGGATGTCGATCCGAATCTCTGGTTCTTCAAATGCCATTTTGCGAACGATCCGGTGATGCCGGGATGTTTGGGGCTGGACGCGATGTGGCAGATGGTCGGGTTTTTCCTCGGCTGGATGGGCGGGCTCGGCAAGGGCCGCGCGCTCGGCGTCGGCGAAGTGAAATTCACCGGCATGGTGCTGCCGTCCGCCAAGCTCGTCAGCTACACGATCGAACTCAAGCGCGTGATCATGCGCAGACTGGTGCTCGGCATCGCAGACGGCATCATGAAGGTGGACGGACAGGTGATCTATGAGGCGAAGGATCTGAAGGTCGGCCTCTTCACCGACGCCGCGGCAGCGCTTGCCGGAGCGCCCGGCGCTGCGGTTCCCGCGTAGTCACGCATTCATGCAGGAAGGATCACGCCCATGAGACGGGTCGTCGTCACCGGAATGGGCATCGTCTCTTCCATCGGCAACAATGCGCAGGAAGTGGTCGCGAGTTTGCGCGAGGCCAAATCCGGAATTGTGAAGGCCGATGATTACGAGCGATTGGGTTTTCGTTCGCAGGTTCACGGCAGTTTGAAAATCGATCTCGATGCGATTGTTGATCGCCGCGCGCGGCGATTTCAGGGCGATGGCGCTGCTTACGCGTGGGTCGCGATGGAGCAGGCGATCCGCGATTCCGGATTGGAGCCGGGCGACGTCAGCAATCCGCGCACCGGATTGATTGTCGGCTCCGGCGGGCCTTCCACCAAAGCGATTGTGGCCGCTGCAGACATCACGCGTGAGCCGGGCAAAGGGCCCAAGCGCGTCGGGCCGTTCGCGGTGCCGAAAGCGATGTCATCGACATGTTCTGCGAACCTTTCCACATGGTTCAAAACCAAGGGCGTGAATTATTCCATCAGTTCGGCGTGCTCCACCTCCGCCAATTGCATCGGCAATGCGGCGGAGATGATTCAATGGGGCAAGCAGGATGTGATATTCGCCGGCGGCGGCGAGGAACTGGACTGGACGCTCTCCGTATTGTTCGACGCGATGGGCGCGATGTCGTCGAAATATAACGCGACACCGGAAAAAGCCTCGCGCGCTTACGACAAGAACCGCGACGGCTTTGTGATTTCCGGCGGCGGGGGCATCGTCGTGCTGGAAGAATTGGAGCACGCAAAAGCTCGCGGCGCGAAGATTTATGCCGAACTCGTCGGCTATGGCGCGTCCGCCGATGGCGCGGACATGGTGGCGCCGTCGGGCGAAGGTGCGGTGCGCTGCATGAAGATGGCGATCGAGCGCGTGCACGAGCCGATCGATTACATCAACCCGCACGCAACCTCCACGCCGGTTGGCGATATTCCCGAAATCAACGCCATCCGCGAAGTCTTCGGCGCCAACATGCCACCCATCAGCGCCACCAAATCGCTGACCGGCCACTCTCAAGGCGCTGCCGGCGTGCATGAAGCGATCTATACGCTCCTGATGATGCAGAACGGTTTCATCGCCGAAAGCGCCAACATCGAGGAAATCGATCCAGCGGTTGCCGATGCCAATATCGTCCGCAAGCGCATCGACAATGCGAAGCTGAATGTGGCGCTGTCCAATAGCTTCGGCTTCGGCGGCACCAACGCGACGCTGGTATTCCAGCGCTACGCTTAAACGCGTACGGAAATTGCTTGGGAGAGGCCAGCCCGTTGGCGCCTGTCCTGAAATGGCACAACGGATGAGGTGAAGCATGACTGCGCTTATGAAAGGCCGCAGAGGTTTGGTGATGGGCGTGGCGAACGACCATTCCATCGCCTGGGGAATCGCGCGCACGCTGGCAGCACACGGCGCGGAAGTGGCGTTCACCTATCAGGGCGAGGCGCAGGCCAAGCGGCTGAAGGCGCTGGCGGCCACCATCGGCTCGAAAATCATGCTTCCCGGCGATGTGGAGAAGGACGATGAACTCGACGCCGCCTTCGCCGTGCTGAAAAAGGAATGGGGCAGCCTCGACTTCCTCGTGCATGCGATTGCATTTTCCGACCGCGAAGAATTGAAGGGCCGCTATGTGGATACGTCGCGCGCCAATTTCGCCCGCACATTGGATATCTCCTGCTATTCCTTCACGGCAGTTGCGCAACGCGCCGCAAAAATGATGAAGCCGCAACATGGCGGCTCGCTCATCACGCTCACTTATCTTGGCGCGGATCGCGTCATGCCGAATTACAATGTAATGGGCGTGGCGAAAGCCGCGCTCGAATCGAGCGTGCGTTATCTCGCAGCCGATCTTGGGCGCGACGGTATCCGCGTGAACGCGATTTCCGCAGGGCCCATGCGCACGCTTGCGGGTGCCGCGGTCGGCGATGCGCGCATGGTGTTCAAATGGGCCAAGGCCCACAATCCGCTCAAGCGCACCATCGAGCAGGATGCCGTGGGCAATGCCGCGCTTTATCTACTGAGCGATATGTCCGCCGGCGTCACCGGCGAAATTCATTTTGTCGATGCAGGCTTCAACGTGGTGGGCATGCCGCCCACAGCCGATCTGAAAGGCTGGATCGCGCCGGAGAACGGCGAAGGAGAGAAAGTTCATGCGCAAGCGGATTCTTGAAGCAGCGCTCGTCGCTGCATGCGTGTCGACGGCAGCCCAAGCAGGCTGGCAGGATCAGGCCTCGCAGGCCGACGCGCAGCGACTTTCGCAGCTCGATGAATCCCGCTCGAAGGGTTTGGAGGCCGCGCAATCGGGCGGCGACATGGCCGCGATCCATGAAGCGCTTGATGGCGCACCCGCATCCATTTCCGGCGATGCACTCACGGGCAATTGGCATTGCCGCTCGATGAAACTCGGTGGCATGATGCCTTCTATCGTGTACAAATGGTTCACCTGCCGCATTTCCCATCGCGGCGGCGGATTGTTCCTGGAGAAACTCAACGGCACGCAGCGCACCGCGGGCTTCCTCTACCCCGACAGCAACGGATTTGTTTATCTCGGCGCATCGAGCGAGACGAGAGAACCGCCCCACGCCTATTCCGGCAATGGTGCATCGGTCGGCGCCACGCTCACGCCCGACGACCAGATCGGATTGTTCACCGCTTCAAGCTCGCGTGCTGCGCGCGTAGAGTTTCCCTATCCGGTGCAGGAATCGGTGTTTGATATTCTGGAGTTGCGCCGCTAGTGCGCCTCAATCAGGTCACAATTCCCGCGCTCGATCTGGATCGCTCGGTCGCATTTTATAAGACGCTGGGGCTGCACCTGATCGTTCTGAACGATCACTACGCGCGATTTGAATTTCCCGATGGCGATTCAACCCTCTCATTGCATCTGACGAAAGATTCGAGTGGCGCGGGCAATGGCGCGATGGTCTGTTTTGAATGCGACGATCTGGACGCGCGTGTAGCGTCGCTCAAGGCGGCTGGCATCGGTTTCGATACCGAAATCATCGATCAGCCATGGCTGTGGCGCGAAGCCTGGCTCACCGATCCGGCGGGCGTGAAGCTTTGTCTTTTTTACGCAGGCGAGATTCGCCACAATCCGCCATGGCGGCTGAAGGATTAAGCCACTTCGACGGCGAGCTTCTTCATATCTGCGCCGGCAAGCGTGTGCGACGCATCCAGAATTTCGAACGCAACGATCCGGCCCCTGGCATCGTAATCGAACATGACGCCGGGGCGCACCTCCGCTGTTTCCGCGACGGCGTCGTCGGAAAACCGCACATAGAGTGCGTTGCTGTCCCGGTCGAAACTCACTTTCATGTTCTGCTTCCTTCCGGTCTTTTCGCCCGTGCGTCGAAAAACACGGTCACGATCCGGTTTTCAGTATCGCTGGCAGTATACACCACTCGCAGGATTTTGCCGCCAGCCTCGGAAATGGCGCCGAAGGCCCGCTTCAAGGCTGGATCATTGGGGTCAGGTTCATGCCATTCCGGCGATGTGAGTACCCGCTCAACCCACGCACGCTCGATGCCTCGTTCCCTCAGCATCGCTTCGGCATGGGCGGTGAAGCGGATCATCCCGCCAGTTTCTCCGCCGCCTTCGCAAACCGCGCGAACAGATAATGCGAATCCATCGGGCCGGGCGAAGCTTCGGGGTGGTATTGCACGCTGAAGACGGGGCGGTCTTCGAGGCCGATTCCGCAATTGGTGCCGTCGAACAGCGAGATGTGCGTTTCTTTTACGCCCGCGGGCAGCGTCTCGCGGTCCACGGTGAAGCCGTGATTCATCGATACGATTTCAACCTTGCCGGTTTCGAGATCCTTCACCGGATGGTTCGCGCCATGATGGCCTTGCGCCATTTTTCGCGTTTGCGCACCCAGCGCCAGCCCCAGCATCTGATGGCCGAGACAGATTCCGAATATCGGCAGATTGGTATCGAGCAATGCGCGGATGGTGGGAATGGAATACACGCCCGTCGCCGCCGGATCGCCCGGTCCGTTCGACAGCAGCACGCCATGCGGGCGCTGTCGGATCACGTCGTCGTAATGCGAATTCGCGGGCAGCACGGTGATCTCCGCGCCATGCCCCGCAAGCTGGCGCAGGATGTTGCGCTTCACGCCGTAATCCAGCACCACGCAGCGCCAGCTCGGCGCGCGCTGTTCGCCGTAACCCGTGTTCAGCATCCATGGCGTTTCGCGCCACGAATATTGCTGTTTGCAGGTCACATCCTTGGCGAGGTCCAGTCCCACCAGCCCCGGAAATTCGCGCGCCTGTTTCACCAAGGCATCGATATTGAATTTTCCGCTCGGCGAATGCGCCACCACGCCATGCGGCATGCCCTGCTCACGGATGCGCGAGGTCAGCGCGCGTGTGTCGAGGCCTGCAATGCCGGGGATATTGTTCAGCTTCAGCCAGCGGTCGAGTGTTGCGATGTTGCGGTAGTTCGACGGGCTCTCGGCATCGGCCCGCACCACCAGCGCGCGCACAACTGGTGTGGTCGCTTCCACATCCTCGGAATTGGTGCCGACGATCCCGATATGGGGAAAGGTGAAGGCCACAATCTGGCCCGCATAGGAAGGATCGGTCAGGATCTCCTGATAGCCGCTCATCGCCGTGTTGAAGCAGACTTCGCCGACCGCTGAGCGCTCCGCGCCGAAGCCATGACCCTCGAAGACCGTGCCGTCCGCCAGCACCAGCACGGCCGTGCCGCGCGAAAGATTCGCCGCCGGCTTTGCGGCGGTTTCGAGCGTGGCGTCAGTCATGGGAAAACCGGGTTCGGAATCGCCGGAAAATAGGAACAGCACCCGGTCCGGTCAAGTTGCGGCGCCTGCGGCGACTCGCCTAAACTCGTCTTTTCCCCAATGGAGTGAGGCGATGGCCCTGCGTGAGCGGTTCAACGAGCAATTGAAGGAGGCGATGAAGGCCAAGGATGCGCGCCGCGTCTCCACGCTGCGCATGGTGCTGGCCGCCATCAAGGACAAGGACATCGCCGCCCGCACCGAAACCAGCCGCGAAGGCATTTCCGACGACGATGTGTTGGGGCTGCTGGCCAAGATGATCAAGCAGCGCGAGGATTCGATCACCGCCTTCGTGGTCGGCAACCGTCCCGAGCTCGCCGATGCCGAGCGCGAGGAGATCGAGATCATCCGCTCCTTCATGCCCAAGCAGATGGGCGCGGAGGAAGCGAGGGCCGCGGCGGCCGAGATCATCTCGGAGCTGGATGCGGCCTCGATGAAGGACATGGGCAAGGTCATGGCCGCGCTGAAGGAGCGCTACGCGGGGCAGATGGATTTCGCCAAGGCGAGCGCGACAGTGAAGGAACTGCTTTCCAGCAAATAAAACAAAACTTGTCATCCCCGGCGAGCGCGCAGCGCGAGGGAAGGGGACCCAGGTGGTCCGGCAATCTCCGCAATGAAGGATTGGTCCAAATCTTTTCCGGCGGGATCGCGAGGGCTTCGCCACCTGGGTCCCCTTCCCTCGCCCGAAGCTAGTGCTTCGTGCTCGCCGGGGATGACAATGGAGGATTGAATGACGGCATTCACCATCAAAGAAGCCACCACCGATACTGATATTGCCCGCATATTTCCGGTGATGCGCGAACTGCGCCCGCATATCCAGACCGCGGAGGATTTCCTCGCGCGAGTCCGCCGCCAGCAGGCGTTGGGTTATCGGCTGATCTATGTGGAAGATGGGGGCGCGCCTGTCGCCGCCTCGGGTTTTCGCATTTCGGAATGGCTGGCGTGGGGAAAATCGCTTTATGTCGATGATCTGATCTGTCTGGAAAGCCATCGCGGCAAGGGCTTTGCGGAAGGCCTGATGCGCTGGATGGAGGAACTGGCGCGCAAGGAAGGTTGCGCCGAGTTCCATCTGGATTCCGGCACGCACCGTCTGGGTGCGCACCGTTTCTATCATCGCCTCAAATTATCGATCACCAGCTTCCATTTTGTGAAGAAGCTGCGTTGATCACTGCTGGTTCAGCGCATCGAGCATGTCGTGCGCGTCCTTTGCCTCGGGCCCGTTGGGCTGGAGTTCGAGATATTTCTGCAGCGCTTCCTTGGTTCCCGGCGGAAACACCATCTTCTTGTCGGGGCCGGGGGTGGGCTTGCTCATCTGGATCGAGCCCTTGAGGAAATAGGCATCCGCGATCGTGGGATCGGCGGCTATCGCCTTGTCGCAATATTCGACGGGATCGACAGGCGTGGCGAGTTTCTGGTTATAGGCAAGGGCCGCGATGGCATAATAAGCCGGGCCCGGATTGGTCAGATAGGTGGCCGAGCTGGTGTAGGAAGCCAGCGCCTCGTCATAGCGGGCGATCTGCACCAGCGCATGACCCCGCGACAGATACATCGCGCCGAGCGCGGTCTGGAGCTGGTCATGGGGCAGGCGGTGATCGGCCTTGGCGCCCACAATGGCCGTGTTGAAGGCAGCGTACGCTTCCGGATATTTGCCGAGATTGAAATCGGCATCGCCCAGCGCCTCGAAATTCGTCCAGCGCGCATCGACCGCCACCAGCTTGTTCAGGATGTCGGCGGCGCCCTGCCAGTTCCCGGCGGCGATGGCCGCATGGGCTTGGGCGTCCAGCTCGCTGGCTTCGCTTGCCCCCGCAAGATTTGGCCAGAGTCCCGCAATGCCCAGAGCCGCGGCGATAATGATATGTTTGGCTGCCATGATGTTTCCCCTCATCTAAGGCCTGCTCCACGGTATGGCAGGAATTGGGGAGCCTGCAATCAAATTGCGGCGATGGCGGGGCGCGAGGAACTCTGGCGTATGCACAGGATTCCTGAAAAATGCCGCCCACCGGAGGAATTAAACCCTCTACACTGTGACCCATGCGCTACGGCCCCAATCTTCTTGAGGAAATCCTGCGGCGGACGGATATCGTCCAGCTTGTGGGGCGGCGCGTAAAACTCACCCGCAAGGGCAGGGTGATGTGGGGCTGCTGCCCCTTCCACAAGGAGAAATCCCCTTCATTCAAAGTGGAGAATGAGCGGCGCACCTATAAATGCTTCGGCTGCGGGGCCGGCGGCGACGCCTTCAAATGGGTGATGGAGACGGAAGGCTTGAGCTTCCCCGAAGCGGTGGAGAAGCTGGCGGCCGAGGCGGGCGTGGAACTGCCCAAATGGTCGCCGGACGACGAGGCCCGCGAAGAGAAAAAGAAATCGCTCTATGACGTGGTGGAAGCAGCCTGCGTTTTTTATGAAGCGCAATTGCGCGGGAGCCACGGAAAAGAAGCGCGTGAATATCTCGCCTCGCGCGGTTTGAACGACGCGGCAGCCAAACAATTTCGTCTGGGATATGCGCCGCGCGACAGCTCGCTCATCGAACATCTGAAAACGAAAAACATCACGCTCGACGACATGATCGAAGCGGGCCTTGCGCGGCCAAGTGACGAAAATCGCGGCGCACGCGATTTCTTTTTCGACCGCGTGATGTTTCCGATCAGCGATCCGCGCGGACGCATCATCGCTTTCGGTGCGCGCGCATTGTCGCCGGATGCCAAGCCCAAATACATCAACACCGGCGAGACCACGCTCTTTTCCAAAGGCCATCTGCTCTACAATTTCGCGACCGCGCGCCCCGCAGCACTCAAGAACGGCACGATCATTCTCGCCGAAGGCTATATGGATGTGATCGCGCTGGTGCGTGCAGGCTTTGACGCAGCGGTTGCCCCACTCGGCACAGCTTTCACCGAAGATCAGCTAGCACTTCTCTGGCGCACCGCGCCCGAACCAATCCTCGCATTCGATGGCGATGAAGCGGGCTTGCGCGCAGCTCACCGCGCGGCGCGTCTGGCATTGCCGCATCTGAAGCCCGGACATTCGCTGCGCTTCGCATTCCTGCCGCCCGGCGAAGATCCGGATTCTTTCATCAAGGCGCAGGGTCCGCTGGCGATGAAGAAATTGCTGGACGACGCGCAACCGCTCTCGCGCGTGCTGTGGCGCGTGGAGACGGAAGGCAAGGATTTCTCGACGCCCGAGCGCCGCGCCGGTCTGGAGCGTTCGCTGTCCGAAATCGTCGCGGCGATTTCCGATTCCAAGATCGCCGATTATTACCGCCGCGATTTCGAGCAGCAGGTTTTCGAAACCTTCAAACGCCGCGCGCCCACGCCCCGGCAAGAGCGTTCCTATGAGCCCCGCACGGGCTCCCGCAAATTCCAGTCTCGCGATCTGCCACGCCAGCCCATGGAGACTGTCTCCCCCGCCGTGCGCAATTCCCTGCTGGCCCGCACGGGGCGTTCCGGCGTGGTGCGGACCAAGGAGCTGGAGGTTGCAATCCTCCTCCTCGAAAACCCGTCCCTTGCGCTGACCCAGGGCGAGGTGCTGGCCGCACTCCCCTTCACGGATCGTTCGCTTGACAGGCTGCGTCACGAACTCCTAAACCTCGCCGCCTCCGGCTTCAGGCTTGAAAAAGGGGCTTTGGAGAACCATCTCGTCCGCACAGGCCTTGCTGATCTCGTCGAGCGTCTTTCGGCGCGATCGGGCAGCGTCGCCGCCGCGGACGCCGCAGGGGAAGTCCTTGGCGAAGACATCGAAACCCGCTGGTTACGCGCTGCCGCCCAATTGCGGGAAATTGCGGAATTGGGGCCCGAACGGGTTCGCGCCGTGGAGCGTTTCAATAGCGAGCCGACCGAAGAAAGCTGGCGCGATGCCAACCGCCTCCTCGGTCTTCCGCGCGATTGAGGCGCATTGGCCATAGCCCCGGCAGGGTTTATGAAAACCGCTCTCTGCTCCCTATAGGTAGAGGCAAGTACGGACGACGGAACACTCGTGGCAACCAAGACGGCACAGAAGAAGCCCGCGAAAGCAGCGCACAAACCGGCCCCCAAGCATAAGCCGGCCGCCAAACCTCAGGCCAAGGCCGCCCCGGCCAAGCCCGCGGCCAAGAAATCTGCGCCCGCGGCCAGGCCTGCGCCTGCGGCCAAGCCGGCGCTTGCGGCCAAGCCTGCGCCCAAGCCCGCGGCGAAGCCTGTCCTGAAACAAGCATCTGCGCCCAAGCCCGAGCCCAAAAAGGTCGAGCCGAAGGTGGAGGCCAAGAAGCCCGCGCCCGCGCCGGTCGCCAAAAAGGCCGCCGCTCCCCCACCGCCGCCAGCGCCCGTCAAGAAGCCGGACGTAAAGCAGGCCAACAAGTCGCCCATCCCCAAGCCGGGCGAGGAGCCGCAGACCGCGCGCGAGGATGCCGATTCTCCGCTGCTGGATATGTCCGATGTCGGCGTGCGCAAGATGATCGCGAAAGCGAAAGCGCGCGGCTACGTCACCTATGACGAACTGAACAAGGTCCTGCCGTCCGACAAGACGTCCTCCGAACAGATCGAGGACACGATGTCGATGCTCAACGAAATGGGCATCAACGTCATCGAAAGCGAAGAGCAGGAAGAGGGCGCGGAAGGCGCTGTCCCCGCGCTCGCCGAAGGCGGCAAGGAAGTCACCACCAAGGCCGCCGAAGGCTCGGAGCAATATGACCGCACCGACGATCCGGTGCGCATGTATCTGCGCGAAATGGGCTCGGTGGAATTGCTGTCGCGCGAAGGCGAAATCGCCATTGCGAAGCGCATCGAAGCCGGCCGCGAGCTGATGATCGGCGCGCTGTGCGAATCGCCGCTCACCTTCGAAGCCATCACGGTGTGGCGCGACGAATTGAACGAAGGAAAAGTTCTTCTCCGCGACATCATCGATCTGGAAGCCATGTATGGCGCCGGTCCCGATGGCGCGCCGCCGCAGGTCAATGGCGAAGGTGCGCCTGCATCCCCGCTGCTGAACGGCCATGGCGGTGCGCCCGTCATTTCGGCCCCGCCGCGTCCGCCCGAATTGCGCAAGCCCGAGCCGCCTGCGCCCAGAGCGCCGCTGCCCACGACGAATGCAGACGGCGAACCGCTCGATCCCGGTGAACTCGCAGCCGCTGCCGATGCAGCAGCCGACGAAGAAGACGAAGAAGGCAATCTGCCGCTTTCCGCAATGGAAGCAGCACTCAAGCCGCAAGTGCTGGAGACGCTGGACCAGATCGCCTCGCTCTACAAGAAACTCGGCAAGCTGCAGGATGCGAGCGTCGAAGCGGCCATCGGCGGCACCGACGAGCAATTGTCCAACAGCCAGGAACGCCGCTTCAAAAAGCTGCGCGCCGACACCGTCGATCTCGTCAAAGGCCTCAAGCTCAACAACAACCGCATCGAAGCGCTGGTCGATCAGATGTACGGCATCAATCGCCGTCTTGTGTCGCTGGAAGGGCGCATGCTGCGCTTGGCCGAAGCGCATGGCGTGGATCGCCTCGATTTTCTCAAAGAGCATTTCGGCAACGAGCTGGACCCCAATTGGGCGCGCCGCGTGGGCCGTCTGTCGCGCATCGGCTGGAAGGAATTCATCCAGGACGAGCGCGACAAGGTCAACAATATCCGCGACGAGATTCAGAGCCTCGCGCAGGAGATGCGCCAGTCGATCAGCGAATTCCGCCGCATCGTGCAGACGGTGCAAAAGGGCGAGCGCGAATCGAGCCAGGCCAAAAAGGAAATGATCGAGGCCAATCTGCGCCTCGTGATTTCCATTGCGAAGAAATACACCAACCGCGGATTGCAATTCCTCGATCTCATTCAGGAAGGCAATATCGGGTTGATGAAGGCGGTCGATAAATTCGAATATCGCCGCGGTTATAAATTCAGCACGTATGCGACGTGGTGGATTCGTCAGGCAATCACGCGCTCGATTGCCGATCAGGCGCGCACCATCCGCATTCCCGTGCACATGATCGAGACGATCAACAAGCTGGTGCGCACTTCGCGCCAGATGCTGCACGAAATCGGCCGCGAGCCGACGCCCGAAGAACTCGCCGAACGTCTCGCCATGCCGCTCGAAAAAGTGCGCAAGGTTCTGAAGATCGCGAAAGAACCGATCAGCCTCGAAACGCCCATCGGCGACGAGGAAGATTCGCATCTGGGCGATTTCATCGAAGACAAAAACGCGATCCTGCCGATCGACGCCGCGATCCAAGCGAATCTGCGCGAAACCACCACGCGCGTGCTGGCGACACTCACCCCGCGCGAAGAACGCGTGCTGCGCATGCGCTTCGGCATCGGCATGAACACCGACCACACACTGGAAGAAGTCGGCCAGCAATTCAGCGTCACGCGCGAACGCATCCGCCAGATCGAAGCGAAAGCCTTGCGCAAACTCAAACACCCGAGCCGCAGCCGGAAGCTGCGCAGCTTTTTGGACAACTAACTTCACCTCCCCCTTGTGGGGAGGTCGAAATTCGCAAAGCGAATTTCGGGTGGGGGACCGAAGGTGCAACAAACTCCACCAGTGCAAATGTGAGTACGACCATGCTCCTCACCCTGCTGAAAGCGAAAATCCACCGCGCCACGGTCACGCAATGTGACCTGCATTACGAAGGCTCGATCTCGATTGATGCGGCGCTGCTGGAAGCATCCGGCATCCTGCCGAACGAACAAGTGGACGTCCTCAACATCAACAACGGCGCCCGCTTCACCACCTACGCCATCGAAGCACCCGCCGGCTCCGGCACCATAGGCATAAACGGCGCCGCCGCCCGCCTCGCCCAAAAAGGCGACCTCGTCATCATCGTCGCGTACGCGCAAATGGACGCCGCGGAAGCCCGCCGCCACAAACCGGTGGTGCTGTCGATGGATGGGAAGAACGGGATTACCTAGCCCCTTCCGCTTGCCGTCCAATCGGCATATTCTGGCGCTTATGACGACGGTTCGCCGCACACTCGATCTCGATACCGAAACGGATGCGCGCTTGCGCGCGCTGGCCGAGCAGCGCGGACAGGAAGCTTCGCATGTGGTTTCCGATGCACTGGCTCTTCTCGATTCAATCGATATGGAAGGCCCAGACGTCGAAGAGGATTTGCGCCGCCTGCAAGAATATGAGCGTACGCGCGAAGGCGTTCCTCTCGATGAGGTCAAGGCATGGGTGCGCAGTTGGGGTTCCGCCAATGAGCTTCCGCCCCCGGTGCCGCGCAAGATCGAATGATCTTCTTTTCCACCGAAGCGATTTCGGATTCGCAACGGGTATATGAATTTCTGGAATCAAAAAATCCGGGTGCCGCTGCGCGTGCGATGAGCGCAATTTGGGCCAAGCTCGAACTTCTCGAACACATGCCCGGTCTCGGTCACAAAACGCGATCCCCGCGAATTCGCCAGATCACGGTGCAATTCGGAAAGCGTGGCTATGTTGTGCGCTACACGATCCGCGAAGCGGACGGCGCGCTACTCATCCTGCGCATCTGGCATGGGCGGGAGATTCGAAAGTGAATCGCAGGGTCAGCTGACGCTATCCACGCGTCCCTCCAGTCTCTCTGCGGAAAATCGCGAACCTTATCCATGCTCTCCGAAGCGGGCGTAAAATGCTCGCCGCAAAAGGAGAAAATGTGCGATGAACGATGAATCCAAATCCGGCGGCGCCGGGCAACTCTCGAAGTTCACAGGTCTGCGCGGCAAGGCTTCCGTGGCCAGGGCGACGCGCTATCTCATCTTAAGGCTAGCCGATTGCGACGAGGCGATTGCCGTGGCGCTCACCATTGCCCGCGACGAGAGCATCGTGCCGCAGGCGCGCGCCGCGGCACTTCAGACGGTGGCGCGCCTGATGAGTTCGGCCGCACGCATCGGCACCTCGCTGGCGCGGATGAACGGCAGCGTAAATCAGCGCGAAATGGACGCAAATCGCCGCGAAAACGCGCAAAAACGTGCAGAAAAAAACGTGGATAGGCCGCCCCTATCCACGGACAAAACCGCAGAACTCCGCGAAAAACTCAGGGCTTATCCACGCGGGGACGAGATGAAAAAAAATTATCAGACCATGGACGAGCCCGACAAGCATCTGCCGCCCTTCCGTATCCGCTGACAATGCAGCTTTGCGCGGATGACGGTTGCGCTCATCCCGCTTCGATGGCACGCAAGGAATCATGACCGATATAGCAGCACCCAGATCGAGCACCGCGACGGAAGGCACGGCCTATTCCGTGATCTTCGCGGTCGCCTTCTGCCACATGCTCAACGACATGATGCAGTCGCTGTTGCCGGCCATCTATCCCAGCCTCAAAACCATGTTCGCGCTGAACTTCACGCAGATCGGTCTCATCACGCTGGTGTTTCAGGTGACGGCCTCGCTGCTGCAGCCGCTGGTGGGGCTTTATGGCGACCGCAAGGCCATTCCCTATCTGCTTCCCGCGGGTGCCGCCTTCACGCTGGTGGGGTTGCTGCTGCTGGGCCTGGCGCAAAGCTACGCCATGGTGCTGGTGGCGGCGTCCATTGTGGGCATGGGATCGTCGGTGTTTCATCCGGAATCCTCGCGGGTGGCGCGCATCGCTTCGGGCGGGCGATTCGGTTTTGCGCAATCCACCTTTCAGGTGGGCGGCAATCTCGGCTCAGCAATCGGCCCGCTGCTGGCCGCTTTCGTGGTGCTGGCTTACGGGCACGGCGCGATTGCGTGGTGTTCGCTTTTGGCACTGCTCTCCATCGTGGTGCTGTGGAATGTCGGGCGCTGGTACAAGCATCACGGCCTTGCGCGTGTGCGGGCGCGCCGCCACGCCGAGCTGAAAAGCGCATTGCCGCGCGCCAAAGTGATCGCGTGGGTGAGCATCCTGCTGGCGCTCATCTTCTCGAAATTCTTCTACATGGCCAGCATCACGAGCTATTACACATTCTATCTGATCCATCATTTCCATCTGACGGTGCGCGATGCGCAATTGCATCTGTTTCTGTTTCTTCTGGCGGTGGCGGTGGGCACGTTTGCGGGCGGACCCATCGGCGACCGCTATGGGCGCAAATATCTCATCTGGTTTTCGATTCTGGGCGTGCTGCCCTTCACGCTGATAATGCCTTACACGAATTTGTTCTGGACGAGTGCGCTCAGTGTGGTGATCGGGCTGGTGCTGGCGTCGGCATTCTCGGCCATCGTGGTCTATGGACAGGAATTGATCCCCGGCAAGGTCGGCATGGTGTCGGGCCTGTTCTTCGGATTTTCCTTCGGAATGGGCGGGTTGGGGGCCGCGCTGATCGGCGTTCTGGCCGATCATACCAGCGTGGAATATGCCTATCGGGTCTGCGCTTTCCTGCCCGCCATCGGATTGCTCGCGGCATTTCTGCCATCGGAGCAACAATTGCGGGGCCTCGCGCGTTCTTGATTGGGGAACAGTGCCGTATTCACCAACCATACATAAAACGAGCCCTATTATGAACGCCATGAGTTCGCAGGCTGCCCGCCTATATTCCGAGATCGAGCATCGCGCCGATGCGATCATCCATGTGGTCGGCATCGTGTTTGCGATCAATGCGAGCCTGTGGCTGATCGCTCATGTCATCGGCAGCGATTGGACGGTGGCGGTCAGCGTGTCGGTCTATTGCGCCGGATTGCTGGCGATGATCGGGTTTTCGGCCGCCTACAATCTCACGCCGCATCACCGCCCGGCGAAGATGATTTTGCGCCGGCTCGATCATTCCGCGATCTTCATCATGATCGCGGCCACCTACACGCCCTTCGCCGCCAATCGCCTGGGCTATCCCACGGGCGATGCGATCCTTGCGGCGATCTGGCTGACGGCGACGTTCGGCGTGGTCATGAAACTTGTGTTCCCCACCCGCTTCGAGCGCGCCAGCATGGCGCTCTATATCGGCATGGGCTGGATGATCGTGACCGTCATGCAGCCGCTATCGGTGTCACTCGCGCATGTGGATTTCTGGCTGCTGGTGGCGGGCGGACTGATATACTCAGCCGGGATTGCGTTCTATGTGATCGAGCGCATCCCGTTCCACAAGGCGATCTGGCACGGCTTCGTGCTCGCCGCCGCGATCGTGCATTTCTCCGCGATCTCGCTGGAGTTCGTGCGCTAGCCGGTAAACAGCGTGGCAAGTATCAAAACGATTCCGATTGTCGCCGCAGCCCACGCAATCGTGCGCACCACCGGAATGCCCATCGCATAAAGCGGCAGATAGACGATGCGTCCCGCGAGATACAATTCGGCGCCCAGCATTGTCTGTCCGTTATGCCGCCCCAGCGCCGCCGCCATCAGCACCGCGACCGCGAAGAAGCCGAATGTCTCCATGAAATTTTTGAAAGCCCGGTCGAGGCGCCCCGCGAGCTTGCTCTGCAGCGGCTTGGTTTCGTCGCGCGGGCCGACATTCCATCTGATGCCGCGCTCGCTCGTCACCACATGGGCGGCAAGGAAAAGCTGGACAAATCCCAGCACGATGGCGAGTGCGAGCATGGTGAACTCGACGCTCATATGGCCGAGCATCAGATTGGGCAGTGCCATGGCGATTCCCCCGTTGGTTGTGGCCGAGCTTATCCAATTACCGGGCCCTTGTGATAGTGTGGGCCACCGAGGCTGGAGAAAACCATGCAAGCCATTGCGCGCCTGACCATACTTGCCCTCGCAGCCGCCGGCCTTTCCGGCTGCGTAGCCGTGGACGTGGCGAGCACGGCGGTGGACGCGGCCGCTACAGTGGCAGGCACCGCGGTGGATGTGGGCGCAACGGTCGTGAAGACCACCGCTCACACGGTCGCCGGTTCGGGCGATGAGGACAAGAAGGACGACGACAAGAAGTCCGACTGATCAGAACATATCTTTCCGCCGCCGCATTTCCGCAAACACCTCCACATCGCTTGCCTCGACAAGCCCCACCGAACGGCGAATCTCTGCCGAGTTGGTGCGCAGGAATGGATTGGTACGCTTCTCCAGCGCCATGTTCGTGGGCATTGTGGATTCGTTGCGCGCGCGCCGCGCTTCCACATCGCGCAGCCGCGTCTGCAGCGCGGTATTGTTCGGCTCCAGCGTCACCGCGAAACGGCCATTGTTGAATGTGTATTCATGGCCGCAATAAACCCGCGTCTCGTCGGGCAGCGCCATCAGCTTGGCAAGCGACGCGCACATCATCGCAGGCGTGCCTTCGAACAGCCTTCCGCAACCCATCGCAAACAGCGTATCGCCGGTGAACACGATCCCGTCCTCCGGGAAGTGGAACGCGATGTGCGCCTTGGTGTGCGCCGGGATTTCCAGGATGCGCGCCACATGCTTGCCGAACATCCAGGGCGCATCCTCGCTCACGCCCACATCGATGCCGGGAATGCGCTCGCGGTCCTTTTCCGGCCCCACCACCACAGCGCCATAGCGCTCCTTGAGAGCGAGGTTCCCGCCGGTATGGTCGAAATGGTGATGGGTGTTGAGGATATGGGTGAGCTTGCGCTCCCCCAGCGCCTTGATGACGGGGTCCGCCTCGGAAGGGTCCATCACCGCAAAGACGCCCTGGCCGGCATCGGTGACCAGATAGGCGTAATTGTCCTTCAGGCAGGGAACCAATTGGACACTAAGCTTGGCCATGTCGCTATCCTTAAACGCGTTATGATCCTAGCAATGCCGGTTGAGTCGGTGAACCGCGTAACGGTGTTCTCCCATGCAGATTGATGCACACGACCTTTCGGCCTTCTACGCGGCGCCCATGGGGCAGGTCACGCGGCGGCTGATCGCGCGGCGGCTGAAGCGGCTGTGGCCGGAAGCCAAAAAGCAGCGAATTCTGGGCTATGGCTTCGCGCCGCCCTATCTCACCCCCTTTCAGGGAGAGGCCGAGCGGGTCATCGCCCTGATGCCGGCCCAGCAGGGTGTGGTGGTCTGGCCGGCCAAGCGGCCGCTGTCGGTGCTGGGCGAAGAAAACGCGCTGCCGTTCCCCGACGCGATGTTCGACCGCATCCTGATCGTCCATGGGCTGGAGGCTGCCGAGGCGGCGCGCCCCCTGATGCGCCAGATCTGGCGGGTGCTCGCGCCTTCGGGAAAGCTCATCATCATTGCGCCCAACCGGCGCAGCCTGTGGGCGCGGGTGGAAAGTTCTCCCTTCGCGCAGGGACGCCCCTTCACCCGCGGCCAGCTCTCGCGGCTTCTCAACGAGTCCATGTTCGTGCCGGAGCGCTGGGATACGGCGCTGCTCTTTCCGCTGCGGCCGATGCGCAGCCTCGTTCGCAGCGGCACTGCGTGGGAGCGCATCGGCCGCGCATTGTGGCCGCGGCTTGCCGGCGTGCATATCGTGGAGGCGCAGAAATCGCTTTACGCGCTGGCCGCGCCATCGCCGGTGAAGAATGCGAAGGCGGCGCTCGCCAACGCCGCTGGTTAAGAGCGGCGCTATTTTGTTTATCCAGTAGTTTGGATTCGCAACAGACCGTCATAGGCGCTATGCGTTTTTCTCGCGGCGAAACGCGAACGCGAATTTTCCCAAGTAAAACAGCGATTGAAGATTGGCCGCTCGCGGTTTCGTGAGCATCATGATCTACATGACATCATTGCAGCACTTCTCCTGTGCGTATCGCTTCCTATGTCCAGCCTGCCCGCGCGAGGGTGCTCGGGTTTTGGAGGAGGGAGTCATGGTCAAATTGAAATTCATTGGTGGCGCTGCATTGGTTTGCTCGGTGCTCGCATTCAACGTCGCATCCGCCAGTGCGGCCGAAACGGCGAATCTCACCGGCTGCATCGATCAGGGCAAGCAGGTGAAGACCGCGCTCGATGCCAACCAGCAATCCGCCAATTATTCCGATGCGGTCAAGCAGCAGCGCTATGGCCTGGAATTCTGCAACAGCGGCCTCTATCAGAAGGGCGTCGATCATTACGCCCAGGCGCTGAAACTGCTGGATCCTGCGAAAAGCTAAAGCGGACGCAACAGAAAGATCGCGCCTTCGGCGAAGAAATTTGGTCCCCACGCATCCGGTGTCATCGGATGCGTGGCGCCTTTTTCGCTGAGCGCGAGCGCTCGTTCGATCACCGCGCCGGATTGACGCGCGAGCGCCACGAAGTCCGCAATCGTGCAGAGATGAATGTTGGGCGTGTCGTGCCAGCTATAGTCCAGCGTGCGGGTGCGCGGCATGCGCCCCTTGGCGAGCAGGCTTAAGCGCACGCGCCAATGTCCGAAATTGGGAAGCGATACGATCGTGTGTTTTCCGATGCGCAGCAGATCGGCCAGCACCTTGGAGGGCGAGCGCGTCGCCTGAATGGTCTGGCTCAGGATCACCACGTCGAAAACATGTGAGGGATATTCGGCGAGATCGGTGTCCGCATCGCCCTGCACCACCGACAGTCCGCGGGCCACGCAGGCATTTACATTCTGCTGCGATAATTCGATTCCGCGGCCATCCACCCGCTTGGTGCGGGCCAGATGTTCCAGCAGCGCGCCATCGCCGCAGCCCACATCGAGCACGCGCACACCTTCCGGAATCATTTCGGCAATGGCGGCGAGGTCGGGACGCAACTGGCTCATTTCACGCCGCGGCTCGCCGCCGCCGAATTGAGAAAGCCGCGCACTGCTGCGAACAATTCTGGTTCGTCCAGCAGGAAAGCGTCGTGCCCGCGGTCGGTCTCGATCTCCACGAAACTCACATTCGCCGCCGCTGCATTCAGCGCATGGGCCACGCGTTTGTTCTCCGAAGTCGGGAACAGCCAGTCGCTGGTAAAGGAAATAATCCCGAACCGCGTCTTGCTGCCAAGAAATGCTTCTGCCAGCACGCCATTATAATCTGCAGCGAGGTCGAAATAATCCATCGCGCGCGTGATGTAGAGATAGGAGTTCGCATCGAACCGGTCCACGAACGTCATGCCCTGATGATGCAGATAGCTTTCGATCTGGAAGTCGGGTCCGAAAGCAAACGACAGCCCGTTGCGATTCTGCAGCGAGCGCCCGAATTTGCGCTGTAACGCGGCTTCCGAAAGATAGGTGATGTGCGCGGCCATGCGCGCCACTGCCAATCCTTTGCCGGGCTGCGTGTCCTGCAATTGGTAAGCGCCGCCCTTCCAGTCGGGATCGGCCATGATCGCCTGACGGCCCACTTCGTGGAACGCGATGTTCTGTGCGGAATGCCGCGCGGCGGTGGCAATCGGCAGTGCGGAGAATACGCGCTCAGGATAACTCGCCGCCCATTGCAGCACCTGCATCCCGCCCATCGAGCCGCCGGTGACGCAGAGGATCTGTTCGATGCCCAGCGCATCGAGCAGCATCGCCTGCGCGCGCACCATGTCGCGGATGGTGACGACGGGAAAATTGAGGCCGTAAGGTTCACCGGTTGCCGGATCGATCTCCGCTGGCCCCGTCGTTCCCATGCAGCCGCCGATGACATTCGCGCAGATCACGAAGAAGCGGTCGGTATCGATGGGCTTGCCCGGCCCCACCATCGTCTCCCACCAGCCCGGCTTGCCGGTGACGGGATGGCGGCTCGCGACGAACTGATCCCCCGTCAGCGCATGGCAGACCAGCACCACATTGGAGCGTTCGGCGTTCAGCGTGCCGTAGCTCATATAGGCGACGGTGAGCGGGCTCAGATCCTTGCCGGAATCGAGCACAAGCGGGCGCTCGGGACCGAAGGTGATGGCCTGTCCCATATCCGCGCCGGGCGCCGTAAGCGGCCGCAGGAATTTTGGGCTCGCCAGTTCCGCCATCGATCCTCCAAACCCCGTTAAGGGCCGCTTTGTTGGCCCGAGGGGGCGCGCCTGTCAACGAGCGCTTTGATTTCGGCAAAGCGCACCTCTATCAATACCGGCCGTTTTGAAGCCATGGACAGTCTCATGATCCCCACGCCCAAACCCGGCGTGCTCGACATCGCGCCCTATATCGGCGGCCGCGCCACCGCGGCGGGCGCTGCGCGCGTGTTCAAGCTGTCGTCCAATGAGGGGGCGCTGGGTGCGGGTGCGGCGGCGATCGAGGCTTTCAGATCGGCGGCGGGCGCGCTCGAAATCTATCCCGAAGGCTCGGCGAAGATCTTGCGCGACGCCATCGGCGAGGCTTACGGGCTGAACCCGGATCGCATCGTCGGCGGCAATGGTTCGGACGAATTGCTGACGATGCTGGCCAACGCCTATCTGCGCCCCGGCGACGAGGTGCTGTTCAGCGAGCACGCGTTCCTCGTCTATCGCATCGCCACGCTGGCCAACAGCGCAGTGCCGGTTGTGGTGCCGGAGAAGCATCTGCGCGTGGATGTGGATGCGATGCTGGCGGCGGTGAGCCCGCGCACGCGATTGGTCTATCTCGCCAATCCGAACAATCCGACGGGAACCTATCTCACCGGCGAAGAAGTCCGCCGCCTGCATGCAGGCCTGCCGCCGACTGCGCTACTGGTGATCGATGCGGCTTACTCCGAATATGTCCGGCGCAACGATTATGAATCCGGCATCGAGATGGTGTCGCAATTCGACAATGTGGTGATGACGCGCACCTTCTCGAAGATCTACGGCCTCGCTGGTTTGCGCGTGGGCTGGGCGTTCTGCCCGGCGCATGTGGCCGACGCGCTCAATCGTGTGCGCGGGCCTTTCAATGTCTCCACGCCCGCGCAGCGCGCGGCGGCGGCGGCGCTGAAGGATCGCCGCCATCTCGAAGATTCCATTGCGCATAATGAGAAATGGAAATCCTTTCTGGTCGAGCACATCCGCAAAACGGGTTTGCGCGTGGATGATGGCGTCGCCAATTTCGTGCTGATCCATTTTGCCGCCAGCGGCCCGCACAGCGCCAAAGCCGCCGACGAATTTCTGATGTCGCGCGGAATTATCCTACGCGGCGTCGGCAATTATGGTCTTCCGCATTGCCTACGCCTGACCATCGGCAGCGAAGAAGCCAACCGGCTGGTCGTGTCCGCGCTTGATGAATTCATGCGGACATAACGCGATGAGCAAGCCCATTTTCGCCAAGATTGCACTGATCGGTGTCGGCCTTATCGGCTCATCGATGGCCCATGCGGCGCAGCGCAAGGGCCTCGCCGGACACATCGCCGGATATGCGCGCCGTCCCGAAACGCTGGAGAAAGCCCGCGCCGTTGGCTTCGCTGATTCCCTGCATAGCGATATCGAATCTGCTGTGCGCGATGCCGATCTTGTTGTGCTGGCAACTCCGGTCGGCAGTTTCGAAGCGCTGGCGAAAGAGATGGCGCCGTTTCTCAAACCGGACGCCATTGTCAGCGATGTGGGCTCGGTCAAATCCGCCGTCATCCGCGATGTCGGCCCGCATATTCCGCAAGGCGTGCATTTCATTCCGGCGCACCCAATCGCGGGCACCGAGCAATCGGGCCCTGAATCGGGCTTCGCCGAATTGTTCGACAATCGCTGGTGCATCCTCACCCCGCCCGCAGGCACTGATGCGCAGGCGCTCGAGAAACTGAAAAAATTCTGGGAAGGCTGCGGCAGCAATGTGGAAGTGATGGACGCCAAGCACCATGATCTGGTGCTCGCCATCACCAGCCATCTGCCGCATCTGATCGCTTACAACATCGTAGGCACCGCCGACGATTTGGAAACGGTCACTGAAGGCGAAGTCATCAAATATTCCGCGGGCGGTTTCCGCGATTTCACCCGCATCGCGGCCTCCGATCCCACGATGTGGCGAGACATCTTCCTCAACAATCGCGAAGCGGTGCTCGAAATGCTGGGGCGCTTCACCGAGGACTTAAACATGCTGCAGCGCGCGATCCGCTGGGGCGACGGCGACACGTTGTTCAACCATTTCACGCGCACCCGCGCCATCCGCCGCTCGATTGTGAGCGCAGGTCAGGACAGCGCCGAACCCAATTTCGGCCGCAGCCCTGCGAAGAAATCTTAGTAAAGCGACTGCGCGAAACCGGCGGGCATCTGGCCGACATAGGCGATGCCGTCCTTGAACGCGAGTTGCGTGGAAAAACTGTCCGAATCGCTGACCGGATTTTTCGCCAGCGCATCGAGCACGCTGCCGAACAGTTTTTTGTCGCCGCTCAAACCCGCGATTCCCGCAGCAAGCGCTCTCTCTCCCTTGATCCTGAGCGTGAGAAGGCCTTGCGGGCGCTGCATGGAATCCAGCGTCAATTGTCCGGACGCGATTCCCTCAGTTTTGTCCCACGCGATGTCGAGCTTGCGAACCTCCAGCGAGCCGGAATGATTGCGCCAATTCTCCGCCACCGCGCGCCAATCGTTTTTGCCTGCAAGAAGATCGTCAAACGCGCTGGCAGGCCCGAGCCTCGCGTCGAACCGGATGCGCGAGACAAGCTGCCCAAAGGCGGATTTCAAACCGGGCGATAAATGGATTTCGTCAGCGTTGAACGCCACGTCAAGCGCGTCCACCGCCGGATCGTGGCGCAGATGGAATTGCATATTCGCCGCGGCGAAGTCCGGCGATGCGGCCCCGATCAATTCGAGATCGAAGCGCGAAAGCCGCCCGCTATCTTCGATGGCGCTGGCGCGCAGCAAAGCCGGCAGGAATTGCAGAGCCTGTTTGTGGCCGTTCTCGTCCGTCCAGGTGAGCGTCTGATTTCCGGCGGCTTCGAAGATCGCCTGCACGCGGCCATAATCGAGGCTGTGCATGGCGAAATGTTCGGCGCGCCATTGAATGGGGCCGTGCGAACCCGCGATTTCGACGCGAAAATCGTCGGCGATCACATCGAGGCGGAAAGGAAAACCGGCCATCTGCCGCTTCGCGAAACTGAGCTTCACGCCCGGCGCGATCTCATGACCGTTCATCGAATCCATGTATTGAGAAAGCGCATTGGCCGTCATGAACCAATGCACGCCGACGGCGACAACCAGCGCGGCGAAAATCGCGACGGGAGCCCAGAGGAAGAAGCGGCTGGAATAGCGCATGCAGCCTTAGTTTAGCTGCATCGCGAGAAACCGCAGGAGATGCAGGTGTCGCACCCCTCGAGTTTCACATAAGAGGGGCTGGAGCAGCGCGGGCAGCGCCGCGCGGGCGCGCCTTCCGCCGCCACCGCCACGGCGCGGACCTCGTCGGGCACGAGCTGTTCGCGCGGGGCCATGAAGTGAATCGCGATCAGATGGCGCTCGATCACCTCGCCGATAGCCGCCAGCAGCGAGGGCACATAATGCCCGCCCATCCATTGACCGCCGCGCGGATCGAACACGGCTTTCAATTCGTCCACCACGAAGGACACATCGCCGCCGCGCCGGAACACCGCGCTGATCATGCGGGTGAGCGCCAGCGTCCAGGCATAAGCTTCCATGTTCTTCGAGTTGATGAAGATCTCGAACGGGCGGCGGCGCCCGTCTTTCTCGATGTCGTTGATGGTGATGTAGAAGGCGTGATCGGAATCGGGCCATTTCACCTTGTAGGTCTGGCCGGGCAGGGTTTCGGGGCGGTCGAGCGGCTGCGTCATGTAAACCACGCCACCGCTTTCGCGACGAGAGATCTGCGGCATGGCGAGCGGCAGCAGCGGCTCGTCGTCTTCGCGTTGTTCCCCCGGCTGGATAGTTGTGAGCGGCTTTTCGGGCTGCGTCTGCAATACCGAGCCCGTCACGTCATTGGGCCGATAGGTCGTGCAGCCTTTGCAACCCGTCTCATAGGCCTTGAGATACACATCCTTGAACGCGTCGAAGGAAATATCGACCGGCACATTGATGGTTTTGGAAATTGAACTGTCGATATGCTTTTGCGCAGCGGCCTGCACGGCCAGATGATCGTCCGGCGAAAGCGTCTGCGCATTGACGAAATAATCCGGCAATTCCGCTTCCTCGCCGAAGCGGGCGCGGAACGCGCGATAAGCGTAATCGGAAACATTTTCCTCCGAGCGCGTGCCGTCCGCCAGCAAAACCTTGCGCGAATAATTATAGGCGAACACGGGCTCGATGCCGCTCGAAACATTATCAGCGAACAGCGAGATCGTGCCGGTCGGCGCGATGGATGTCAGCAGCGCATTGCGAATGCCGTGTGCAGCGATGGCATCCCGAATCTCCTGCGGAAGTTTTGCGATGTTGGGACGCGCCAGATATTCGCTTGCGTCGAACAACGGAAACGCGCCCTTTTCCTTCGCGATTTCGGCGGAGGCCGCATAGGCCGCGAAGTTCAATTTCGAAAGCCAGCGCTCGATGAGCACTACGCTTTCCGGCGAGCCATAGCGCGTGCGGCAGAAGATCAGCGCATCCGCCAACCCCGTCACACCGAGCCCGATGCGTCGCTTGGCAATCGCTTCGGCGCGCTGCTCGGGCAAAGGAAAGCGCGAGATGTCGACGACATTGTCCAGCAGCCGCACCGCCACGCGCGTCAGCCGCTGCAATTCCTCTTCGTCCACATGCGCGCCATCTTCGAACGGCTGTTTCACCAGCTTGGCCAGATTGATCGAACCCAGCAGGCATGCGCCGTAGGGCGGCAGCGGTTGCTCGCCGCAGGGATTGGTCGCAGCGATGGTTTCGCAATAAGCGAGATTGTTTTGTTCGTTGATGCGGTCGATGAAGATCACGCCGGGCTCGGCATATTCGTAAGTCGAGCGCATCATGCGATCCCACAATTCGCGGGCGCGGATGGTTTTGTATGTGCGGCCCTCGAATTTCAAATCCCATGGCGCGTCCGCTTTCACCGCGGCCATGAAGGCATCGCTCGCCAGCACCGACAGATTGAACATCGACAAGCGCCCAGCCGTGCGCTTGGCTTCGATGAAATTTTCGATATCGGGATGATCGCAAGATAACGTCGCCATCATCGCGCCGCGGCGGCTGCCCGCGCTCATGATCGTGCGGCACATCGCGTCCCACACTTCCATGAAGGAGACGGGGCCGGAGGCATCCGCGCCCACGCCCTTCACCGGCGCGCCGCGCGGGCGCAGCGTGGAGAAGTCGTAGCCGATGCCGCCGCCCTGCTGCAGCGTCAGCGCCGCCTCGCGCAGGTGGGCAAAGATACCGCCCATGGAATCGGGGATGGTGCCCATGACGAAGCAGTTGAAGAGCGTGACGTTGCGGTCGGTGCCCGCGCCCGCGAGGATTCGTCCCGCCGGGAGGAAGCGGTGGCCCGTCAGCGCCTCGGCGAATGCTAGCGCCCATGGGCGACGCTGCTCGGGCGCCTCGGCCTGTGCGACTGCCAGCGCCACCCGCGCCCAGCTGTCGGGCACATCGTGATCCACGGGCGTGCCGTCCGGCGCTTTAAGCCGGTATTTCATGTCCCAGATCTGGCGGGAAATATCGCTCATTTTCTTGTCTCGGCGCTCATCCTAACGCCGCACGCAGCGGGCGCGGTAATTAACAGGGCTGGCAGTAAATTTCAAGTTGTGTTGCCAGAACGTTCCGTGATCAGTTTTACCAAATATTGTGGCAACCATGCGACAGCCCTACCGCCGTTCGATTCCAGCCAGTTGGGCCCTGCCATCGGCCAGAAGGCGGGCCTGCGCCGTTTCGATGCTGCTTTCGAGCGCCGCCATGAAATCCCGGCTGCGCAGGCCCGGCGGGATGGGCGGCAGGAACTCGACCGTAATCGTGCCCCGGCGTTTGGTGAAGTTCTGCCAGAAGAGGCCGGAGTTCAGCGCCACCGGCACGCAAGGCCGTCCAAGCTGGCTGTAAAGACCGGCCACGCCGGGCTTGTAATCGGGTGCCGCCTCGGGCGCCTTACGGGTGCCTTCCGGGAAAATGACGACGGCCTGTCCCCGCGCCAATGCAGCGCGCGCCTCTGCCGACATTTTGCGCAGGGCCGAAGCGCCCGCCTCGCGGTCGATGGCGATATTGCTCTGCTTTTTGGTGTACCAGCCGTAGAACGGCACCCTGAACAATTCCTGCTTCAGCACGAACACCGGCCGGTTCAGCAGCAGATAGAGCGTCACCGTATCCCACATGCTCATATGCTTGGAGGCGACCAGCGCGCCGTCGGGCGGCACGGACCCACGTACCTCATAGCCAAGACCGGCAAAGATTTTCAGGCCCCACAGCACGGCGCTGCACCACACACGCCCGGCGAATCGCGCGCCGCCTTCGCCCGGCAGAAACAGCACCGGCAGGAAGCCGATATTCAGCAGCACCGAAATGAAGGCGAACCACGCAAAGAATATCGCCGAACGAATAATCGTCATGGAGGAAATGAAATCAGGATGCGAGTTTAGCCTCGCCGTGCGGGATCGCGCGGTCAAGGGGCTTGCTCTGGTGGATGAATTTGGTGAGCACGAGGCTCGCGAGGTACTTCGCATATTCGGCCTGCAACAGGCGGATGGCGCGCGGATCGCGCCACCAGGAATTGAGGTCGATGCCGTCGGGCTCCACGGGATAGGCCGCCAGTTTCACGCCCGGCATTTCGGAGGAGAATTCCGCCATGCTGCGCGGCATGTGATAGCTCGCCGTGACCACGACGAGACGGCGATAATGATGCGCGCGCATCCATGTCGCGGTTTCGGATGCGTTGCCATGCGTGTCCTCGGCGGCGAATCCGAGATCGACGCAGCAATCGAAACGCCGCCCCCCATGGACGATGCTTTTGAGGTCGCGCTTCGTCGTGGTGGAATACACGCCCGTGATAAGAAGGCGCTTGCCGATGCCGCGCTCGAACAGTGCCACGGCTGCATCGAGCCGCGCGCCGCCGCCGGTGAGTGCGACGATGGCATCGGGCGAATCGATTTTATCCGGCGTCTTGGGAAGGGTGAGTGTGAAATACACGAAGCCAATGGTGTAGGCGGCAATCGCGGCGAGCGCGAATATCAGAAAGCCGCCAAATGCGCTGCGTTTGGTCGCTTGTTCCAAAGCAGATTTCCTCATCTTTGGCGCCGCCCGGGACAGTTTACACAAAAAGGGGCCGCACCATTCAATAGATTTCGCGCAAGGCCGCCAGCACCGAAAGCCGCGCCGTCACCCACGCGATCAATCCCGACACAATCGGCACCGCACTCAGCCACAATATCTCGGTTGGAGTCAGCGATAATGGGGGCAGAAACGGCACGGGCTCGATGCCTGCGAATTCGAGCCCGCCTGCGGCAATGAACAATATTGCGGCAAGGCACGCGCCTGCCGCCGATGCGGCCAGCGTCGAAAGCGTATAATGCCGCTCGAAGGCGCGCGCGATGAAGCCCGAATGCGCGCCCATCTGATGCAGCAGGCCCACGATTTCATGATGCGCCTGCAATCCGGCGCGCGTGGCGAAGGAGACGGCGGCCGCTGTTGCAATCGCGATCAGCGCCAATATTCCGTAGGCGGACCATATCACCGCATCGGCGAGCGATTTCAGCCGCCCGATCCAGTGCGAGTGATCGTCCAGCACCGAATCCGGTGCGGCCGTTTTCAGTTTCGCGGCGAGTGCGGGCACATCCACGCGCGCGCCGGGCGCCACCGATGCATCGATCAATTGCGGCATGGGAAGATCGGCGACCATCGCATCGGCGCCCAGCCATGGCGCCACCAGCGCCATCTCATCCTGCTGCGATACGGGTGCCGCGTGCACGATGCCATCGGTGCTGCGCAACACTGTGAGTGCGGCAGCAGTCTCTTGCGAGAGTATGGCGGCGGCGTCGCCATTTTCCGGCGGAATGATTTGCACGGTGAGTTTGCCGATCAGCCCTTCGCGCCAGCTATAGGCGGCGCGGTCGGCAATCAGCGATGCGCCGAGCGCCAGTGCGGCCAGAAACGCCATCACGCCGATGACGACATCGAGGGGTGCGGCACCCTTCTCGCGCGGCAGAATGCGTCCGCTTGGTTTTTTTCCGCTCATGCGCGCGCCCGCAATTCCACCAGCCTGCCTTCGACCAGCCGCATCTCGCGGGCCCGCGTGCTTTCGATCAGGCTGCGATCATGGGTGGCGATCAGCACGGTGGTGCCGAGGCGATTGAGTTCCGCAAAAAGCCGTATCAGGCGCTGGCCGATTTCCGCATCGACATTGCCGGTGGGCTCGTCGGCCAGCAGCAGATCGGGCCGCCCCACCACCGCGCGCGCAATCGCCACGCGCTGCTGCTCACCGCCCGAAAGCGTGGGCGGGCGCGATTGCATGCGGTCGCCAAGACCGACCCAGGTGAGAAGCTCCGCCACGTCCTGCTCGTAATCCTCGGCGCGCTTGCCCGCGAGGCGCAGCGGCAGCGCCACATTGTCGAAGGCCGAAAGATGATCGAGCAGGCGGAAATCCTGAAACACCACGCCGATGCGCCGCCGCAGCTCGGGAAAACGCGCCCGTTTCGTCACCGCCAGGTCGTTGCCGAACAGCGTGATCAGCCCGCGCGAAGGCGGCTCGGCCAGCAGCATCAGTTTCATCAGCGTCGTCTTGCCCGCGCCCGATGGTCCGGTGAGAAAGGTGAAGGAGCCCGCCTCCAGCACGAAGGTGACGTCGCGCAGGACCTCGGGCCCCGGACCGTAGCGCATGCCGACATTTTCGAAGCGAACCATGGCGGGGCGAACATAGCGGTGCAGCGCGCGCTGGCAAGGACGGCACCGAATTGCGTGCACAAGGATCGGCGCAAACTTGCGGGGCCAAACTTGCGGGGGCGGTGCGTTAACGCCTATTTTCGCGGCGGGTCGAAGGTCTTGCGCCACGGTATGATTCTCACCTGTCCTGAATGCGCAACGCGCTATCAGACCGATGCCGCCTTCCCGCCGGAAGGCCGCAAGGTGCGCTGCGCCAAATGCGGGCATGTCTGGCATCAGGAGGGCCCGCAGCCCGAGCCCGAACCGGAAATCGAGATTGCCCCGCCGCCAAGGCCCGCGCCGCCTCCGGAACTGGTGACGCGCGGCGCCTATGTGCCGCCGGTGGTGGCGGTGCCGGTTGCCGAGGCGCCGCCCAGAAGAAAATCTGCAGTGCTGGAGCGGCTGGGGCTTGCGGCCGGGTGGCTGGGACTGGCGGGCGTCATTCTGGTGATCGGCGGGGCGGCCCTGAGCTACCGGCAGACCATCGCGACGCTGTGGCCGCAATCGGCTTCGCTTTATTCCGGGCTCGGGCTGAACGTGAACGCGCGCGGCATCGCCTTTTCGGGCGTGACGCGGCGCTATGAAACCGAAGACGGCCAAATCGTGCTCGCCATCAAGGGCAGCATCGTCAATGTCAGCGGCCGCGAATTGCCCGTGCCACCCATCCGCGTGACGCTCACCGATGGCGGCAAGCGCGAGCTTTATCACTGGAACTTCACGCCCGATGTGGCGACGCTGCGCGCGGGCCAGAGCGCGTCCTTCCTCACCCGCATGTCCAATCCGCCGGAGGGCGCGCGCCACATGGAATTGCGCTTCGCGGACGGGGCGAAGTGAGCGGCCAGCCGCTGCAGCTTTTCTCGGCAGAGGATATTGCCGCGCGCGTGGGCGCAATCGCCAAACAGATTGCCGAACGCAAACCGGAAATCGCGGTGGCGATTCTGACGGGCGCATTCGTTTTCGCCGCCGATCTGTTGCGGGCATTGTCGCGCGAAGGGCTCGATCTCGGAGTGGAATTTCTCTGGCTGCGCTCTTACGGCAAGGCGCGCGAGGCAGGCGGGATTTCGGTTCTGGTCGGCGCCAATGAGAATGTTTGCGGCAAGAAAGTTCTCTTGATCGACGGCGTGCTCGACGGCGGCCACACGCTCGCCAAGGCGCAGGAACTTTTGCGCGAGGCGGGCGCGAGTTCGGTTATCAGCGCGGTTGCGGTCGACAAACAGCGCAAGGATGCCATCGCCAAAGCCGATTATGTTTGCTTCGGCGGCGTCACCGGTTTCGTTGTCGGTTACGGAATGGACGACGCAGGACAGGGGCGGGGTTTGCCGTATATCGGGCGGGCGGATTAGCGCTTTTCTAAAATTCCTTCAGCAGCCGATCGATATAATCCAGTTCTTCCTTCGGTCTTCCGCGCTCCGCGGCGCGGCGGCGTAGCTCCTGCAGAATCGCGCGCGCGCGCTGCAATTCGGATTGGGCGGGAACCTTCACGCCGCCATCGCCGAAGCCACCGGAGCCTTGCGTGCGGCCCATGGGATCCGCATTTTCGCCCATGCCGGGCTGGCCGGAACGCTGCATCAGATTCTTCGCAAGCTCGCCCGCGCCCGCGCGCAACGCATCGAGTGCACTGCGTTCGGCCGTACCGGCGCTGTCGAAATCGCGCGCGCCCAATCCGCCTTGCGCTTCGCCCATATTGCGGCCCGCAGAATCGAGATTTTTCGATTGCAGACCTTTCTGCAATTTCTGCAGATCGTCGCGCAATTTGCCTTCCTGCTGCGCGAGGCCCTTGGCGCCGCCGTCTTTGGGATCGCCATTGCCCTGCTGTTCGCGGAAAGTTTTATCGAGCAATTGGCGCTGACGGCCCATCAGATCGCCGAGCCCGCGGATGGAATCGCTGAGCGCCTTGTCGGCGGGCGAGCCTTGACCTTCGCCTTGTCCATTGCCTTGCGTCATGTGCAGATTTTCCAGCAGGCTTTGCAGCATGGCGAGCATTTGTGCGGCCTGTCCGCGCGCACCCGATTGCGCAAGCTGCTGGATGGCCTTGAGCAGCGCGCGAAGATCATCCTCGCTCAGCACTTTCGCATTGGGTGAAATGGGCGCGCCCGATTGCGGCGGATTTTGCGCCAGCGTCTGCAGATAATTGTTCAGCGCTTCCTGATATTTCTGCAGCAATTGATCGATCACATCCTGTGGCGCGCCTTGCGCGAGTGCTTGCGTCAGCAATGCTTGCAATCGCCGCAATTCCTCCGCCGCCAGCGACAGCCCGCCGCCTTCGATGCCGAGTGCGGTCTGCCACAGCAAATCTTCCAGATGCTCGATGTCGGATGCGTAGCGCGCACCTCTGGCGCCCCAATAGGCCGCGCGGATCGCCATATAGGCGGCGGTCTGGTTCTGGAAATAATGCTCCGGCGCGATGGTCAGCGCATCCAGCGTGAGGGCGACTTTGGCCGTCGCGCGCATGCCGCCCAGCGCGAGATTCTGCCGCTGCTCGATCAGTGCGCGTGCGAGGGGATGAGTGAAGATGCGCGCGGGCAAATGAAAGCGCACCGCTTTGCTTTGCCCGGTTTGTCCCGCGCCGTCCTTGGCTTCGAGCGTGATATCGACATCGAGGCCCGCGAAAGGATTTTCGGTGAGATCTTTGTAAACCGTCTGTGTCAGCGTCTTGGCCGAAACCGAATCGAGCGGCAGATCGACGATGAGCGTTACTTTTTTGTCTTTCACCGGGCGGATCAGTGCGCGCACGGATGTGACGCCGTAATCGTCGCCTGCGGTGAAGGCGAGCGCTATCGAATCGCGTTCGGTGCGCGCGGGCGGTTTGGCAAATGCAATCACCGGCGGATTGTCGGGAATGGCGATGATGCGCCAATGGCCCAGCGTGTTGTTGCTGGCGCGCACGGCGATGTCGCCCGTCTCGGCGATGCGATAATCCGCGCCATATTCGCTGCCGGTTCCGGTGAATTTCGGTGTCGTATCGGGCGCGGGGTCCAGCGACAGCGCCGGCCGCCCGCGTGCGCCGTGCACGCGCAGCACAAGCGCCGAACCCACCGGCACCGAAACCGGTTTCTCCAGCGCGCGGCCGAGATAGACGGGCGCTTCGCCGGTATAGGACGGCGGATTGATCCACGCATCCAGTGTCGCGGGTGGCGCGCCGGAATTGAGATCGGGTGCCAGCGATTGCATCAATCGGCGTCCGGAATCCGAACCCGCAACGATGAAGCCAACCACAACGGCAAACAGCACGATGAATCGCAACGCATGCGGATCGCGATTTTTCAATTGCGGCGAGGGCAGCGCGACGCGCAGATTTCCGATTGCGCCCAAGAGACGCTTGATATGCGCGCGCCATAACGCTTCCGCATAGGCATCGCCGACGCCCGCGGCCATCACATCGTCACGCTCGGTGATGGGGCGGTGTTCGAGCGTGGAACTGCGTTCGAGCCTGCGTGCGCCATCGTGCCAGCTCGGCAGTTCGATGTTCTGGAAACTGAAATAAAGCGCCGTGCCTGCGCCCGCCAGCGCTGCGGAAAAAATCAGCGCATGAATTTCCCACGGTACAATCGCGAAGAGATCGAACAGTGCCGCGGCAACGAACAGCCCGACAATGGCGCTCGCTGGCCACAGCGCCGGCCACACGCGCTCCCACAGCAAAGCTGCGCGCGAAGCCGCGATATACCGCTCGATGCGGTCAGCCTTGAAGCCAAGGCGGGAGGCGATCCAGTCCAAGTAGCGATTCATCACTCATCCGCGGCCGCACAATGCCCCACGCATCGCCCTTCACCAGAACTTCCGGTGCAGGCGGCCGCGCATTGTAGGCAGAAGCCATCACCGCGCCATAGGCGCCGGCAGTCATCAGCGCCACAAGATCGCCGCTTTTGAGCGCGGGCAGCGCACGGTCGCGGGCGAAAAGATCGGCGGTTTCGCAGACGGGCCCCACCACGTCATAAGTTTGCGTCGGCGCGCCTGCGGGCTGCTCAGTGACGGACAATATATCGTGATGGGCGTCATACATCGCGGGGCGTATCAGATCATTCATGCCCGCATCGATGATGAGGAAGCGCTTGGCCTCGCCCTGTTTTACATAGATCACGCGCGAAACGAGAATACCTGCATTCGCGGCGATCAGGCGGCCCGGCTCGAAGATCAGCGAGACATCGAGCCCACGCGTCAATTTCGCAATCATCTCGCCATAGGCCTGCGGCTCCGGCGGTGGCGCATCGCCAAGGCGATAGGGCACGCCGAGCCCGCCGCCGAGATCTGCGCGGGTGATCTCGTGGCCGTCGCTGCGCAAGGTGCCGATCAGTTCGGCCATCAGCGCGAAGGCTTTTGCGAAGGGCTCGAGTTCCGTGACCTGGCTGCCGATATGCATATCGACGCCGACAACTTTCAGCCCCGGCAATTCGCCTGCGCGCTTGTAAGCGGCACGCGCGCGGCTCCACGGGATTCCGAATTTGGATTCCGAGGTGCCGGTGGTGATCTTGGCATGCGTTTTCGCATCCACATCCGGATTGACGCGAATGGTGATGGGCGCGCGCTTGCCAAGCGACATCGCCACTTCGTTCAGTGCATCGAGTTCGGGTTCGCTCTCGACATTGAATTGATGGATGCCGGTTTCCAGCCCCAGCTTCATTTCGCGCTTGGTTTTGCCGACGCCGGAAAAGACGATGCGGTTCGCGGGGATGCCCGCCGCTAAAGCCTTCTTCAATTCGCCGCCCGAAACCACATCGGCACCCGCGCCAAGCTGCGCCAAGGTTTTCAGCACTGCGAGATTGCCGTTCGCCTTCACCGAATAGGCGATCAGCGTGTCTTTCGGAAAAGGTGCTGCGAAGACGCGATAATGCCGCTTCAGCGTGGCGGAGGAATAGCAATAGAACGGCGTGCCGACTTCCTCCGCGAGGCGCGAAAGATCGACGTCTTCGGCGTGGAGCACGCCGTTTCTATATTCGAAATGATTCATCGGCCGATGGGGCGTGGCGGTTTCGAAGGGTCTTTTTCGGTCTTGGGCGTTTCCTGCCCGTTGGGCGTGATGAGATCGTTCTTGATGCCGCAGGAAGCGACCGCAATCGCAACACCGAAGATCAGTGCAAGGCGCAGGATCATTTCAATTTCTCCCGCCAGAATGCGATCTGTTCGCGCACACGCACCGGTGCGGTGCCGCCGAAGCTTGTACGGGAATTGATGCTCGCTTCAAGTGAAAGAACGGTGAGAACCTCCTTTGTGATTGCCGCCTCGATATTCTGCATGAAGCCGAGCGGCACCTCCGCCAGCGGCACGTTCAGTTCTTCCGCGCGCTTCACGATTGTGCCCGCGACATGATGGGCTTTGCGGAACGGCATTTTGAGCGTGCTGACCAGCCAGTCGGCCAGATCGGTGGCGGTGGGATAGCCTTTTTCAGCCGCCGCGCGCATGGCCGCGGCATTGGGCTTCAAATCCTCAACCATGCCCGCCATCGCGGCCAGCGAAAGATCGAGCGCATCGGCGGCGGAGAACACCGCTTCCTTGTCTTCCTGCAGATCTTTCGCGTAGGCAAGCGCGAGCCCCTTCATCACCGTGGTGAGCGCCACGAAGCTGCCGAGGATGCGTCCTGTCTTCGCGCGCACGAGTTCCGCCGCATCGGGATTGCGTTTCTGCGGCATGATCGAGGAGCCGGTGGTGAAGGCGTCGCTCAGTTTCACAAAGCCGAACGAAGGCGAAGCCCACAGCACAATCTCTTCCGCCAGCCGCGAAAGATGCGTGGCCGCGATGCTGGCCGACGATAAAAACTCCAGCGCGAAATCGCGGCTCGCCACTGCATCCAGAGAATTGCGCATCGGTGCATCGAAGCCAAGCGTCTTCGCTGTCTTTGCGCGGTCGATTGCGAAAGATGTTCCGGCAAGTGCCGCCGCACCCAGCGGCGATTCATTCATGCGCGCGCGCGCGTCGGCGAAACGTCCTGCGTCGCGCGCGAACATTTCCACATAGGCCAGACAATGATGCCCGAAGGTCACCGGCTGCGCGGGCTGCATATGGGTGAAGCCCGGCATGATCGTATCGGCGCCAGCTTCGGCCTGCGCCAGCAGCGCGCGCTGCAGCGCCAGCAATCCGGCTTCTGCCCGCGCACATGCCTCGCGCACCCAGAGGCGGAAATCCGTCGCCACCTGATCGTTGCGCGAGCGGGCCGTGTGCAACCGGCCCCCCGCTTCGCCGATGATCTCGGTCAGGCGTTTTTCGACATTCAGATGGATGTCTTCGAATTCACGTTTGAAGGCGAAGCGGCCCTCGGCGATCTCGGCCGCGATCTGATCCAGCCCGCGCACTATTGCGTCCGCGTCTTCCCGTGAGATGATGCCCGCCTCGCCCAGCATCTGGGCGTGCGCCCGCGAGCCCGCCAGATCCTGGCCTGCGAGGCGTTTGTCGAATTCGATGGAGGCGTTTATCTCCTCCATGATGTCCGAGGGGCCGCGCTCGAAGCGTCCGCCCCACATCTTGTTGGTGCTCATAGGTGACCGGTTGAAGCTTCGCCTCATTCCTCTGGCAATCGCCGTCGCGGCCGGGCTGGCCGCGGGCG
This sequence comes from Rhizomicrobium sp., assembly GCA_035944195.1. Lineage (GTDB taxonomy): Bacteria > Pseudomonadota > Alphaproteobacteria > Micropepsales > Micropepsaceae > Rhizomicrobium. The sequence continues at coordinate 203,738 of DASZBL010000013.1, read as the reverse complement.
GTGGCGCCGCCGTTCTATATGGGATGATTGCCAAGCCTGTCCACGCGCCGCCCGCGGCACTGGCCAGGCTCAGGCTGGAGGACAAGCCAATCGCCGTGCCCGCAGTGGCATTCAGCGATGCGGCAGGCGCCCGCCATATGCTGATCGAGTTCAAGGGGCATTACGTCCTGCTCAATCTCTGGGCGACATGGTGCGCCCCCTGCGTGCGGGAGCTTCCGGCGCTGGCCAGGCTCGCCGGTGCCGATCCGGGCCTCAAAGTGGTGGCGGTGAATGTGGGGCGCAGCAGCGTGGCCGATACGGCCTCGTTTCTGGCCGCGCATCAGGCGAAAGCGCTGGCGGTCTATGTGGATTCCAATGTGGCGCTGGAGCGCTCCTTCGGGGCCTACGGCCTGCCGCTCAGTGTGCTGATCGATCCGAAGGGTGAGGAAATGGCGCGCGCGGTCGGCCCCGCCGAATGGGACGCGCCCGAAGCAATCGCCTATTTCAAATCGCTGCCCAAGGACGAATAGACCGCTTCGATCAGCGCGCGGTTCCGCGGGTTCTGCCAGCGCGGGCCCATGTCGTTCGTCACATAGCCGAACGCCAGATCGCAATCGGGATCGCAGAAGCCGAGGCTGCCACCCGCGCCGAAATGGCCGAAGGAATTCGGGTTCGGTCCCAGTCTGCGTTCCGGCTGCGTGAGCTGAAAGCCGAGCCCGAAACGCGCGGAATGCTGCGTAATCAGATCGATGCCATGCGATTGTTCGATGACGGCGTTGCGCAAGATTTCTTCGCCGATGATGCGCACGCCATCGATCTCGCCCCATCGCGCCAGTGCGGAATAAACCCGCGCAATGGCGCGCGCATTGCCATGGCCGTTGGTGGAGGGCACTTCGGCGATGCGCCACGCCGGCGTGTTGATCCAGTGCGCGCCGGAAAATCCGGGTGGATTCCAGTAGGAGTTCCAGCGCATCAGCGCCATGTCGTCGCCCGGCGGAATGTCGGGCGTGGGGATGACATTGGGCCAGCGGAACTCGGCGACGCGCGCATGTTCGGTTGCGGGCAGGCCGATATAAAGATCGGCATCGAGCGGGGCAGCAATCGTGCGCTTCACGAATTGTCCGATGCTCATGCCGGTGGCGCGGCGCACGATTTCGCCGACGAGAAATCCGAATGTGTTGACGTGATAGCCGAACGCGGTGCCCGGCTCCCACCACGGCTCCTGTTTTTCGAGCGCATGGATCATGGTTTGCCAATCCAGCATCGTGCCGTCTTCCATATCTTCGCGAATGGCTGGCAATGCGGATTGATGCGAGAGAATATGGCGCAGCGTGATTTGCTCTTTGCCGAATTCGGGCCAGATACGCGCCACCGGCGCATCAAGCGTGACAAGCCCGCGCTCTACCAGAATGTTCGCTGAGATCGCGCACAGCGCCTTGCTCACCGAAAAGAAATTGACGAGCGTGTTGCGTTCCCACGGCCGCGTCTGCGCCACATCGGCATAACCGCCCCACAGATCGACGACGCGCTTGCCGCCGATAGCGATGGCAACGGCAGCACCCGGCTCGCCGCGCTCGGTGAAATTCGCAATGAAGGCTTCGCGCACTGCAAGAAATCTGAAGTCGCAAATACCGCCGATGGGGATGTTCATCGCCGGATTTAGACATGCCTGCCCCGCGACAGCAAATCGGTTTTGGGTTAGGCTGAATGCATCCTTACCGGAGGCTCCCATGAAAACCGTCTCGCACAGTGAATGGCTCCAAGCACGCAAGGCGCTGCTGGCGAAGGAAAAGGAATTCACCCGCGCCCGCGATGCGCTGAGTGCCGCGCGCCGCGAAATGCCGTGGGAGAGAGTGGAAAAGAATTACGTGTTCGACGGGCCCGGCGGTAAGCAGACGCTATCCGAGCTGTTCGCGGGCAAGAGCCAGCTCATCATCTATCACTTCATGTTCCATCCCGATTGGGCGGAAGGTTGCAAGAGCTGCTCCTTCTGGGCGGACAATTTCAACGGCATCGACATTCATCTGGCGCACCGCGACATCGCCTTCGCGGCGATCTCACGCGCGCCGATTGCCAAGCTCGAAGCTTATAAAAAGCGCATGGGCTGGAGCTTCAAATGGTTGTCGTCTTTCAACAATGATTTCAATTTCGACTACGGCGTGTCGTTCACCAAGGATCAAGTCGCGGGCGGCGCCACGATCAATTACGGCGCGCCAAACAAATTCGGCGAAGAGATCGTCGGTGTCAGCGTGTTCGCCAAAGGCGAAGACGGCGCGATCTATCACACCTATTCCACCTATTCGCGCGGCGTGGATATTCTGAACGGCGCCTACAATTACATAGACCTCACACCCAAGGGCCGCGACGAAGGCGGCAAGACGCAATTCTGGGTGCGCCGTCACGATCAATATGAGGATTGAGGATTACCGCGTCGGAACCGGATGTTCGCCGCGGTAGTCGTAGAAGCCGCGGCCGGTTTTGCGGCCGAGCCATCCGGCTTCGACATATTTCACCAGCAGCGGGCAGGGGCGGTATTTGGAATCGGCGAGGCCTTCGTAAAGCACTTGCATCACCGAGAGACACGTATCCAGCCCGATAAAATCCGCAAGCTGCAGCGGGCCCATGGGATGGTTGGCGCCCAGCCGCATGGCGGTGTCGATGGCGTCCACATTGCCGACACCTTCGTACAGCGTATAGACGGCCTCGTTGATCATCGGCAGCAAGATGCGGTTGACGATGAAGGCCGGAAAATCTTCGGCATAAGCGGCCGTCTTGCCGACGCGCTTCACAATCTCCAGTGCAGACTGGAACGTCGCGTCGTCTGTGGCGATGCCGCGGATCACTTCCACCAGCTGCATCATCGGCACGGGATTCATGAAATGCAGGCCGATAAAGCGCTCCGGCCGGTCGGTCGCCGCCGCCAGCCGCGTCACGGAAATGGATGACGTGTTGGTCGCGACAATCGCCTGCGCGTTCAGCCGCGGGCAGAGGTCCTGAAAGATCTTGCGCTTGATGGCTTCGTCTTCGGTGGCTGCCTCGATGACGATATCGCGGTCGGCCATGTCGTCGACGCTTTGCGACATGCGGATGCGCTTGAGCGCCGGCGCGACCTGATCGTCCTTGATGAGGCCGCGCGCCGCCTGGCGGTGCATGTTTTTTTCGATGGTCGCCAGCGCGCGCGATAGCGCTGCCGGATCGATGTCTTCCATCACCACATCGAGGCCCGCAAGCGAGCAGACATGGGCAATGCCATTGCCCATCTGGCCTGCACCGATTACGCCGACCTTTTCAATACTCATGACCGTTCCGTTCTTGGCTTCGCTACGGCGAACCCGGACGCTAGTCGTACAAGTTTAACGAAGCCCGGCAATTCTCAATAGCCGAGTTTCGTCAGTTCCGCTTCCATTTCCGGTACCGCCTTGAAGAGGTCGGCCACCAGCCCGTAATCGGCCACCTGGAAGATGGGCGCTTCCTCGTCCTTGTTGATGGCGGCTATCACCTTGGAATCCTTCATCCCGGCCAGATGCTGGATGGCGCCGGAAATGCCCACGGCGATGTAGAGGTCCGGGGCGACCACCTTACCGGTCTGGCCCACCTGATAGTCATTCGGCACGAAGCCCGCATCCACCGCGGCGCGGCTGGCGCCCACGGCTGCGTGCAGCTTGTCGGCGATCTTGTCCAGCATGTGGAAATTCTCGCCGGACTGCATTCCGCGTCCGCCGGAGATGACGATTTTGGCGGAGGTGAGTTCGGGGCGTTCGGATTTGGAAAGCTCTTCGCCCACGAATTTCGAGATGCCCGGATCGCCCGCGCTCGCCACCTTCTCGATTGCAGCAGAGCCGTTTGCTTCGCCCGGTTTGAAGGCGGTGGTGCGCACGGTGATGATCTTCTTGCCCGCTGCTGCCTGCACGGTGGCGATAGCATTACCGGCATAGATCGGGCGCTCGAATGTATCGGCGCTGACGACTTTGAGGATTTCCGAAATTTGCGGCACGTCCAGTTTGGCGGCCACGCGCGGCATATAGTTTTTGCCGTTGGTGGTGGCGGGGGCCAGGATCGCGTCGTAATTCGGCGCCAGCGACAGGATCAGTTTCTCCATCGGCTCTGCGACCATCTTTGCGTAAGCCGCGTCGTCGGCGACGAGAACTTTTTCCACGCCGCCGAGCTTTGCCGCTGCTTCGGCCACGCTGCCGCAATCGGCACCCGCGACCAGAATATGCACCGGCGTCGAGACTTGCGCCGCTGCCGCAACCGTTTTCGCGGTCGTGTCTTTCAGGTTCTTGTTGTCGTGTTCTGCAATGACGAGCGAGGCCATCAGATCACTCCCGCTTCGTTTTTGAGTTTGTCCAAGAGTTCGGCAACCGTCTTCACCTTCACGCCGGCAAGGCGCTTGGGCGGTTCGGTGACTTTGAGAACCTTCAGACGCGCGGTCACATCCACGCCGTAATCGGCAGGCGATTTCTCATCGATGGGCTTTTTCTTCGCCTTCATGATGTTCGGCAAGGACGCATAGCGCGGCTCGTTCAGGCGCAGATCGGTGGTCATGATCGCGGGCAGCTTGATCTCGACAGTCTGCAAACCGCCGTCGATTTCGCGCTCCACGGTTGCCGTGCCTTCGCCGAGTTCAAGCTTGTGCGCGAAAGTCGCCTGCGGCCAGCCGAGCAAGGCTGCCAGCATTTGTCCGGTCTGGTTGGAATCGTCGTCGATGGCCTGCTTGCCGAGGATGACGAGGCCGGGCTGTTCGGCTTCCACAATCGCTTTCAGAATCTTGGCGACGGCGAGCGGTTCCACTTCCGCATCCGTTTTCACCAGAATGCCGCGATCCGCACCCATGGCGAGTGCGGTGCGTATGGTTTCGGACGCTTGTGCTGGCCCGATGGAAACGGCGATCACTTCCGTGGCCTTGCCTTTTTCCTTCAGGCGAACCGCTTCCTCGACGCTGATTTCGTCGAACGGGTTCATGCTCATTTTGACATTGGCGAGGTCGACGCCTGTCTGGTCCGCTTTCACGCGAACCTTCACGTTGTAGTCGATCACCCGCTTGACCGGGACCAATACCTTCATTGTTTTTCGAATGCCTTCCCCAAGTGGCGGCCTCTTATCCCCGGAAGCGTCCTGCATCCCGAGCCCTTTTTGGGCCGCCGGTCTCTTGTGCGGCGCAAAAACTAGGACCGGGCGGGGCGCCCTGTCAACGAAACGTCACCGCCTTTAAGGCCGAAAGTGACGGGTAATTTACCCAGCGTTTGTTTGGGTGCAGTGCAATATATGCCCAATTCTGCGGCAACGGGACGCGGGCTATTTCAGGGTCGCCAGATAGGCCACGAGGTCGTCCGCCTGGGCCGGACTGGAAAGACCGGCAAAGGCCATCTTGTTGCCGGGCACCACCAATGCGGGATGCTGGACATAGGCTTCGAGCTTGTCCTCGGTCCAAGTGATGCCGGAATTCTTCATGGCGCCGGTATAGGAAAATCCGGGCGCAGTGCCCGCCTTGCGGCCGACCACGCCGAAGAGATTGGGCCCGATCTTGTTCGGCGCGCCCTTGGTGTTGCTGTGGCAGATGGCGCAGCGGTTGAAGATGGTCACACCTTTGGCGGCATCGCCGGCGGCGAGTGCGGCGGTCGAACCGAGTGCAACGATCGCAACGGCAATTCCTAGAGCGCGAACCATATGAAGATCCTTAGTGTTGTGCGACAAATGAATTAGCACGTCTCAGCTCTTCGTCCCAGTATTGCTGAACTTTCCTGTCTCGATGGCGCGGCGAAAGCCGACCGGATCTGCGATATCGGGAATCTGGATGGCGTCTACGCCCGTACCCTCGATGCGTATGTGCCCATATCCCAGTATGCGGCCCCAGATGCCCTGCTCGACGCGCACGCCTTCGATATTGGGCAGCGCGATCTCATTGGTGGAGAGTGTGAAGAGGCCCGTCTTTTCCACGAAGCGGTGCGAGGTGACGACGATCTCCGTCGTCCATTTGCGGATCATCATCCTGAAGAAGATCCAGATGCCCACGAGGAAAATGCCGAGGAACAGCAGCGCCATCCACGCCTTGAACGAATACCACCAGTGGAAATGCGCCTTGGCGACGACCACCTCGCCCGCGCCGAGCGATTTTTCGATGTAACCCATGAGCCCCTCCGGAAGACCGTTGAGGGATAGATATAGCTTCCCCCCTCCCCTAGCGGGAGGGGGCGAATGCTTTGAGCAGCGCGAAAAGCATTCGGGGGAGGGCCTTCGCGCCACGGCCCTCCCCCGCGTCGCTTTGCTCCGCGCCCCCTCCCGCGAGGGGAGGGGGAATTCTTCACTCCCGCCCGTGATCCGGGAGCAACACCTCGCGCAGCCCTTTGTGGTTGGGCTTGGAAATGACACCTTCCTCCTCCATCCGCTCGATGAGGCGGGCGGCGCGGTTGTAGCCGATCTCTAGCCGTCGCTGGATGTAGGAGGTGGTCGCCTTGCGCTCGCGCGCCACGATGGCCAGCGCCTTGTCATAAAGATCGTCGCCGGAATTGCCATTGCCGCTGCCGAAGACGCCATAGGGATCCTCGCCCTCGTCGTCCTGCTCCTCGGTGACGGCATCGAGATAATCGGGTTGGCCCTGCGTTTTCAGGAACCGCACAACGTCTTCGACTTCGTGATCGGTAACGAAGGGGCCGTGGACGCGGCGGATTCGCCCGCCCGCCATCATGTGCAGCATGTCGCCTTGCCCCAGCAATTGTTCGGCGCCCTGTTCGCCGAGAATGGTGCGGCTGTCGATCTTGCTTGTGACCTGAAACGAAATGCGCGTGGGGAAATTGGCTTTGATCGTGCCGGTGATGACATCGACGGACGGGCGCTGCGTGGCGGCGATCAGATGGATGCCCGCCGCGCGCGCCATCTGCGCGAGGCGTTGCACAGCGCCTTCGATCTCCTTGCCGGAGATCATCATCAGATCGGCCACTTCATCGACCACCACGACGATATAGGGCATCGGCTCCAGTTCGAGCACTTCGTCTTCATAGATCGGCTTGCCGCTTTCGCGGTCGAAGCCCGTCTGCACGGTGCGTTTCAGAACTTCGCCTTTTTCTTTCGCCTTGCGCACGCGTTCGTTGAAGGCTTCCACGCCGCGCACGCCGAGCTTGGACATTTTGCGGTAGCGCTCTTCCATTTCGCGCACCGTCCATTTGAGCGCGACAACAGCCTTGCGCGGATCGGTAACGACGGGCGCCAGCAGATGCGGAATGCCCTCATACACCGACAATTCCAGCATCTTGGGATCGATCATGATCATTTTCGTCTGATCGGGCGGGCAGCGGTAGAGCAACGACAGGATCATCGTGTTCAGCGCCACCGATTTGCCGGAGCCGGTGGTGCCTGCGATCAGCAGATGAGGCATCTTGGCGAGATCGGCCATTACCGGCTCGCCGCCGATGGTTTTGCCGAGTGCGAGGATCAGCGGCGCGCGCGCCTTTTCATATTCCGTGCTGGCAAACATTTCGCGCAGATAAACCGTCTCGCGATTCTGGTTGGGCAATTCGATGCCCATTACATTGCGCCCGGGGATCACGGCGATACGCGCCGCCACCGCGCTCATCGAACGGGCCACGTCATCGGCCAGCGAAATCACGCGGGATGATTTCACGCCCGCCGCGGGCTCGAATTCATACAGCGTCACAACCGGGCCGGGCCGCACCGCGGTAATGCGTCCGCGCACGCCGAAATCCACCAGCACGGCTTCCAGCATGCGCGCATTTTCTTCCAGCGCTTCGTCGGAGAGCGTCGTTGCTTCATGCTGGCGCACGGGCTCTGCGAGCAATCCGAGTGCGGGCAATTGATATTCGCCGGACGCAAGATTGAGCGCGGGCTGCTTGGCTGGCTTGATGCGCGGCGCGATCTTACGTGGGTCTTCACGCTTCACGCGTGTGGCGCGTGAATCGCGCGACGCCGCGACGGGCTCGGGCGCTACCGAAAGCCCGTAGGCGTCGTCTTCTTCATCCTCGTCTTCTTCAGATTCATATTCTTCTTCATCGTCATATTCCGCTGTTGGTGCGCGGCTGAACTTGAATGACGGCATGCGGATCATGCCGCCGATCCACACAAAAAACGCAGGCACATTCATCGCCCCGCGCAATATCGGCATCAGGCGCAAACCCGTTGCGACAAATGCCAGCGGCAATCCTGCGATCAGCAACAGCAGCGGCAAGGCGATGCCGACCCAGTGCTGTCCATAGACTTGTGCTGTGTGTGCGGAGAGCCCCGCCGCCGCAAGCCCGATCAATCCGCCCGCACCGGCGGGCAATGCAATCGGCGTCGGCAACACGCCAAGTCCTGCTGCGAACAGCACGGTGCCGAGCGGCCATGCGAATGCGCGCCACAAGGCGTAAGACAATGTGCGCCCCGTCAGCGCGCGCGCGCCCCACACCGCGGGTGGCGCAAGTGCGGCGAGTGCCGCGATGCCGAATGTCTGCAGCAGAAGATCGGCGGCGGTCGCGCCCAATCCGCCGAGCAGATTGGTGGGGTCGCGACCCGTCGCATTGTTCAAACTGGAATCGCCGGAATTGTATGTGGCAAGCGCCACGAGTGCGGCGACCGAACCGACGAACAAAATCGCGCCCGCGCCGCGCAACGCGGCCACGCTCGTCGCGCGTGCGATCGTGCGGCGTGCATCGGCAAGCGCGTCGGCCATCGCGGCCCTGCGCGAGCGTGGCTGATAGACGCCCACATTGCGCCGCGCCGCCTGGCTCATGACCCGCCCTCGCTGAGGATTTCACCCATTCTTCCGAGTGTGGCCTCAATGGTTGACAAATCGCTAACGAGGGCCACCCGCAGATAGGAAAACCCAGGGTTTGACTGGGGTTTTCCAGCGTTAATTTCTCGCCCCATATAGGCGCCAGGCAAGACCCGGATGCCCCCCTGCCGCCAAAGCTTGAGCGCCGCTGCCTCGCCATCGCCCACATCGAGCCAGAGGAAAAAGCCGCCTTCGGGGAGGCGAAAGCCTGCGCGATTGCCCAGCATGCGCCGCGCGATCAGGAATTTTTCCGCATAGGCGGCGCGATTGGCCGCGACATGGGCCTCGTCCCGCCACGCCGCAGCCGATGCCGCCATGATCGGCATGGGCACCTGCGGGCCCGCGTAATTCCGAAACGCACGAAACTTCGCGATAAGATTTGCATCGCCTGCAACAATTCCCGAACGCAATCCCGGCAAACCCGAACGCTTCGACAGCGAATGGAACGTGAGCAGCCGCTCGAATGTGCGACTGGATTCGAACCGCGCCGTCAGCGCGCTCACCGGCTGTTTGTTCAGATAGATGTCTGCGTAGCATTCGTCCGCGAACACGGTGAAATCATGATTGTCTGCAAGCGCGAACAGACTGCGCCAGTAATCCGCGCTCGCGCATGCGCCTTCGGGATTGGAGGGCGAGCAGATGTAAGCCGCAACACTGCGCTCCAGAACCGATTTCGGCAGCGACGCGAAATCGGGAAGAAAACCGGTTTCGACGGTCGCAGGAACGAAGATCGCTTCTGCACCGCTCGCCAATATCGCCGCCGCGTAACATTGATAGAACGGATTCGGCAGCAGGATCGCAGGCCGCGCGCCAGCTTTAGATTCCGGCGTCACGATGAAGGGCGCCAGAAACAATCCCTCGCGCGTGCCGTTCAGCGGCAGCAGATGTTTTTCGGGGTCGATGGATGCTTCCGGCAATGCAAAGCGCCGCCTGAGCCACGCGCTCGCCGCCTCGCGCCAATCCGCCGTGCCGTTGATGGCGGGATATTCGCCGAACTCGTGCGCGTGTTCGGCAATCGCCTGTTTGATGAAATCGGGAACCGCGCCCCGCGGATCGCCCACGGCAAGGCTCACCGGCGGCGCTCCCGGCTTCACGGGATCGAGCAGCGTCGCAAGCTTCGCAAACGACGAAGGCGGCAATTCGGCAAGGCGGCCTGGAAGCACGGCAAAATCACTCGCGGAAATCAGTTCAGAGTCTAACCGCACCACGAGTCCGCCGTCCAAAGAAAAAGGGGCGCTTCCCTTTCGGAAAGCGCCCCAGTTCGACGAGCAAGCGTCGGGGATTCTAGCCGTGTATGGTTTCGCCGTGGAGGTTGATGTCGAGACCCTCGACTTCGACTTCCTTGGAGACACGGATGCCGATCACGATGTCGATGACCTTCAGGATGATGAAGGTGGCGATGGCGCAGTAAACGAACACTGCCGCGACATCGTAGAACTGGATCAGCATCTGATGGGCATTGCCGTCGATCAGCCAGCCTTTGCCCGCCGAGTTGATCGCGTTGGAGGCGAACATGCCAGTCATCATGGCGCCGAGCGCTCCGCCCACGCCGTGCACGCCCCAAGTGTCGAGCGCGTCGTCATAGCCGAGCCATTTCTTCACCCACACCGAGGAGAAGTAGCAGACCACACCCGCCGACACGCCGATGATCAGCGCGCCCATCGGATTGACGAAGCCCGATGCCGGGGTGATGGCGACAAGGCCCGCCACCGCGCCGGAGATCATGCCGAGCACGGAAGGTTTGCGGTTGATGACCCATTCGGCAATCATCCAGCCCATGGCCGCTGCCGCCGTTGCGATCTGCGTCGCCGCAGCCGCCATGCCCGCATTGTAGCCCGCCGTCACCGCGGAACCCGCGTTGAAGCCGAACCAGCCGACCCACAGCAACGATGCGCCGATGAGAGCGAAGAGCAGGTTATGCGGCGCCATATTCTCGGTGCCGTAACCTTGGCGCTTGCCGAGCATGAGGCAGGCCACCAGACCCGCCGTACCGGCGTTCAGATGCACGACCGTGCCGCCTGCATAGTCAAGCGCGCCCATCGTGCCCAGCCAGCCGCCGCCCCACACCCAATGGGCGATCGGGCAATAAACGAGCAGCAGCCACAGCGACATGAACCACATGAAGGCGGAAAACTTCATGCGGTCGGCAATCGCGCCGGCGATCAGCGCCGGCGTGATGATTGCGAATGTCATCTGAAAGAACATATAGACCGATTCCGGAATCGTTCCGGCGAGCGGGCTGACGGTCTTCAGACCCATTGGCCCGAGCATGAAATAATTGAAGCTGCCGATGAACTGGTTGAGGTGCGAATCGGCATTGGTAGTGAAGGAAACGGAATAGCCGATGATCATCCAAAGCACGGTGATGATGCAGGTGGCGCCGAAGCTTTGCGCCGCGGTGGCCAGAATGTTTTTCTTGCGCACCATGCCCGCATAGAACAGCGCAAGGCCCGGCACGGTCATGAGCAGAACCAGCGCGCTCGACGTGATCATCCACGCCGTGTCGCCGGAGTTCAGCGGATCGACGGGCGCCGCTGCAAACGCCGCCCCCGTGGTCGCGACAAGCGCGACCGCGCCGGCTCCAAGGCCGAGCGCAAGTTTTTTGAAATCGAGATTTTTCATTTTTTACCCCTTGTTGCCCCTGGAAGACGCCTAGAGCGCGTCGCCGTCGGTTTCGCCGGTGCGAATGCGCACGACCTGATCCAGCGCGGTGACGAAAATCTTTCCGTCGCCGATCTGGCCGGTCTTGGCCTTGGAGGTGATCGCTTCGATCACCGCGTCGGCCATTTCGCTTTTCACTGCCAATTCGATTTTGATCTTGGGCAGGAAGCTCACGGCGTATTCGGCGCCGCGATAGATTTCCGTATGCCCCTTTTGCCGTCCGTAGCCTTTGACTTCGGTGACCGTCATGCCCTGCACGCCAATGGCGGAGAGGGCTTCGCGCACTTCGTCGAGCTTGAACGGCTTAACAATCGCCGTGATGAGCTTCATCGCTGTTCCTTCCGTTAAATAGCCACGGCTGCCCGGCCGCGCGTTAACGCATCATCAAGAACCGTGCCGCGATGCAGCGATGCGGTAAGCGACTGGAATCATGAGAATTTTATGGAATCGCCGGATTCAAGTTTTGGGCATGATGCACAATTTTTAGGCAGAGAATTGAATCTGCATGGATTCTCATCAGGCGGCGGAACGCCTCGCTGGAAAGGCCCGCGAAGGCGGTTAAGGTGGGCCCATGAAGCACGAAGCAGACGTGATTGTTGGCGGCGGGGGCATGGTGGGCCTGACGCTGGCTTTGGCGCTGGCGCAAGGCGGGCTGAAGGTCATCGTGGCCGATCCCGTGCCGCCATCGGCAGCGCTGGATGCAGGCTTCGATGGGCGGGTGAGCGCGCTCTCCTATTCCTCGGTGCGGATGCTCGATGCGCTCGGCTTGTGGGAAAATCTGAAAGCGGATGCGCAGCCCATCAACGACATCCTCGTCACCGATGCCGCACTCGACGGCGTGCCTGCGCCCTTCCCCCTGCATTTCGATTCCACCGAGATCGGCCAGCCTATGGGCCATATCGTGGAGAACCGGCATATCCGCCGCGCGCTGTTTGCAGGCGTTGAAGCGAGTGAAAATGTTTCGCTGATTGCGCCTGCTGCACTCACGCGCCTCGATGCAGCACCAAATGGAATCATCGCCGATCTTTCGAACGGGGATTCCGTGCATGCGAAACTGGCGGTCGCCGCCGATGGCCGTGAATCCCCGATGCGCGAGCAGATGGGTTTGGGCGTGATTTCATGGGCCTATCCGCAATGGGGGATCGTGGCGACGGTGGAGCACGAACGTCCGCATGAAGGCGTGGCATACGAACATTTTCTGCCGTCAGGACCGTTCGCGATATTACCCATGACGGGAAATCGTTCGTCATTGGTATGGACGGAAAGCGAAAATCTCGCGCCCAAGATGATGCAATTGCCCGACGACGAATTCGATGCGGAAATCGCGCGCCGCTTCGGCGCGCATCTGGGCGCCACGCGTGCGGCCGGTCCGCGCTGGTCTTATCCGCTGCGCTTTCATCTGGCGCGTTCCTATGTGAAGCCGCGCTTTGCGCTGGCAGGCGATGCCGCGCACGGCATTCATCCGATTGCAGGTCAGGGACTTAATCTCGGTTTCAAGGATGCCGCCGCGCTCGCCGAAGTGGCGCTGGATGCCGCACGTCTTGGCCTCGATATTGGCGGCCTCGATACGCTGAAACGCTATGAACGCTGGCGCAGATTTGATTCCTTCACGCTCGCCGCATCCACCGATGCATTGAATCGCTTATTCTCGAACGACATCGTACCCTTACGTTTCGCGCGCGATCTCGGCATGGGAATCGTGGACAGCATCGGCCCCCTGCGCCGCTTCTTCATGCGCCACGCAGGCGGCGACATCGGTAAATTACCGCGATTGATGAAGGGCGAAGCGGCTTAATTCAGCTTCTCTTTCCCGCGATGCGCCAGCGCTGCGGGCAATTCCATGTAGAACGCGCGCGCTTTGGACAGCACCTCATCCTTGCGCACCTCTTCGGCTTCCTCGCGCGTCGCAAACATTTCGCCTTCGAAGAGGTAGCGCGTCACCGGCTGGCCGGTGCGCTCATCCGGCGTCTGGAATTCGCTCACCTCTTCGACCTGTTCCTCCGCCAGCAGAAGTGTGTGCTTGTAATGGGCAAGGCGGTCGGCGCGGTCGCGTATTTCCTGCTGCTTGCGCGCGACATTCTTTTCGTCGAAGCGCTTCAGCACCGCCAGAATGCGCGCGCGGAAGCCGTAGAGCAGAAGCCCCGCCAATATCAGCGCCGCCATGGAAAAAAGATCGCCCATCGCCGCCATTATGGCCGGGCTTTGCGGCTCAACTCAATCGCCGGCTGCGCTTGATATATTCCGCGCTCTGCATCTCGCGAAGCCGCGAGGCCGTGCGGCGGAAGGCATCCGCGCCGTCGCCTGACACATAAAGCTTTTCGGGCGTGGCGGCAGCGGAGCAGACGAGCTTGGTGCCGGTGTCGTAGAGCGTGTCGATCAGCACGGTGAAGCGGCGCGCCTCGTCGCGTTTGTCCGAGCCCATCTGGGGAATGCGGTCGATCAGGATGGTGTGATAGGCGCGCGCCAAGGCGAGATAATCCGCTGCCGCCAACGGGCGCGCGCAAAGATCGCCGAAGGAAAACCGCGCCACGCCACCCGATGTTTGCGGCACGATCAATTCGCGCCCCAAGACGACGAGGATCGCAGGCATGCCGCGGCCTCCGTCGGTGAGCTTTTGCCACGCCGCATCCATTTTGGCGTCGGCTTCTGCGCCCAGCGGCGCGATATAAACATCGAGGCCTTCCATGCGCTGCAAACGATAATCGAGCGCGCCGTTCAATTCCAGCACATCCAGCCGCTGGCTTATAAGCGCAATAAAAGGCAGGAAAAGCTGGCGGTTGAGGCCGCCTTCATAGAGCCGCGACGGTGCGGTATTGGACGTAGCCACAATCACCACGCCAAGCTCGAACAATTGCTGGAACAACCGGCCCAATATCATCGCATCGGCCACATCACCGACCTGGAATTCGTCGAAGCACAGGAGCGTGGCCTCGGCCGCAATCGCGCGCGCAACGGTTGGAATCGGATCGGCCCCGCCTTGGCGCAATGCGTGGATACGCGCATGGGTTTGCACCATGAATGCGTTGAAGTGCACGCGGCGTTTTTTTGCGGCGGGTGCAGCCTCGAAAAACAGATCCATCAGCATGGATTTGCCGCGCCCCACTTCGCCCCAGATGTAAAGTCCCTTGGGCGGACGCGGCGCGAAGAAGAGCCGTTTGCCGGGACGATAATGTTTCAGCGCGATGGCGAGCGCCTGCAGGCGTTCGGCGGCGGTTTCCTGCGCCGCATCGAGCGATAGTTCGCCTTTGGCGACACGCGATTTGTAGATTTGCGTGACGCGCGCCATCAAATCCGGCGCGGCAGAACCGCCCAATAATCGAAATCGAGAATGACGCTTTCGGGATATTGGCCTTCGGAATTTTTGTCGGGAAATTCGGCGCAGGGAAGATTCTTCGTCGCCACCAGCCGCAGCCGCAGCGCGCCGCAATCCTTGGCGATTTGCGCTTTATCCAGTACCTGCGACCACGCAAATACGGTATCGCCCGCAAACAGCGGATTGATGTGCCGCCCGCCATTGATGGCGGCGATCTTCACGGCATTGGCAAGCCCGTTGAACGACAGCGCGCGCGCGATGGAAATCACATGGCCGCCATAGATGAGACGCTTGCCGAAGCGGCCCTTGCCTTCGGTGTATTGATTGAAATGCACCCGCGCGGTGTTTTGATAAAGCCGCGTCGCCATCATGTGTTCGGCTTCTTCTACCGTCATGCCGTCCACATGATCGATCTTTTCGCCGATTGCGTAATCGTCCCACAGATGCGGGCTGCCGGATGCCGCGGTGTCGAATTTGGAGAAATCCACATCGCTGGCGAATGAATCGGGTGAAACCGCATCAGCCAGTTTCGGCACCAGCGATTCCGCAACCACCGCTTTCTGATCGCGCTTGCGCACCATCACCCAGCGCACATAGGAAAGAACTTTCTCTCCGGTTTCGTCGAAGCCTTCGGTGCGGACGTAAACCACGCCAGTCTGCTTGTTGGAGTTTTCCTTCAGCCCGATGACTTCGGAAATCGCGGAGAGCGTAGCGCCGGGATAAACGGGCTTGAGGAATCTGCCTTCCGCATAGCCGAGATTGGCCACCGCATTCAGCGAAATATCGGGAACGGTTTTTCCAAACACGACATGAAAGACCAGCAGATCGTCCAGCGGCGAACAGGGCAAACCAAGCTTCCCCGCAAATTCATCCGCCGATTGCAGCGCAAAGCGCGAGCCATAGAGCGCGGTATATAAAGCCGCGTCGCCCTCGGTGAGCGTGCGCGGGGTTGCGTGCACCAGCTTTTGCCCTAGGCGGAAATCCTCGAAGAAATTTCCCGTTGCCGTTTTCATGGCGTCTCCAGCGCGGCGATGGCATCGGCCAGCGCCACGGTGCCGCGCGCGATTTCCGCGTGCAACAGCTCCACCATGCGCCCATCCAGCGAGATTGCACCCTTGCCCTTGTTCTCCGGCAATTCAAACGCGGCGATGATTTTCCGCGCTGCTTCCACTTCGGCAGCGCTCGGTGCGAACACGTTGTTGCAGGGTTCCACCTGCGAAGGATGGATCAGCGTCTTGCCGTCGAAGCCGAAAGAGCGGCCCTGTTTGCAGGACTCCACGAACCCGTCGGCATTCTGGATGTCGTTGTAAACGCCATCGACAATCGCGAGCCCATAGGCGCGCGCTGCCGCCACCGACAATCCCAATGAGGCCGAAAGGTTCTGCCTGTCCTGTGTGTGATGTCCGCGGAATTCTTTTATCAGATCGTTGGTGCCCATCACGAAGCAGGCAAGTCTTCCACCCGCGCTGGCGATCGAGCCGATGTTGAGAACGGCGAGCGGCGTCTCCACCATCGCCCAGAGCGCGATGTCGGATGCAGCACCTGCGCTCACCAGCTTTGCCTCCACTGCTTCCAGATCGCGGGGTGAGGAAACTTTCGGAATCAGGATCGCATTGGGCCGCGCCTCGGCGGCAGCCGCGATATCGGCCTCGCCCCAGGCGGTGGAAAGGGCGTTGGCGCGGATGATGATCTCGCGCTTGCCGAAGCCTCGCGCCTTCACCGCCTCGCAGACCTGTTTGCGCGCCAATTCCTTGGCGTCGGGGGCGACGGCGTCTTCGAGGTCGAGGATCAGCGCGTCGGCGGGCAGGCTGCGTGCCTTTTCCAGCGCGCGGGCATTGGAGCCCGGCATATAGAGCACGCTGCGGCGCGGCCTGATGGCAGTCATGATATCCCCTCATTCGAACCGGGCGTTCAACTAGCCCATGGGCTCGCAAGCCTCAAGGACGATCCGTCCGCCAGAGCAAGGGTGCGGTTTCGGCCTTCTCTTTGGCCTTGTCGAAAAGGCAGGCGGTGAAGGGACCGTCGAACTGGTCCTTCATGCCCCGGGGCGCGCTGCAGCGCCCTTCCACGACCTTGTCGCCGTCATGGATCACCACATCGTCGGCGCTGGTCCAGTAAAGGTGGAAGCCATTGGCTTTGGCGTAGTCATAGATCTCGCGCATCGAGGCGAGCTGGATCTGGTCGGAGGCCAGCTCGAAGCCGCGAATGCCGATATCGATCAGCGTATCGCCGGTTCGGCGCGGGCTCGGCGACATGTTGCCGTTGACGATGGCGTAGATGTCCACCTGCGCGCTGGCGTGGGCGGCCTTCGGGCCCATCGCCTCCTTGATCGCCTGGCCGATCTGCGAGATGAAAAGATTCTCGCGCACGCCGCCATCCATATACATGCAGTGATCGATGAAACGCGGCGGGAAAAATCCGGGCACCGCGGATGCCGCCATCAGCCGGTCGATGATCGCCTTGCGGGCCTGATCGGGCGGCATGCCGGCGGCCAGCGCCGTCAGATCGAATTCGGTGAAATGCCCGGAATCGAAATTCACCGCACCCGCCCAGAGCGAACGGCTGTGCAGATAGGCATCCTTGAGCCGCGCAATCGTTTCGTCGTTGAGCGTCTGCGTCAGGCCCTGTTCGATGGGCTTTGGATCGTTGAACGAATTCCAGAAGGGCAGCGACAAATAGGAGCGGCTTTCGAAAAGATCGTGGCTGCCGCGGCCGCGATAGGCTTGCTCCAAAGTGGAATCGTAATCGGGGCCCAGAAGCGCGAATGTGCCGATGACCGCGCCGGTGGAAACGCCGGTGACGACGTCGAATACGGGGCGCGTTCCGCCCAGCGATGCGGGCCGTGCGGACCAGCCATTGAGAAAGCCTGCGCCATAGGCACCCCACGCGCCGCCGCCGGACAGCACGAGAATGGAAACACGCTCGCGCGTCTTGGCGTTGCGCCATTTTTCCTGCAAGGCGGAGGCGACCGAAGCGCCATAGGCCGAAGGGGTGCCTTCGGAGGATGCCGTGCAGATATCGTCATTTGGCCGTGCGTCGACGCAGGCGGTGAGCGCGAACGCCGCGATCAGAACCGCCAGCGCGCGCAGCGTGCGCATTATCGTTTGAAACTCTTGCGATAGGCCGCGGTTTCGTCGGTGGCGAGAAACCGGTCCGCCCAGCGGCGCATGACTTTCGCCATGCGCTCGGGCGCCACGCCCAATTGCGCCATGGCGACGCCGCCATTCACGCTCTCATGATATTCGGCCACGAGGCCATCCTTCAGCACAAAGCGGCTGATGCCGTCGATCACCACTTCGCGCCCCGCAAATTCGGGAATCTTCGAAACGAAGCGCGACAGCGAGCGCGCATAGCCGATGTTCCCGTTCACCACGGGATCGAAGAACCGCCAATCGTAATCGTCCGCATCGCGGTGGAAGAGATTGACCAGCATGTCCTCGATGGATTCACGCCCCGCATGGGGGCCATATATGTAATCGAAATAGATGCCGTCGGGCGTGAAGCACGCGGCCAGCGCCTTGGCGTCACCAGCCGTCGCCGCCGCGCCAAAGCGCGCCACCAGCGCTGCGAAATCCGCCTGCGAAACCTGCATTTTTGCTCCCCGCTTCCGGGGAGAACATAGCAGATCGGGACGCCGGTTGCTGTAGCGCTCAGGCCGCGTCGTCGAGCGAAATGCTCAGCCGCTTGCCGACCGCACTGGCCGCCTTGTACATCGTCAGAAGGGTAACGGACTGGTTGTCCGGGTCTAGCAGGCGGTCCAGCGCCGCCCGACTTGTCTTCATCCGCTTGGCCATGACGGCTTTGGAAATCTTCTGCTTGCGCATGACTTCGGTAAGTTGCCACGAAAGGACGCGCTTCATGGCGCGCGTGTTGACCTCTTCGAGGATTCCGGCTTCCTCAAGAAAACTTTCGAGCGTCGAGCCCTCGCGGGGATTTTTCTTGCGCTTCATGTTCGTCTCTCCCATTCCCGTTGACGCGTCCGTGCAAGCTCCATATCCGCTACCGGCGTTTTCTGAGTCTTCTTGATGAAGGCATGCAACAGGACCATCCGGTCATCCTGCGGCACGAAGAAGATACGCGCGATGCAGTTCCTCAATGAGATGCGCGCTTCGTAGAGTCCCTTTCCCAAAGGTCTGCACATGGGCATGCCGATGGGCCAGCCAAATTCGATGGCTCTCAGGACATCGCCGATCTCTTTGCGCTCATCAAGTGACCACAGCCATTCGCGAACCGGTTCTGCGCCGGACGGAGTGCGGTAGAACCTGACCGTCAGGCGCTTTACCAAGATCATAGGTTACTGTACCAATAATGGTACTAACCGGCAAGGGGCGTTATGCCGCCTTCAGCAGCTTGCGGTTGATGAGGCATTCCGCGATCTGCACGGCGTTCAGCGCCGCGCCCTTGCGCAGATTGTCCGACACCACCCACATCGAAAGCCCGTGTTCCACGGTCGGGTCCTTGCGGATGCGGCTGACATAGGTCGCGTCTTCGCCCGCCGCCTCGATGGGCGTGATGTAGGCGCCGTCCTCGCGCTTGTCGATGACGAGCACGCCGGGCGATTCGCGCAGGATATGGCGCGCGCGCTCCGCCGTGATGGGCCGCTCGAATTCCACATTCACCGCTTCGGAATGGCCGATGAACACCGGCACGCGCACGCAAGTCGCCGTCACCTGAATATCGGGATCGAGGATTTTCTGCACCTCGACCATCATCTTCCATTCTTCTTTCGTGTAACCGGAATCGAGGAACACATCGATATGCGGGATCACGTTGAAGGCGATCTGCTTGGTGAAGAGCGTGCTCTCGATGGGATCGGCGACGAACACCGCGCGCGTCTGGCGGAACAATTCGTCCATCGCGTCCCTGCCGGCGCCGGACACCGATTGATACGTCGCCACCACCACGCGCTTGATCTTCGCTTCGTCGTTCAACGGCTTCAGCGCCACGACAAGCTGCGCGGTCGAGCAATTGGGATTGGCGATGATGCCCTTCTTGATGCCGTGATCGAGTGCTGCGGCATTCACCTCTGGCACCACCAGCGGCACGTCGCGGTCCATGCGCCATTGCGAGGAATTGTCGATGACCAGCGCGCCCTGTGCGGCGATCTTCGGCGACCATTCCTTGGAAACCTTGCTGCCCGCGGACATCAGGCAGATATCCGTACCTTTGAAGTCGTAATGGTCGAGCGCCTTCACCTTCAGGATGCGGTCGCCGAAGGAAATGTCCTTGCCCACCGAACTCGTGGAGGCCAGCGCCACCACTTCGCTATAGGGAAACTGGCGCTCCGCGAGGACGCTCAGCATCTCCCGCCCGACATTGCCGGTCGCGCCGACCACGGCGACCTTGTACGACATGACATCACTCCTTCACCCGCCGAAGTGCGGGGCGCGCAGCATTAAAGCATGCGGGCGCGCCAGGAAAGAGGCCTAATTGCCGGGCCAGTGCAGGATGATCTGGGCGCTGCGGGCATCCACGCTGCCCGAGATATTGCCGCCGAACACATGCGCGCCGTCGATATAGGAGGTGGCGTGGCCGTCATGGATTTCGGTTCTGATGGGCCCGAAATAGGTGACGTTGGGCGGCAGGGGGGCAGGCTGTTCGAAGGGCTTGAGGTTTGCGGACCCATCTGCGCTGCGGTCCCGATGTTCGGCTATCGGCAATTGGGCGGGCATATGCAGGATTCGGGGTTTGTTCGAGGGAAGGCCGTGTACACTTAGCTCCCCGGCCCAGCCTTGCGGCGAGACCGCCAGCAACAGGACGGCTCCCAAAAGCAGCGCGCGCATGGCGCATTCCTCCACTGCGTTGAATCCTGAACGCAAGCGGCGGAGAATTCGTTGCTCGAAATCAAATGCGGACGAATTAAATCACGCCGGTTTTGCGCAATTGGGCGATCTCGGCGGGTGAAAGGCCGAGTTCGGTCAGCACCGCGTCCGTATTTTCACCCAGCAGCGGAGGTGCGCTGCGATATTCCGGCGGCGTTTTGGAAAGGCGCAAGGGACTCGCAACAAGATCGATCGCACCCGCGGCCGCATGATTCATCGGCACGGTTAATCCGCGTGCGATTGCCTGTGGGTCGGCGAACACCTGATCGATGCTGTTGATCGGTCCGCACGGAACATTCGCCGCTTCCAGCGCGTTGATCCAATCGGCAGTGCTGCGCGCCGCGAAAACCGGTTTCAGCACCGCGACCAACGCGCCCCGATTGTCCACGCGTTCGGCATTGGTGACAAAGCGCGGATCGGCGGCGAGAGGTTCGACGCCAGCCGCCTTGCAGAAGCGCCGGAACTGGCCGTCATTGGCCACAGCCAGAATCAGAAAACCGTCGCTGGTGGCAAACACCTGATAAGGCACGATGTTGGGATGCGCGTTGCCCAGCCGCTTCGGCACGGTTTCGCCCACCAGATAATTCATCGCCTGATTGGCCAGCGCCGCGGCCTGACAATCGAACAGCGCCATGTCTATGGCTTGTCCTTCGCCCGTGCGCGCCTGATGGATGAGCGCTGCCTGTATCGCGATGGTTGAGTAGAGCCCTGCGAAAAGATCGGACACGGCGACGCCGACCTTCATCGGCTCCGCGCCGGGCGCGCCATCGGGCTGGCCGGTGATGCTCATCAAGCCGCCCATGCCCTGAATGAGATAATCATAGCCGGCTTTATCCTTATACGGCCCGTCATGGC
Source organism: Rhizomicrobium sp. (assembly GCA_035944195.1). Lineage (GTDB taxonomy): Bacteria > Pseudomonadota > Alphaproteobacteria > Micropepsales > Micropepsaceae > Rhizomicrobium. The sequence goes on along the minus strand of DASZBL010000013.1, from coordinate 182,344 downwards.
CGAAGCCGGTGAGCGAGCAATAGATCAGAGCGGGGTTTTCGCTTGAGAGGGTTTCATAATCGAGGCCGTATTTTGCCAGCGCCCCCGTCTTGAAATTCTCCACCACCACATGGCAGCGCCGCGCCAGCCGCTTCACGAGCGCTGCACCTTCGGGCTTTGCGAAATCTATCGTCACGGATTTCTTGTTGCGATTGGCAGAGAGAAAATAGGTGGCATCGCCGCGCGCGCCATCGGCGTTCAGAAATGGCGGACCGAAATGGCGCGTCTCATCGCCTTCGCCGGGCTTTTCGATCTTGATGATGTCTGCGCCGAGATCGCCGAGAATCTGTGTCGCCATCGGCCCCGCCAGCACGCGCGAAAGATCCAGTACGCGGATATGCGATAAAGCGCCCATCAGATTTCCGTCCGCACATCCCACAATTCGGGATAGAAGCGCAAATCCAGCGCCTTTTTCAGATACGATACGCCCGAACTGCCGCCTGTGCCGGGCTTGTTGCCGATGATACGCTCCACCGTTTTCATATGCGTGTAGCGCCACAGATTGAAGCGGTATTCCAGATCGACGAGTTTTTCCGCCAGCTCGTACAAATCCCAATGCGTCTCCACGTCGCGATAGACCTGCCGCCAGGCTTCGGTGACGCGCGGATCGGAAACATAGTTTTCCGAAAAATCGCGTTTGAGTTTTTCTTCCGGCACGGGAAAGCCGCGCCGCGCCAGAAGGGCGAGCGATTCATCATAGATGCTGGGCTCGGCGAGTGCCGCATTCACTTGCGCCGAAATTTCTGTATCGGATTCGAAGACGCGCGCGGCCTGTTTGTTCTTGTTGCCCAGCCGAAATTCCAGCATGCGATATTGATAGGATTGAAAGCCGGAGGATTTGCCCAGGCTGGCGCGGAAGCCCGCATAATCGAACGGTGTCATGGTCGAAAGAATTTCCCATGACTGGATCAGGCCCACCTGCACGCGCGCCACGCGCGACATCATCTTGAAGGCGGGGCCAAGCTCGCCGTCGCGGATCTGGCGAATGGCGCCTCCAATCTCATGCAAACAAAGTTTCAGCCAAAGCTCCGTCGCCTGATGGATAATGATAAACAAGGTTTCGTCATGCTGGCCGGAAAGCGGATGCTGGCAATCGAGCAATCCCTTTAACCTAAGATAATCGCCATAAGACATGGCCTCGCGGAAATCCCAATGGATTTTCTCGCCTTCAAGGCCGTGTGGTTCGTTTGTTTTTGTCATTTGTTGCTTCGCAAAAGGCTTAATCGCGACCGACGAAAGAGTCGCGGTTGCTTCATTCCGATGCTATTGTGCGCGTCGCGGCGAGACAATTGGGTGGTGCCTATGAGGATTGCGCTTGGGGCAAGCAGCATTGCGCTTGCAGCGATGGTGGCAGGGGCGGCTGCGGCAGCACCTTTAAAATGTGCCAAGCCTGACGAAGTCACAGCCATTCAGGCCTCGGTCATCCAGCAGCAATTGATGGTGGCCGCCCTCACCTGCAATCAGATTACCAGCTTCAACGCCTTCCAGACGGGCTTCGGCGTCGAGCTGCGCAGTTCCGATGGCGTCATGGAAAAGATGTTCAAGCGCGTGTACGGCACCGCCGATGGCGAGGCGGCTTATCATGCGTTCAAGACGCGGATGGCGAACGATTCCTCGATCCGCAGCATTCATGACAACGCCAATTACTGCAAAGAAGCCGAAACGGTGTTTGCCGCCGCTCTGTCGCCGGACAAGCCGACGCTGGCTGCGTTCGTTTCCGCCACCAAGGTGAGCGAGCAAAGCCCGGTCGATACCTGCGATCTCGGTGCGGTGCAGAGCGCCAGCGCCGAGCCGGGATTCATCGTGCCCAAGCCCAATCCGCTGCGCACGGCGCTGCTCGCGCCCGATGAGCCGATTCCGGCCCGCACGACGATGGCATCGGCGCCGGTCGCGACGCCGGTGAACAATCCCGTGACGGCAACCACCCCGCTTGTCGCCCCGGCCGCCGCGAATCAGCCCGCACCGGTGGCAACCGCTGCGGCGGCGCAAACCGCGGCCCCGGCTGCAACGCCTGCGGGCGTCCTGCCCGATGTCGTGCCGGACGCGCCGACCAATACCGCCTCCGCCACCCCGCCCGCGAAGAAATCAGGCTGGCTGTCCGGCGTTTTCTAGGGCCGTAAATCCAAGCACGATTTGGTTGTCACCTGCGTTTCCTCCTCCGTTTACGGGGGAGGGGGCGTGCTCGGTAGCGGCCACCCCCTTCGTCCGCCGAAGCTGAAGCTTCGCCGGACACTTCCCCGCCTACGCCAAGGCTTCGGCGGGCAAAAAGATGCTCACTCGGCCGCCGTAGCTTTAGCGAAGGCGGCCGTAAACGGGGGAAGAAACCAAAAGAAAAGGGCGGACCGTGAGGTCCGCCCTTTCCAGGCTTTGGACTTTGACGTCCGAACTTAGCTGCCGCTGCCGGCGCCAAGCTCGATGACGGCGCGACGGTTCTGAGGTTCGCGCACGCCCGGTCCGGTGGGGACCAGCGGGTCGTCGAAGCTCTTGCCAACGGTCGAGATGCCGTTGCCGTCGATACCCTGAGCAACCATTGCGTCCTTCACGGAAGCAGCGCGGCGCTCGGAGAGGCCCTGATTGTAGCTGTGCGAGCCGACCGTATCGGTATGGCCGGTGACGAGCACGCGGACCATGCCGGTTTCCTTGGCCGTCTTCACAGCTTCCGTCACAACCGACTGGGCTTCGGCGGTCAGGTTCGACTTGTTGAAGTCGAAGAAGACGATGAACGTCTTGACCGGCGGAGGCGGCGGCGGCGGGGGAGGCGGCGGCGGCGGAGGCGGAGGAGGCGGCGGCGGGGGAGGCGGCGGAGGTGCAGCTTCCACAAACCAGCGCAATCCGAGGACCACGGCCTGTTCGTTCAGCCGGTCAACCCGCGCGTGATAGGCGATAAAGCTCGTGCCGTAATCCTTGTGGATTGACAGCGAGCGATAGCGATAATCCAGCGTCAGGTCGAGATTGTCGGAGATCGAGTAGTTCACGCCAGCCAGGGCCTGCCAGATGAAGCCCGTATGGCGGCCATCGACAAAGGTCTGTTCCGGTGTGGTCAGGGTGTTCCTGGCGACGCCATCACCTTTGCCAACGCCTGCACCGGCACCGATGGTGAAATCCCACATCGGGCCCATCGGGATGTCATAGGCGAGATTGATGATCGAGGACGTGATCGCCGCGTGGCCATCCACACCCGCCTGCTTGAGATCGTGCCTGTCATAGGCGATTTCGTCTTCGAGGCGCAGCCGGTCCGCGAAGCGATAACCGACCGTGGCAAGGATGATTGCAGAATCATCCGTGTTTGCCGTCAGGGACTCAGACGGAGGTCCCGGGACAATCGGCGTGAACTTCACACCGACATTGCCAAGCCGATCCCAGCCGGCGCCCAGACCGAGATACCAGCCCATTGCGTCACTTGCCATTGCTGGACCGCTAAGGGCCAGCGCTGCAACGCCCGCCAGGGCGATCATTCGAATTTTCATCTTTACCCTCGTTCAAAACCGACGGGCAGGGACCCCCCCACCGACGCGTCTGGGATGTGAAACCTCTATAATCGGTATTCTGGCCAATGTGGAGCGGGAAAGTCCACCGCACTGCGCAATTTGGAGAGTTTTACCAAGGAATTCCCCGCTCGCTGTGACCAAGCTGCAACATCAATCGGCGATCCATAGAACGCCATCTCTGGTACAACTGAAGACGAACGCATAGCGCGCCAATAAGATCCGCAAGTCATTGCCGGAATGATCATTTGCCGCAACATGCGATTCGAGGCCGCGCAGAATCTCGACACGCGGCTCCACATGGAATTGACGAAGCCACGCTCTCAACAATCCTGCAAACAGTGGACCCAGGCCTGAGAGGTCGCCGAAATCGACGACATGGATGCGGCCATTTGCGCCAAGTGCCGCATTCGCCGCCTTAAGTGCTTGGCGCCAATCGGGAATCATCGAGAGGCTATAAGAGAAGACCGCGCGGTCGAAGGGCTCGGCTTCGCCGAACAGCGCCGGCGACAAGCCTTCGGCATAGGCATGTACGAGCTTGATCCGCCCGGATAATCCCGCGCGCGCAATGGCTTGCTCGGCGGTCTTGAGCATTTCCTGCGAGGCATCGAGCCCGTAAAGCCGAGCGCCCGGATAGCGCCGGGCGATGGCGATGAGGTTGCGCGCGGTGCCGCAGCCCACCTCGATCAGCCGCTCGCCGGGCTTCAGGTCCAGTTCGCGGATCAGCCGGTCGCGGCCGAAGAGGTAATATTTCCGAGTGAGATCATAGATGTAGCGCTGATGGCGATAGACGTCGTCCATCAGGGCGCCGTGATTGGGCTTGTTCACGGATGTCACTCAGGAAGGCTGGCGACGGATATAGACGTGGAAGCCGCCATAGATCGAGGAGCGATCCTGCGTGTGCCCTGCCTGGCTCTCGGCTTCCAGATATTGCCAGGGCTCCAGCAATTCGGGGCGCAGCTTGCGCGGCAGCGGCGAATCGGGGCCGGCCGTGCGGAAGATCACGCGCGCATCCTCGGCCACTGCCGTGCGGTCGATCTGTTCCCACAGCGCGGAGATCACGTCGGGCGTCATCCAGTCCTGCGCATCGAGCAGCACGAAGCGGTGCAGCGAGCGCGCATCCTGCGTTTTCAAAAAGTCGATCAGGGAGGCGTGATGCACCTCCACCCGATCCGTCCGTGTACGGATCACATCGTAGACGTCGCGTTGCAGATAGGCGGGCACCGCTTCGCGTTTTTCCACGTCATAGCCGCGGCCGAAGGCCTGCCAGGCGAAATAATTGTCGTTGAAGGGAAAGTCGCAGGCGAGCTTTTCGACGCGCTGGCGCAGGATCATCGCAGGATCGCCCGCCGCCACCAGCTCTTCATATTGGGCGGGCGGAATGCCCAATGCGTATAGCGAAATCGGCGATTTCGAGAGCAACTTGATCGATTTGTAGTCGAACAGCGGCGCGATCGTGCGGTTGAACAGCGCGCGCTGTTCGGCCGGCGTGCGCGCTTTCAAAATCACGTCCAGCTTCTTGCCGTGCAATCGCGCCACGACATGCAACAGCCCGATGAAACGGCCGAGCAGGCTGTAGCGGTAAAGATTGCGCGCGAACATGTTGATGCGCCGTCCGCGCAGCGGAACGTGCTTTTCCCAATAGTGCCGCGTGACGGGATCGAGCCGGTCGCTGAGAAAATTGTCGTATGCCGCGCTATTGGCCTTGTCGTTGGCCTCGCCGAAGAAGCGGAAGAAGGAATCGTAATTGGGAAGATCGCGCAGCGCGGCAAGCTTCAGTCTGGTGAGTGCGACATGGTTCGCATTCAGATCGACCGCGATAATGCGCTGCGGATCGGCGGCGAGGTAATTGAGGATGTTGCAGCCTGCCGATGCGATGGTGACCATGCGGTGATGAGGCTTCAGCGCCAGCGCTTCCATATCCACATCGGGGTCTTCCCAGATCTGGTTATAGACGAACCCCTTGAACATAAGGGTGAAAAGACGCTCCAGCGCGCCGCGTTTGGTGTTTGCCGGACGCGTGTGGGCCGCGCGTTCGAGAAGCTGATTGGCCATAACCCATTGTTCCTTCAGGGCCGAAACGCCCTATCTAGGACGGAAGCCGTCCAATGCAAAGCTTTTTCGGGACAATTCGGCGCGAGTGAGGCTGTGCTTGCAAAAATCCGCCGGCCTCGACTATTGGGTGGCCATGAGCGAACCCATCGACGATCTGATCGCGCTTCTCGACCTGGAGCCGATCGAAGTGAACATCTTCCGCGGCGTCAGTCCCCAGGATCGCTCGCAGCGCGTGTTTGGCGGGCAGGTTCTGGGTCAGGCGCTGGTGGCGGCAACGCGCACGGTGGAAGAGCGCGTGTGCCATTCGCTGCATGCCTATTTCCTGCTGCCGGGCGATCCCAAGGTTCCTATTCTCTATGAAGTGGACCGCAGCCGCGACGGCAAAAGTTTTTCCTCGCGCCGCGTTGTGGCGATCCAGCATAGCAGACCGATCTTTCATATGTCGGTGTCGTTTCAGGTGGCGGAGCCGGGCCTCGAACATCAGATCGACGCGCCCGATGTGCCGCGTCCCGAAACGCTGCCCAGCGAAGACGATTTCCGCCGCGACATGGCGGACAAGATTCCGGAGAAGTATCGCGAGCATTTTCTGCGCAAGCGTCCCATCGAACTTCGCCCCATCGACCGCACCGATATTTTCTGCCCCAAGAAACAGCCGCCGCATCAGGCCGTGTGGGTGCGCGCGACGGGCGCATTGCCAGCCGATGTCGCACTTCAGCAATGCGTGCTCGCTTATGCCTCCGACATGACGCTGCTCGACACCGCACTCATGCCGCACGGCATCGGCTGGTTCGAGGATCGCATCCAGATGGCGAGCATCGATCACGCGATGTGGTTCCATCGCCCGTTCCGCGCCGATCAATGGCTGCTGTACGTGCAAGATAGTCCCAGCGCCTCGGGCGCGCGCGGTTTCAATCGCGGCCTGATCTATGACGAAAACGGAAAGCTCGTGGCGTCGGTGGCGCAGGAAGGCCTGATGCGTCTGCGCGACGATCCTGCATAGGACGTTTCGCGCGGCGCGTTGAACTCAATCCGCAATATATTTGGAGCGGAGTCTGATTCAAAATAATCAGATCAGTGTCCGACGCCTTCAGCGCTGGCGGCTTTCACGCCCATCTCCTGATGCAAGCCGATCTGGCCCATCGTGGCATCATACGTTTCTTTTGCATCGCCCGGCAGCGGTGCCGCTTCACAGCGCGCGCCCGCACAAGTATATGTCACCTGCGACGAACCGCGATTGAGCGTGACGATGTCCGCGCCGCGGCCCATGACGGTCAGCGGATTGCTGACGATCTGTTTTCCATCCTGATCCAGCGCGATGATATTGGTAACGCCGAACGCCTTGCCCAGCACGAAGACATGCTTGGAATCGATCACCGTAATATCTGCGATCATCGGATTGCCGACATAGACGGTAGCGGCGGGCTTGAGAAACGTCACCATGCGCACTTCGTCCAGAGGAATGGTCAGGGTTCCTGCGAAAGCGGGAACGGCAGCAAGCGAAGCCGCTGCGATGAAGGCGAGACGAACGAAACGGCGCATGGCCGGACCTCACGGGAGAATTCGCTGCGAAATTAAAGCCGCGCGCGTAAAGGAAGGTTTAAATCGTCCGTGAGACTTGAATTGCGCAGAAACATTTATAAGGAGCGGCACCGCAAAATTCCGCGCCGATAGGTACAAATACTTACATGTGCGCTGATACGTATTTTTACTTGGAGAAAAATGCGTGCAATCGCGATCCTGGTTAAAAAACGGCGAATTCAAGCGTAAAGCCTTTTCCTAACTGGGCTTTTTTGTGCCGTTACGGATCATTTCCACATTTGATGCGAATTGCCCATTTAAGTTCGCATTAATAAGCGCCGCGTAATGTCGCGCATACGTCCAGACGAGGGGCCGATTGAAAACGGCGCTTGCTGGACATCCTAGGGTGTCAAAACAAGCGGAGGCTTTTATGAAGAATCTTGTATCCCGTTTTCTCGCCAACGAATCTGGCGCGACAGCAATTGAATATGGCCTGATTGCCGCCGGCATTGCCGTCGTGATCATCGCCGCGGTTCAGCTCATCGGTACGAACCTGACCACGACGTTCAACACGATTGCCGGCGCGGTTTAATAGGCCGCGTTCAATACGACGAAACAGCGACGGCCGCCTTATCATGAGGCGGCCGTTCGCATTCAAGAAGCATCGCGCGGATGATTGCGGAATTCCTGGTACTGATTGTGTTTCCGGGTTTGCTGCTGGCGGCAGCAGGCTGGGATATCGCCAGCTACACAATTCCCAACTTCATCCAGATCGCGTTGCTGGCCGCATTCATTGTCTTTGCCGTCGTGACAGGCATGACGCCCGGTGTGCTGGGCGGGCATTTGCTTGCCGGAGTTGGCGGACTGGCGCTGGGCTTCACATTGTTTGCGTTCGGACTTGTGGGCGGCGGCGATGCAAAACTTTTTGCCTGCACGGCGTTGACGCTGGGGTTCCACGATTTTCTGGACTACGCGCTCATCGCCTCGCTCTTCGGCGGCGCATTGACGCTGGGCCTTCTGGCGTTGCGCCGCCTGCCGCTGCCGAATTTTTTGGCGGTTCAGGGCTGGATTTTGCGGTTGCATGACGAGAAGGGCGGCATTCCCTATGGCGTGGCGCTGGCACTGGGTGCGTTCGTCATCCTTCCGCATACGGAAATATTTCACATTGCTGCAGGCGCCTGATTACAGCGCGCGGCGTGTCATTAAGCCTTTTCTAAATGGTTTTGTGATGGAGTCCGGTCAAAGGAGCCGAATGCCATGAACAGGTCGCGCGTCATCGTATTGGTTGCGGCAGCCTTTGCCGCCGGTCTTGCCGCACTTCTTATGCGTGGGCTTCTTGGAGGCGGCACCGAAAAAAGTGTGGCTGCACCGCAGCCCGCCATAGCCACCACCGAAGTGCTCGTCGCAGCATCCAACATCACGGCAGGCGAACCTTTGTCGCCTGCCTCGGTGCGCTGGCAGACATGGCCGAAAGCCTCACTCGACTCCACGCTCATCACCCATGATGCATCGCCCGATCTCAATGCGGCGGTGACGGGAACGGTTGCGCGCACCTCGATGGTGGCGGGCGAACCGCTCACCGAAGCGAAGTTCGTGCATGCGGGCGCTGCAGGCTTCATGGCCGCTCGGCTGACGCCGGGCATGCGCGCGATTTCCATCGCGATCTCTACCGAGTCGGGCGCAGGCGGTTTCATCCTGCCCAATGACCGCGTGGATATTCTGATGACGACGCAGATTTCCGAAAATCCGCGCCGCTCGGCGACGCGCACGCTGCTGCGCGACATCCGCGTTCTCGCCGTCGATCAGACCGCGGGGCAGGACACCAAAGATCAGAAAGTCGTGCTGGGCAAAACCGCAACGCTCGAATTGACGCCGCATCAAACCGAGATGGTGGAGCGCGCGGCCGCGACGGGAACCCTGTCGCTGTCCCTGCGTGCGCTCGGCGATACGGCCGCCAGCGAAGTCGCGAAAGTCGCAGTGACCAATACACAGAAACCGAATGCCGCGCCGTCCGACGACAGCAACGATGGAAACGGCGGCGTCGCCGTCATCCGCTACAACGTCGCGCACGCCAACCAGGCAGGAGATTAAATCATGCTGAGGGGCATCATCGCAGCCGCCATATTGGTAATGGCTGCAACCGCTGCATCGGCCGGTCCGGCTCGATTGCCGGACGAATCCAATGCGCGCGTGATCAGCGTTTCCACGCATAGCGACGGTACTGCGCATCAGCGCCTCACCATGGCGCTCGACAAGGCGGCCATCGTGCAGCTCGATACCGATGCGCGCGACGTGCTCGTCTCCAATCCCGGTGTGGTGGATGCCGTCGTGCGTTCGCCGCGGCGCATCTTCCTGATTGCCAACAAGACGGGCCAGACCAACGCCTTCTTCTTCGACGCCAAAGGCCATCAGATCCTGTCGATCGACATTCGCGTGGAGCGCGACGTCACCGATCTGGGCGGAATGCTGCGCGCCAATTTCCCCGATTCCACGGTCAAGGTTTCGGCGATGAACGACAATGTGGTGCTTACCGGCACCATCGGCAGCGCCATGGATTCCACGCGCGCGCAGGATCTGGCCGCGCGTTTCGCGGGCGGCGCGGACAAAGTCGTCAACATGCTGAAGATCGACGCGGGCGAGCAGGTAATGCTGAAGGTCCGCATCGTCGAGGTTCAGCGCGAGATCGCCAAGCAGTTCGGCATCAATCTCGAGGCGGCGGCGAACGCGGCGGGCGTGCCCATCATTGCAGCGACCGCCAATCCCTTCGGATTACTCGGCCGTGCGCTTTCCGACGCGTCGGGCGTGCAGATCGGCAATGTCGGCACGACGCCTGGCAGCGGACCGAACAATGTGCAAGGCATTCTGAAAGCGCTGGAACAGGTCGGGCTGGTGCATACGCTGGCCGAACCCAATCTGACGGCAGTTTCCGGCGAAACGGCGAAATTCCTCGCCGGCGGTGAATTTCCTGTGCCCGGCGGACGCGACAGTCAGGGCAACATCGCGATCATCTTCAAGCAGTTCGGCGTGGGTCTGTCGTTCACGCCCGTCGTGCTGAGCCGCGGCCGCATCTCGATGCAGATTTCCACCGAAGTCAGCGAACTCACCAATACCGGTGCATTCACGCTGCAGGGCGGTTCAACGACCGACTCCAAAGGCAATGTCGTGACGGTGGGCGGCCTGACGATTCCGGCACTGCGCGTGCGCCGCGCGGAAACCACGGTGGAGCTGCCATCGGGCGGAAGCTTTGCCATCGCCGGATTGTTGCAGCACACCAACAAACAGACGCTCGATTCCTTCCCCGGCCTCAAGGATATGCCGGTGCTGGGCGCGCTCTTCCGCAGCCGCGATTTCCAGAACGAGGAAACCGAACTCGTCGTGGTGGTGACGCCTTATCTTGTGAATCCGGTGAACGAAAAGCAGCTCGCAACGCCGAGCGACGGGTTCGAGCCCGCGACCGATCCCGAAACCATTCTTACGGGCCGGCTGAATTCCTTCAACAGCGCGTCTACGCAATCCGGCCTGAAATCGGCCGGCTTGGGCAAGACCGGCTTCATCGTCGAATAGGAGAGAACAGCCATGAACAGGAACTATCTGATCCGCGCTGCTTCTGTCGCCGCTATGATGCTGGCAGGCAGCTGCACGGGGCCGTTCTCCAATCCGCCCGGCGTTTCGGTCGATCCCGAGGTCAATCATCCGATCACCGTGGAACCGGCCTATCAATCGCTGAAACTGTCTTTCTCGGCGCGGTCTCCCGGTCTGATGCCGGATGACGAAGCGCGCTTCATGGATTTCGTTGAGAATTATCAGGCGCACGGCAATGGCGCGATCAGCGTCTCAGTGCCCAATGAACCCGGCGCAGAGCGCACCATTCGCTACTTCGGCGCCCGCCTTTCCGATATGGGCGTGCTGCCGTCGCGCATTCTGGTCGGCACCCGCGATGCGGGCCCGAACGATGGCCGTGTTGAGATCGGCTTTGTCGGCTATGTCGCGCATGCCGACGATTGCGGCGACTGGTCGGACAATGTGGCCGATACGGCTTCCAATCTGACAACCCGGAATTACGGTTGCTCCGTGCAGCACAATATCGCCGCGATGGTTGCCGATCCGCGCGATCTGCAAACGCCAAGCGCGATGGGTTCATCCGATGCCGTGCGCCGCAACGACGTCATGGGCAAGTATGAAACCGGCCACATCACGCAGGCCGACAAGAACAAGCTGGACAAGATCAACGAACAATCGGGCGCGGGTTCGGACGTCGGAAGTAATAAATAGGCGGAAAATATGTCAAAGCTGCAACCACCAACGAGCGAAGCATTCGGCGCCGGCGCGCATGAGCGCCCCGTGCCGCGCATTTCGATCCAGGCGTTCTGCGAGTTTCCCGATACGGGTGCGGCCCTGCAGCGCGCCGCCGCCGACCGCCGGCTTTCGAAGGCCCATGTGGACATTCAGCTCGGCGGCATCGAGGCCGCGGTGGAACATCACACCGGCAATGTCACGCCCAATCTTCTGATCGTGGAAACGCGTCTGCAGGGCAAGGCCGCGGTCGAGGAAATCGATCGCCTCGCCGATGTCTGCGATCCTTCCACCAAGGTCGTGGTGATCGGCCGCGTCAACGATGTGGAGCTTTACCGCGAGCTTATACGCCGCGGCGTCAGCGAATATCTGGTGGCGCCGCTCTCCCCGCTGCACATGATCGAAGTGATTTCCGGGCTCTATCTCAATCCGGAAGCCGCCCCCATCGGGCGCGTCGTGAGTTTCGTGGGCGCGCGCGGCGGCGTGGGTTCTTCCACCATCGCTCACAATGTCGGCTGGTCGATTGCCGAATGGCTCCGCATCAACACGACAATCGTCGATCTCGATCTTCCCTTCGGCACCGCCGGTCTCGATTTCAACGAGGAATCGGGTCAGGGCGTGGCCGATGCGCTGTCTGCGCCGGAGCGGCTCGACGACGTGCTGCTCGACCGGCTTCTGCTCAAGCATGGCGAACATCTTTCGCTGTTCACAGCGCCCGCCTTGCTGGAACGCGTCTATGACGCGGAGCCCGGCGCCTATGAGGCCGTGCTCGATGCGGTGCGCCAGATGAGCCCTTGCGTGATCGTGGATGTGCCTCATGTGTGGACGCCGTGGGTGAAGCAGACGCTGCTCGCCTCCGACGAAATCGTGATCGTGGCGACGCCGGATCTGGCATCCTTGCGCAATGCCAAGGCGCTGGCCGATCTTCTGAAAACGGGGCGGCCCAACGATATTGCGCCGAAGCTGGTGCTCAATCAGATCGGCACGCCAAAGCGCCCGGAAATTCCGGCGAAGGATTTTGCCGAGACCGTCGGCATTGCGCCGTCGCTGCTCATTCCGTTCGAGCCGGGCCTGTTCGGCGCTGCTGCGAACAATGGCCAGATGCTGCCGGAAGTTCAGCCGAAATCGCAGGTCGCCGAAGGCATTCGCCGGTTGGCGGAACTCGTCACCGGCCGCGCCGCACAGAACGATTCGCAGAAGGGCACATTGCCCATCTTCTCTTTCCTCAAAGGTCGGAAGCAGGCGTAAGCCATGTTCGGAAAACGGTCGGGGACTGCAGAACAGCCGCGTGAGCCGCGCATAGAGCCCGCGCCCCCGCGCGCGCCTGCCGCGGAAAGCGTCGCGCCGCCGCCGCGCCCGCAGGCCGCAGCACCACCGCCACCGCCCACCACGAAAGTGCAGACGGTGCCGATGCCGTCCAAGCCCGTGGCGCAACTGGCCGACACGCGCTCCGACGATTACTACCAGATCAAGACCACCATTTTTAATGCGCTGATCGACACCATCGATCTGGCGCAGCTCGCACAGCTCGATCCAGAATCGGCGCGCGAGGAAATCCGCGACATCGTCAACGAGATCATCTCGATCAAGGCGGTGGTGATGTCCATCGCCGAGCAGGAACATCTGCTGCAGGACATCTGCAACGACGTTCTCGGCTACGGCCCGCTCGAGCCGCTGCTGGCGCGCGACGACATCGCCGACATCATGGTCAATGGCGCCAACCGCGTCTTCATTGAAGTGGGCGGCAAGGTGCAGCTCACCCCCATCCGCTTCCGCGACAATGCGCAGCTGATGAACATCTGCCAGCGCATCGTCAGCCAGGTCGGCCGCCGCGTGGACGAGAGTTCGCCCATCTGCGACGCGCGCCTGCTGGATGGTTCGCGCGTCAACGTGATCGCCCCGCCGCTGGCGCTGGACGGCCCCACGCTCACCATCCGCAAATTCCGCAAGGATAAACTCACGCTCGACGATCTGGTGCGCTTCGGCTCGATCTCGCCCGCGGGCGCGCGCGTGCTGGGCGTGATCGGCCGCTCGCGCTGTAACGTTCTGATCTCCGGCGGCACAGGTTCGGGCAAGACGACGCTGCTCAACTGCATGACCGCCTATATCGATACCGACGAGCGCGTCATCACCTGCGAAGACGCCGCCGAACTGCAATTGCAGCAGCCCCATGTCGTGCGTCTGGAAACCCGTCCTGCCAACCTCGAAGGCCAGGGCATGATCACCATGCGCGATCTGGTCAAAAACTGCCTGCGTATGCGTCCAGAACGCATCATCGTGGGCGAAGTGCGCGGACCCGAAGCGTTCGATCTTCTGCAGGCCATGAACACCGGCCATGACGGCTCGATGGGCACGCTGCATGCGAACTCCCCGCGCGAAGCCATGTCGCGCCTTGAATCCATGATCACCATGGGCGGCTACGCTTTGCCGATGAAGACCATCCGCGAAATGATCGTGGCGTCCATCGATGTGATCATCCAGGCCGAGCGCATGCGCGACGGCTCGCGCCGCATCACCAAGATCACCGAAGTGGTCGGCACCGAAGGCGAGGTGGTGATCACGCAGGATCTGCTGAACTACGAAATCACCGGCGAAGACGAAACCGGCCACCTCAAGGGCAACCACAACGGCACCGGAATCGTCAGGCCGGTATTCTGGGAGCGTGCGCGCTATTTCGGCATGGAGCGCGAATTGGCCGAGGCGCTGGACGCCCTTCAGGGATGAGGGGTTCGCTATGAGCAACACACTCTTCGTCGTCACCGCTTTGTTCTTCATGCTCGCTGCCGCCGGCGTGGCCTATGCGTTTGTGGGCGGCACGAGCGCGCGCACGCAAAAGCGCATGGCCGCCGTGTCGAAACAATCGGCCGCCAGCGTTGCGCTGCGCGGCACGGTCGATTCCAACCAGCAGCGCCGCAAAAACGTGCAGGCGCTCCTCAAGGATCTGGAAAAGCAGCAGAAGGAAAAAAAGCAGCGCCCCACTTTGCGCAAACGCATCGAGCAGGCGGGCCTGACGATTACGCCGCGCAGCTATTGGCTGCTTTGCGCCACCGCGGCGCTGATCGTGGCGGGCGGCATGCTGCTGGCGCAGCAAAACATCATCGCCGTTGTGCTGGTGGCTTTCGCCGTGGGCCTGGGTTTGCCGCGCTGGATTCTGGGTTTTCTCAAGAACCGTCGCGAGAAGGCTTTCACCAACGAATTCGCCAATGCCATCGACGTCATCGTGCGCAGTGTGAAATCCGGTCTTCCCACCACCGAGGCGCTGAAGATCGTGGCCAAGGAAAGTCCCGAGCCGGTGGGCGGCGAGTTCTCCAAGCTGGTCGAGGGCCTGAAGGTCGGCGTTTCGCTGGAGCAGGGCCTCAAGCGCATGTTCGACGCCATGCCGACGGCGGAAGTCAGTTTCTTCGCCATCGTGATGACCATCCAGCAGAAATCGGGCGGCAATCTTTCCGAAGCGCTGGGCAATCTGGCGGGCGTGCTGCGCGACCGCAAGCGCCTGCAGGGCAAGATCCGCGCGATGTCATCGGAAGCAAAAGCGTCGGCTGCGATCATCGGCTCGCTGCCGCCGGGCGTGATGGGCATCGTCTATATGTCTTCGCCGGATTACATCAAGGCGCTCTTCACCGAGCGCATGGGCAATCTGATGTTGCTCGGCTGCCTCATCTGGATGGCCATGGGCATCATGGTCATGAAAAAAATGATCAGTTTCAAGCACTGAAGGCGGCACGATGTTCGATCTGGGCTATCTCAATCTTCTGTTCGATCCGACGTTCGTGATCACGTCGCTGGCTGCCATCTTTGCGTTCGCAACCATCGTGACGCTGGGCCTGCCGCTCCTGGAGCGCAACACGCTGGGCACGCGCATGAAAGCGGTTTCGGAGCGGCGCGAGGAACTGCGCCAGCGCCATCACGCGACACTGAACAAGCGCAACGCCCTTCGCGGTGCCGAACCCGTCAGCTTCATGAAGCAGACGGTGGACCGGCTGAAGCTGTCCAACATTCTGGAATCGTCCAACACGCGCGACAAGCTCATCACCGCGGGCTTTCGCGGGCAGGCGCCGCTCATCACCTTCATGTTCTTCCGTTTCGTGATGCCGTTCATCGTGTTCGGCGCTGCGCTGTTCTATCTTTTCGTCGTCACGCATTTTCACTGGACGCCGCTGATGAAGATCGGTGCGGCCTTCGCGGGCGCGCTGGCCGGGTTCTATCTGCCGGACGTGTTCGTCTCCAACCGGATCCAGCACCGCCAGGAATCGATCATGCGCGCCTTTCCCGATGCGCTCGATCTTCTGCTGATCTGCGTGGAATCGGGCATGTCGATCGAGCCCGCGTTCACCCGCGTGGCGTCCGAGATCGGGCCGCAATCGGTGGAACTGGCCGAAGAATTCGCGCTGACGACGGCGGAACTCTCCTATCTGCCGGAGCGCCGCCAGGCGTTCGAGAATCTCGCCAAGCGCTGCGGTCATTCCGGCGTGAAGGCCATCGCTGCCGCGCTCAATCAGGCGGAAAAATACGGCACGCCGATGGGTCAGGCGCTGCGTGTCGCCGCACTGGAAAATCGCGAACTGCGCATGCAGGAAGCCGAGCGCAAGGCCGCATCGCTTCCCGCAAAGCTCACCGTGCCGATGATCGTATTCTTCCTGCCCTGCCTCTTCGTCGTGATCCTGGGCCCGGCGGTCATGCGCGTGATGCACACGTTCTATCACTGAGCCGTTTTGGGGTTGAGTTGACTCGCATCACTCCCTCGCCCCCACGCAGTGGGGGAGAGGGTCGGGGTGAGGGGGTCACAAAAGCAAGCGCGATTTCACCAGCAAGAAACGCAGCGCGAAAACTTCCGGCGATGGTGCAGACGGAGAGATCCCCCTCTCCCTAGCCCTCTCCCCCGATGGGGGAGAGGGAATAGGCACGCTAAAGCGCCGTCTTTTTAGTTTTGCGTTGCTTCGCCGCTGCAGGCACCTTCTTCTTCCTCGTCTGATTGTACTCGACGGCCGCACGGACAAGTTTTTTCAGCGCAGGCTCATTGACCTTGTCGCCCTCGAAAAAATCGATCGCGCGCCATTTGTTGCCGTCGAGGCCCGCGTTGAAGACCTTGTCGGGATCCGCGAGTTTCGCGCCGTTGGCAAAGGTGAGCTTCACCTTCTCCTTGTGGGCGTTGGCGACCGCGATAATTCCGTCGCGCGACCACACCGGGCTTCCCATCCATTTCCATTCCTCGATGATCTGCGGGTCGGCCGCGAGGATGCTCTTGCGGATTCCGGCCAATGTTTTGCCGCGCCAGCCGGTGGTCGCTGCGATCAGCCGGTCAATCTTTTGCGATGGTTTCATCGAAGCCTCGAACATGGTCCCGCGGCACAATAACAGCGGATGCACTGTTGCGCGAAAGCAGCGTCACGCTGCTCGATTCGCGCGCGCGGCAATTGAAATCGCCGAACACCGAACCACATTTCTTCGGACGATCGTTTGAAAAAGATTTGGCGGACGAAACATGGCGTGCGATGGAAAAATGCAGCGGCAAAACGGTGCAAATATAGGGGATAAAGCGCAAATATGGACGATAAAGTGCAGAAAAATGCATGGATAAGTCTGTCACTATCCACGCCGAAAACCGCGCGTTTCCTCGCTTTTTGCCAGAGCCTATCCAACAAAAAGGGGAGGGGGGACCCTATTTTTTTGAAACGCTCAGTCCGCCGCCGTGCGCAGCGAAGGCTGGGTTGCCGCCGTCGCTTTCGCATCGGCCGCTTTCTTGGCCGGAGCGGGCGCCGCAGTTGCAGTCGCCAGCTTGCGCGGCGCATGCGTGGCGCTGGCCACAGGCCCCGCCTGCGGATCGACCGGCACGCGCTGCATCACCGTACCGGGAGGCAAAGGCTTCACCACATAGGGCTTGGGCGTTGCCGCTGCGAAATGCGCGGGCGCCGGTTTCGAAGCCACCGCAGTCGCAGGCGCGCTGGAAACATTCGACGATCTCATATCGGCGACAGCCTGCATGTTCGCCGCGATCTTGGGATTGCTCGACGCACCGGGAGCAGCCTGCGCCAGCAATTTCTGGGCGCCGTCATAATCGCCGGCCAGCATGCGCGACACGGCATAATTGTTCAGCACCACCGGCTCGCCCGGCTTCAGCGCCAGCGCATGATCGTAGGCAGCGCGCGCATGGGCGCGGTCATCCGCCTGGTCATAGGCCACGCCGAGTGCGGAATAGAGCGTCCAATCATTGGGCTGCAATTGCGTGGCGCGCTGCAGGAAGGCGATGGCATCTGCAGAACGGCCGCGCTGTGCCAGCACCTTGCCATATTCACCCACGACGCGCGGATCGTCCGGCGCCACCAGCATCAACTGGCTGAGCGCATGCGAAGCGCCGTCATAATCGCCCTGCGAGCGCATGACTTGCGCCTGCCGGATCTGCGTATCGAGATTGACCGCCAGGGTGGAGGCAGACGAGGCGTCGGCATTTTGCGCCGTGGCATCAGCAACCGGGGCCGCGGGTGCGGCATTGGGTGTTTCGGTCGAGGCGCAGCCTGCCAGAAGCACGCAAAACGTGACGGCGGCGGTGCGGATGAAAAGGCGGCTCATGGGCGTGCCCCTTTGGAGGTAATGATCCCATCTGGAGCATGCTCTAGAGCAGTCAATAAAGCCTTAAATATCCATATAAGAAGCCCTGAAACTGGCATGTTTGATGCGTCCCATTCTTGACGCAATAGACTGTTCAAGTCGGGCTATGACGCGGCGTGTCGCAAGTGCATTTGGGTTGGGCGGCGTTTTGGCGCTTATTCTCGCCATGGCGCTCGGTTTGGGCGCGGACCAAAGCTGGGCGCAGCGCATCTCCTTCGTCATCGCCACCGGCCCCACTGGCGGCACCTATTTCCCCATCGGCGAGGCAATTGCCGGGATCATCAGCCATCCGCCGGGCGTGGATCGCTGCGACACGCCGGGCGTCTGCGGCCCAATCGGGCTGATCGCCTCGGCCCGCACCAGCGCCGGGGCGATCTCCAATGTGATGGCGGTCAATGCCGGCTATGTGGATTCGGGGCTCGCCCAATCCGACGTGGTGGCCGATGCGGTGGCAGGCAAAGGCGCCTTCCGCAAGACCGGCGCGCTGAAGCATTTGCGCATCATCGCCGCGCTGTTTCCTGAAGATGTGCATGTGATCGTGGCGAAACGCGCGCATGTCGATTCCATTGCCGCTCTGAGGGGCAAGCGCGTTTCCATCGGCGACGTGAATTCCGGCACCATCGTCACCGCGCGCGCGGTGCTGGCTGCTTACGGGCTTTCGGAGTGGCGCATCAGGGCGAGCCATCTGCCGTCCGATGCCGCAGCCGATGCGCTCGACAGAGGCAAGCTCGATGCATTCTTTTTTGTCGGCGGCGCGCCGGTTGGATTGATCGCCGATCTGATTGCGCGCGGCCGCGCGGTGTTGCTGCCCATCGACGGCAAGGCCCGCGAACGCTTGCTGGCCGCCAATTCAAGCTTTTCGGCGGATGTGATTGCGGCCGGCACTTATTCCGGCGCGACAGCGACCCAAACGGTCAGCGTGCGCGCACTCTGGGTGGTGAATGAAAACGCATCCGGCGATGTGGTCTATGGCGTGACGAAAGCGCTGTTCCATCCCCTCAATCGGGCGCTGCTTTATCAAAGCCATCCCAGCGCGACCGCGATCCGCCTGGAGAGCGCGACAGACAAAATGCCGGCGCCGCTACATCCCGGTGCTGCGCGCTTCTATCAGGAAATCCGAAGGCCGCCGCACATCGATCGCACCTAGGCGATACCGGCGTCCACTTCCTCTTGCGCCGCCTTGCCCCAATCGCGCATCGCCGGAAGGGCCATCATGCGGGCGATGTAATCGCTCACCGGTTTCGGTGTCTCGATTCCATAGGTCACGAACCGCGAAACCACCGGCGCATACATGCAATCGGCAACAGAAAACCGGCCGAAAAGAAAGCCGCCATCATGCGCCGTCAATGCACGCATCCAGGCATCGATGATGCGGGCGATTTGCGCATTTGTGTCGTCGGTCAATTCGGGCGTCGCAACGCGGCGCACGAAATCCATCGAAAGCTGCTCGCGCAGATTTGGAAATCCCGAATGCATCTCCGCCGCATAGGAACGCGCCTCGGCCCGCACATAGGGATCGTCGGGCCAGAGCTTCGCCTCGGGGTGCGTTCGGCCAGCGTCTCGCAGACGGCAAGGCTGTCCCACACGACATGCGTGCGCCCGCCCTCCGTGATCTTCAGGACAGGCACTTTTCCGGCGGGCGAATGACGCAGGATCTGCTCTCTGGAGTCCGGCTGGCGCAGCCTGAGCACGATCTCCTCGAACGGCGCGCCCGTGGCCCGCATCGCCATATAGGGGCGCAGGCTCCAGCTCGACCAGTCTTTCGTGCCCAGGACCAGCGTGTAGCTCATTTGGCCTTCTCCAGTTGCAGTGGCGGCAGCGCATTTCTAGAGTCGGTGCGCGAAGACATCAAAGGGCCGCCCATGCATTCCAGCCTTGCGAAGAGCGCAAAGGGCGCCATTCCTCTTCATGCCGTCAAAGCGGGCGATCTGAAACGCTGGCTTTCGAAGCGCGGCAAACGCGAGGCCGAGTGGCTGCGCAATGCAGGCTTCGCAGCGAAGGAAGGCGAGCTGTTGCTGGTGCCGAAAACCGACGGCCGTATCGCCTGCGCAGTTCTGGGATTGGGCAATGGCGGCGATCCGCTGGCGCTGGCGACATTCTCCGAACGTTTGCCGCAAGGCACCTATGCGCTTGGCGAGGTGCCGGACGATGTCGGTGGCGCGCGAGCGGCGCTGGCGTGGGTTCTCGGCACCTATGGATTCACGCGTTATCGCAAGAACAGGAAAGAGCATCCCAAACTTGCGATATCCGACGGTGTCGATGGCGCAGAAGTGACGCGCATCGCCGAGGGCGTATTTCTGGCGCGCGACCTGATCAACACGCCGTCGAACGATATGGGGCCAGAGGAATTGGCGAATGCGGTCCGCGCATTGGCGAAGCAGCACGGCGCAAAAATTTCTCTTGTCGTTGGCGATGCGCTGCTGAAACAGAATTATCCGCTGATTCATGCGGTGGGCCGCGCTTCGGCGCGCGCGCCGCGGTTGATCGATTTCACCTGGGGCAAACCGAGTGCCCCGAAGGTGACGTTGGTGGGCAAAGGCGTGTGTTTCGATTCCGGCGGGCTCGATCTGAAGCCGTCCTCCGGCATGTTGACGATGAAAAAGGATATGGGCGGTGCCGCCGTCGTGCTTGCCATTGCGCATATGGTGATGGATGCGAAGTTGAATGTGCGCTTGCGTGTGCTCATTCCGGCGGTGGAGAATTCCGTTTCCGGTTCGGCTTATCGTCCGGGCGATGTGCTCACCAGCCGCAAGGGCCTCACAATCGAAATCGGCAACACCGATGCGGAAGGACGGCTCGTGCTGGCCGATGCGCTCACCGAAGCCGATAGCGAAGCGCCCGAATTGCTGATCGATATTGCAACGCTCACGGGTGCTGCGCGGTCGGCTACGGGAATGGAATTGCCGCCCTTCTTCACCGATGACGAAATACTCGCTGTTGATTTGATGCGCCATGGAACGGGCACTCACGATCCGTTGTGGCGCCTGCCGCTCTGGCGCGGATATGAGCCCACCATTGCAAGCACGATTGCCGATCTGAACAACAATCCCGATTACAATCTGGCGGGCGCGATCACCGCCGCGCTATTTTTAAATCGCTTTGTCAGCCGCGCAAAAAGCTGGGCGCATTTCGATATTCCCGCCTGGGTGGATCGTCCGCGTCCCGGCCGCCGCAAGGGCGCAGAGGCAAACACCGCGCGCGCGATCTATGCATTGCTGTCAGCGCGTTACGCATGAGCAAATTCGACCGCCGCACCACGCCTGCACGCGCCGATCTGGCCGCCGCGCATTTGAGCGGGCGTGTGGATGCGCCGCGTTATACGGAGGGGAAAGTGCATCACGTGATTCACGGTCGCGCGGCATTGCGCGCGCAGCCATCCGAGGATGCGAGCCTCGAAACCGAGCTTCTCTTCGGCGAAGGCTTCAGCGCTTACGATATTGCCGATGGCTGGGCATGGGGGCAATCCACGCAGGATCAATATGTCGGCTATGTGCGCGCCGATGCGCTGGCGGAAAATGCCTTGGTTGCCGATCATCGTGTGACGGCGCTGATGACGCCGATGTTTCCGGCAGCCGATCTCAAGCGGCCGGTGCGCGATTTCCTGCCGATGAATGCGAAGGTGAAGATAGAAGCGCGCGAGGGCAAATATGCGCGCATTGGCGCGGACGCCTTTGTATTCGTGGGCCATCTCACGCCGCTGAATGTATATGCGAAGGATTGGGTTGCCGTTGCCGAACGATTTGTTGGCGCGCCTTATGTGTGGGGCGGCAAAACGGCGGCGGGAATGGATTGTTCCGGCCTTATCCAGACTGCGCTGGAAGCAGGCGGCGTGACGGTTCCGCGCGACACCGACATGCAGGAGCGCGCTTTGGCGCAGACGATTGAGCAGGCCTCGCTTCAGCGCGGCGATTTTGTTTTCTGGAAAGGCCATATGGGCGTGATGCTGGATGAGGCGCGGTTGCTGCATGCCAATGCGTTTCATATGGAAGTTTCCATTGAGACGCTGAGCGAGGCCATCGCGCGCATCACCGATGTTGCGGGGCCGATCACGAGCGTCAAGCGGCTTTAATAACCGCGCTCGAAATCCACGAGATTCTCAAGCGGCTTTCCTGCCCGGTCGCGCGCGATGGCATCGGCGATCTGCTGGGCGGCGACGCGCGGATCGGAAATCGCTGCCACATGTGGCGTGACTGTCACTTTGGGATGCAGCCAGAGCGGGCTTTTTTCCGGCAGCGGTTCGGTCTCGAATACATCCAGCGTCGCGCCAGAGAGATGGCCTGAATCGAGCGCCGCGATCAGATCGGCTTCCACCAGATGCCCGCCGCGCGCCACATTCATCACGAAGGCGCCGCGCGGAAGTGCGGCGAATGTTTTTGCGTTCAATATGC
Source organism: Rhizomicrobium sp. (assembly GCA_035944195.1). Taxonomy (GTDB): domain Bacteria; phylum Pseudomonadota; class Alphaproteobacteria; order Micropepsales; family Micropepsaceae; genus Rhizomicrobium. The sequence continues at coordinate 159,960 of DASZBL010000013.1, read as the reverse complement.
CGCGCGTTTGCGGCGTCAGCGGCAGCAGGCAGATCAGGATATCGCTGCGGCCCAGAAAGGCGTTCAATTCCGTGTCGCCCGCAAAGCTCGTCACACCGCGTACCTCTTTGCGCGTACGGCTCCAGCCGGCCATCGGAAAATCGAGATCGCGCAAGCGCTCCGCCGCCATCGTGCCGATTTCGCCGAGGCCCAGAATGCTAACGCGCGTATCTTCCGTCCGGCGCGGCGGAACAATTTGGCGCCATTTCTTCTCCTTCTGCCAGGCATCGAACAGGCGCTGCTGGCGATGATGGATCAGCGTGTGCATCACCACATATTGCGCCATCTCGCGCGACAGCGTGTGATCGACAAAGCGGATCAGCGGCACATGGCGCGGATATTCGGCATCGGCGAAGAATCCATCCACGCCCGCGCCGACCGAGAAGGCGAATTTCAGATTGGGCAGCGTCTTCAGCAATCCGGGCTGCGGGCGAAAGCTCAGCGCATAATCCACATCGCTCGAATCATATTCATCATGCCCATGCACCACGACGCGCAAATCGGGCGCGATCCCGGACAGCGGGGTCTTCCAGATTTGCGCCCAGGAAACGGGCACCGCGAGAAGCAATGTGGGTTGTTCGCTCATGGACAAACGCTCGCTGTTTTACGGCGAGCGTTCAAGTCCGCCAATTGCAGAGCTGCTATTTCTTCGCAGGAGCCGGAAGCGGGGCGGGGCTGTCGGCCAGCGTGCGCAGATATCCGATCAGATTGATGCGGTCCTGAGCGCTGCGCAGACCCGCAAACGTCATCTTCGTGCCGGGAATGTAAGCCTGCGGTGATTTCAGGAAGCGGAACAGCTCGTCATAGGTCCAGTTGCCGCCTTTGGATTTCATCGCGCCGGAATAATCGAAGCCGGGATGCGAAGCGCGCGCACGGCCCACAACGCCATAGAGATTGGGGCCGATCTTGTTGGGACCGCCCTCGGAAAGATCGTGACATTGCTGGCAACGCCCCGAGATCTGCTGGCCGGCCTTCACGTCGGCAGTCGCCAGCACCGTGCCGAAATCGGGCAGCGGTTCTTCGGCGGCGGGAGCGGCAGTCGTAGCGGCGGCGGTTTGCGCGCCGGTCACGCCTTCGACCACATAGCCGGGCTTGGCGGGTTCGGGCTGTTCGAAGATCGCTTCGGTTGCGATTCGGATGACCATGATGAAAATCGCGGTGCCAAGGACTGCCCCGATGATCTTGTTCCACTCCCAGGAATCCATATGGTCACGCTCCGCGTTTGAAAGCTTGCACCGCCATATCATCCCCGGAGGAAATGGGGCGGCGCGGGCGAAAACGCCCGAAGAAATGCCCCCGAGAACCGGCGCGACATTACCCGCGGAGCTTCTAGCGTCATTGCGGCGAAGCGTCGCATAAGTATCGGGGATTACGAAGGAAAGGCGAAACGCGATGAATCCGATCATCGTCATTCCCGCGCGGATGGCATCCACAAGGCTGCCCGGCAAGCCGCTCGCCGAGATCGCGGGCGTGCCGATGATCGTGCGGGTGCTGCGCCAGGCCATGAAAGCGGGCATCGGCCCGGTCGTGGTGGCGGCAGCGGAGAAGGAAATCGTGGCGGCGGTCGAGAAGGCGGGCGGGCATGCGGTGCTCACCGATCCCGCTTTGGCTTCCGGCACCGACCGTGTGTTTGCCGCTCTGGAATCTGTGGATCGCGGCTACAACCACGATGTCGTCATCAATCTGCAAGGCGATCTGCCTGCGCTCGATCCCGTCTGCATCAAGGCGGTTGCGGCTGTGCTGGCCCCCACGGGTGCCGATATCGCGACGCTTGCCGCCGAGATCGACGATCCCGCCGACTATGACAATCCCAATGTGGTCAAGCCGGTTGTGGTTTGGGATGTGAGCGGGACGCGCGGCCGCGCGCTCTATTTCACGCGGGCGCGTGCGCCATGGGGCGAGGGGGCGCTGTTTCATCATGTGGGCATCTATGCGTTCAAGCGCGAGGCTTTGTCGCGCTTCGTGAAGCTTGCGCCATCGCCCCTGGAGCGGCGCGAGAAGCTCGAACAATTGCGCGCGCTGGAAGCGGGCATGAGCATTGCGGTGGCGCGAATTGACGCGGTGCCGCTCAGTGTCGACACTCCGGCCGATCTGGCAAAGGCGCGCGCGCTCATTGGGGGAAAAAAATGACATCGTCTTCGCTCATTGCACGCGCCAAAAAGGTCGCCTTTCAGGGCGAGCCAGGCGCCTACGCCAATCTCGCCGCGCGCGAGGCGCTGCCGCATGTGCAAGCGATTCCGCGCCCCACATTCGAGGATGCGATTGCGGCAGTGCGTGACGGCGAAACCGATCTCGCCATCATTCCGGTGGAGAATTCGCTGCATGGGCGCATCGCGGATATTCATCATCTGCTCCCCGAAGCCGGGCTTTATATCGTCGGCGAACATTTCCACCGCGTTCAGCATCAATTGCTGGGGCTGAAGGGTGCGACGATTGCCGGATTGAAAACGGTTTACAGTCAGGGCCCCGCACTCGGCCAATGCCGCAAGATCATCCGCGAACTGAAACTGTCCGCGCAGAACTGGCACGACACGGCGGGCTCCGCGCGTCATGTGGCGGAGATGAAGGATCCGAGTGCCGCTGCGATTGCGTCGGCGCTGGCGGCCGAATTCTACGGGCTCGATGTGCTGCGCGCGAATGTGGAAGACGAACCGCACAACATGACGCGCTTCCTCATCATGGCGCATGAGCCTGACGATGCGCCGCTGAGCGCGGCACCCGTCATCACCAGCTTTGTGTTCCGCGTGCGCAATGTTCCGGCTGCGCTCTACAAAGCGATGGGCGGGTTCGCCACCAATGGCGTGAACATGACGAAGCTGGAGAGCTATCAGCTCGGGGGGTCGTTTAATGCGACGCAATTCTACGCCGATATCGAGGGGCACCCGGAAGAGCGTCCTGTGCGCCTCGCGCTGGAGGAACTGCAATTCTTCTGCAGCAAGATGAATGTGCTGGGCGTGTATCCGGCGCATCCGTTTCGGAAAGACATGCCGGCGATTTGAAAATTCATTGTCATCCCCGGCGAGCGCCACGAAGTGGCGCGAGGGAAGGGGACCCAGGTCGCGACGCTTTCTGTTCGCTGGAGGAGGAACTCCAGAGATTATTCGCTGAGACCGGACCGTTTTAACCACCTGGGTCCCCTTCCCTCGCACGCGGCTCGCAGCCGCGTACTCGCCGGGGATGACAATGTTTTTGTATGGTTGTTTGCGATCCAGCTTCGCTTTCAGTGCCTTCCTCGCCCGCGCCACCATCTCGATGCGCAGAATCAGCGCGTTTGTCTGCGCCACCAGCGCACAGACCCATTCGCGCCGTTCCCGCGCCTTCCGTGAGAAGCCGCCGTGACGCAGCCGGTTCGTGTTGCCGGGCTGACCGCCGCGTTTGCGCCGCGTATTCGAACCTGAAAATTTGGAGGGGGGTATCCCCTCTGTCTCGTTAGCCACGTTGCGATCCGCGTCTTTATTCATGGACGCATTGTACGCGCGGTTTGAGCGTGTTGGATAAGTTCGCCTGTTTTGCGCTTAAGTCATTGAGGGAAAAGAGATGAGGCGTGGATAGCGCGCTTCCCTCTCCCCCATCGGGGGAGAGGGTTAGGGTGAGGGGGTGCCCGAAGCAGAGTTTTGGTGTCGAAGATTATATGGCGATGCGAATGCAGGGTGTTTGCGATTTTCTGATTCTGTATTTGAGGCAGCGTCCCCCCTGCCCTCTCCCCCGGAGGGGGAGAGGGTTCATTCGAGATAACTTCCTTCGTGTTTTATCTCTCGGCCCACGCTTTAATCAGATGATGTGCAATCGCCACCGGCGGCGGGATGAAGAGGCCGTTCATGCGTTCGCCTGCGAGCAGCGCGCGGGCTTTTGATTTTTCCAGCCAGAAGGCTTCGGCGAGTTCGTTGGTGTCGAGGGTGATTTCGCGCCCCTCGCTCTCGGCAAAACATCCAATCATCAGCGATGACGGGAACGGCCAGGGCTGTGTTGCGTGATAGGTCACGCGGCCCACGTGGATGCCGGACTCTTCCATCAATTCGCGGCGCACCGCTTCCTCGATGGTTTCGCCGGGCTCGATGAAGCCCGCGAGTGCGGAAAACATTCCGGGCGGAAATTGTTTGCCGCGTCCCACAAGACACGCATCGCCATGCGTTGCCAGCATGATCACCACCGGATCGGTGCGCGGGAAATGATCGGCGTTGCAGGCGTTGCAATGGCGGCGATAGCCTGCATCCATCAACGCGGTCGCGGCACCGCATTGCGCGCAGAAGCCGTGGCGCTGATGCCAGTCGATCATCGCCTTGGCCTGGCCGAGAATGGCGATGTCTTTCTCCGGCAGCCCGCCGCTCATCGCCGCCGCGCGCATGTCGCGGAAATGGCCGAGGCCCGCGAGCGGCCCCTCATTCACCGGATCGCGCGCGGCGCTGATGTCGAGCGCAAACAGCGCATGGCCGTTTTCCAATCCCAGCAGGACGCAAGGCGCGTCCGCGCCGGCAAGCCTTTCCGCCAATCCGGGCTTGAGGAAGCCTGCTTCCAGCTTGCCCCGCGCATTGTCCGGCCCCAGCAAAAAAGGCTGCAGCCGCCACACCGGCAATATGAAAGACGAGGGATCGCGCCGCTTGGCCGCCAGCCATTCGGCGTCGGTTCGCTTCTCGCTCGCCCGGTCGAGGGGATTGCCGGAAAAAGGGATCATTACAACCTCTGGGTGTATTCTTTCCGTTAGTATAGGCCCGTTCAGAATTGTTCCGCATCTTTTAGAGGCAGTTTACCCATTCCGGCTACGGTCGGGCGATGTTTCATGTGATCGGCTGTATCACGCAGCAGCATGATTTGCGTTTTGTCGTGCTGGCGGGCGTTCTGTGTCTCTTCGCGAGTTTCACCGCGATGACGATGATCACGCGCGCGCGCGATTCGCAGGGACGCATGCGAATCTTCTGGATCGTGGCTGCGGGGACGGTCGCCGGCAGCGGAATCTGGGGCACGCATTTCGTGGCGATGCTGGCCTATCGCGCGGGCATTCCCGTCGGCTACGACATGAACCTCACCCTGCTTTCGATCCTGATCGCCGCCGCTGTCTCCAGTGGCGGATTCGCGCTGACGCTCAGCCGTGTTGGTCCTGCCATAGGCGGCGCGATCATCGGCATGGCGATCAGCGCGATGCATTACGAAGGCATGGAGGCGGTGCGTGTGCCCGCCGATGCGATATGGAGCCTTTCCTATGTCGTCGCGTCCGTCATCATCGGCGTGGTGCTGTCGGCGTTGGCCATGCATATCGCGCTGCGCTGGCGCGGCGTTCGCGCCTCCGTGACTGGTGCCGGAATTTTCACGCTGGCGATCTGCGGCATGCATTTCACGGCGATGGCTGCCGTGGTCTACAGACCCGATCCGTTGATTGCGATGCCCAATGCCGTGCTCGATCCGGGATCGCTGGCGATTGCGGTTGCGGCCGTGGCCATATTGATCGTGGCGCTCGGCCTGATCGGCGCCATGCTCGACAATCATCTCGCCAATCGCGCATCGAGCGAAGCCACCCGTCTGCGCGCACACATCACCGAGCTTGAGGAAACCAAGCTGGCGCTGGAAGCGACGTCGGCGCGGCTCAGTTCGGCGCTGGAGGCGGCCGCTGCCGCGAGCCAGGTCAAATCGCAATTCCTCGCCACCATGAGCCATGAATTGCGCACGCCGCTGAATGCCGTGATCGGCTTTTCCGAAATATTGAAGATGGAAAGTTTCGGGCCGCTCGGCAGCGACCGCTATCGCGAATATGTCAAGGATATCGCCAACAGCGGCGCCCATCTTCTGTCGCTCATCAACGATATTCTCGATCTGTCGCGGCTGGATGCGGCACAGGCCGCACTCGAAGAAGACGATCTGGATTTCGCCAAACTGATTTCCGAAACCGTCCGCATGGTGCGCGGCCAGGCGGAAGCTGCCGGTGTCGAACTTTCCGAACACATCCAAAGCAATCTGCCGCATGTGCGCGGCGACCGCCGCCGCATAAGGCAGGTGCTCATCAATCTTCTGTCGAATGCGATCAAGTTCACGCCGGCCAAAGGCAGCGTGCGCGTATCGGCCACGAGCGATGGCGGGGAAATTGCCGTCGCGGTTACCGATACGGGTATCGGCATCGCCTCGGAAGACATCCCCAAGGCCTTCGAACGTTTCGGCCAGGTCGATGGCAGGTTGTCGCGCCGCTATGAAGGCATGGGGCTCGGCCTGCCGCTGGCCAAGCAGTTGATGGAGCTTCACGGCGGACGGCTCGAACTCGCGAGCGCGCCTACCGTCGGCACCAGGGTGACGATCATCTTCCCCGCCGAACGCATCGTCGAAATCCGGCAAGTGGCTTAGACCCGTCGCGTCTATCGGGCGGCCATGCTAGGCCCTTGCCGCCATGACTGCTTTGCTCCTACTGATCTTTCTCGGTCTTGCCGCAATCGCTGCGGGCTTTGCCTGCTGGCCGATCCTGCGCGCCAAGGGCTCGCGCGCGAAAGCGTTGCTGGCAGGTGCGGTGGCGCTTGTCGTGCTGGGCATCGGTATCGGTGTCTATCTGATGCTGGGCAGTCCGGGCCTGGCGCTGCGCACGCTGGCCGGTCCGGGCGACAATGATCTGCGCGGGCTGATCGCGCAGCTTTCGGTGAAGGTGCGCCAATCGCCCAATAATCCGCAAGGCTGGATGCTGCTCGGCCGCGGCTATCTGACCCTTGGCGATGGCGTCGATGCGGCGGCGGCCTTCAAGCGCGCGCTTGGCCTGGTGCCGCCGGACCAACGCCCCACGATCCTGTCCGCCTATGGCGAAGCGCTGACGGTGGCGAGTGCGGGTGCTGTGACGCCAGCCGCCGAAGCTGCATTCGATGAAGTTCTGAAATCCAATCCGAAGGATCTGGCCGCGCGCTATTTCCTGGGGCTTGCCTACGCCTCGCGCCACGACAATGCGAAAGCGATTGCGATCTGGGAAAATTTGCTGGCCGATGCGCCGGTCAATGCGCCATGGCGTGCCGCGCTCATCGACCGTCTCGCTGGATTGAAAGCGCAGAGCGGAGCCGGGCCCGACATCTCCGCGATGGTGGAAGGATTGGCGGCGCGTTTGAGACTGCACGCAAACGATCCGCAAGGCTGGCAGCGTCTGATCCGCGCCTATGCGGTTTTAGGTGATAAAGGCAAAGCGAGCGCCGCATTGGCTTATGCCCGCGTGGCAGCGAAGAAGGATGCGTCGGTGCTGTCGGCGCTCGATGCCGAGGCCAAAGAACTTCAGCTGCAAAAATAAAACGGCGGCCCGTCGGCCGCCGTTCATGCCCCCCGCAAACTGTTTTCGTTCAGCCGGAAACGCGTCCCTGCCAAACGGGCCAGCATGTGGATTTTCCGTGTGCCTTGGTGAGATCGTAGAGTTTCATCTGCGCGTCTTCCGCGCTCTGGCCCGCTTCGGTGGCCATGTAATCGCCCGCGCCCGCGCACCAGACATAGAATTGATGCTTGCCGGGGGAGAAGAAATCGGCCCGTGCGTTGGAGCTGAAATTGGCGGCAACCGCCACACCCGCAATCGCAAAAATGACTCCGCCTATAGCTGCGCCCAGCACACGCCGTATTGTCATTTTTCGATGCTCCCCCGAAGGATCGGGAACTAACCCGCCGCTTCGGTGTTCTCTCGTTACCCCAACCTACGGTTCCCAAACGCGCCATTTTTGGCATTTCGTTTAAGGGCCGTCCCTTACTGACAGAAATGTACATGGCAAACGGGTCAGTGTCACCCGTTTTTTTCAATTGCGTCAGAGTCTTATTATTGCTGCGCGTCAAACGGGAACTCGTTCCGTCTGCACGCCCTCGGCGCGTATCGCGGTTTCGATAGCCTTCGCAGCGGATTCCACAAGATCGGCATCCCGCCCCCGCGCCACCAATTGCACGCCGAACCCGTCTTCCCGGTAAAACGGGTAGCTTCCGATAGATATTGTTTCGAATTTTTTTTGAATGTCCACCAAAGCTGCGGCAATACGCCCTTCGGCAATGCGGGCGCTGACAATCGCCGAAACCACCACCACGCCGCGGCGCAATCGCGGCGCCACGCTCTCCTCCAGCATGGCCCGCATAATCATCGGTACGCCGGCCATTACGAACACATTGCTAATTTGAAATCCGGGCGCGGTGGAAATGCTGTTCTTGATCAGCGTCCCGCCCTCGGGGATGCGGGCCATGCGCTTGCGCATGTCGTTGAACTCGCCTTGCTTGTAGCGGGCGCCCAGCATGGCGAGTGCTTCGGGGTGATAGTCGATTCCCACGCCGAAGGCCTTGGCGATGGCGTCGGCGGTGATGTCGTCATGGGTCGGACCGATGCCGCCGGTGGTGAAGACGTAATCGTAGCGGCTGCGCAGCGCATTCAGCGCGGCCACGATTTCGTCCTCCACATCGCCCACCACGCGCGCCTCGCGCAGATCGATGCCGAGCGCGCCAAGGAACTTCGCGATATAAGCGGTGTTGGTATCCTGGGTGCGGCCGGAAAGGATCTCGTCGCCGATCACCAGAACCGCCGCCGTTACCGGCATTTGGGAGATTTCCGCTGATGTCATGCGGCTGGCGCCTTCTGCTGGCCGGGTGTAAGAAACGGTTACTTTCAGCACGTTAGAATGTGGACAGGAGCAAGGCCAAGTGTCCGAAATGCCGGAGGCGCAAATTTTCGAAGCCGCACGCCGTGCGGCGCTGACCGTTGCGGTCCATGGGCCGGAGGGTTTCGAAGGCATGCGCCGCGCGGGCAGGCTGGCGGCCGAAGTGCTCGACCTGATGGTGCCGGCGGTGCAGCCCGGCGTGACCACTGCCGCGCTCGACAAGCTCGCCTATGAATATGTCATGGATCACGGCGCGCTTCCTGCGTGTCTGGGCTATCGCGGCTATCGCCACACGCTCTGCACCTCGATCAATCATGTCGTCTGTCACGGCATTCCGGCCGACAAGCCGCTGCGCGACGGCGACATCGTCAACATCGACGTGACCGTGATCGTCGATGGCTGGCACGGCGATACCAGCCGCATGTATCTGGTGGGCGATGTAAAGCTGAAAGCCAAGCGCCTCGTCGACATCACCTATGATTCCATGATGCGCGGCATCGCCGTGGTGAAGCCCGGCAGCACCACCGGCGATATCGGCCATGCCATCCAGTCCTTTGCCGAAGGCGAGGAGCGCTGTGCCGTGGTGCGCGATTTCTGTGGGCATGGGCTGGGGCGCATCTTCCATGGCCTGCCCAATGTCGTGCATTACGGGCGCCCGGGTTATGGACTCGGCCTGAAGCCCGGAATGTTCTTCACCATCGAGCCCATGATCAATCTCGGTGGCTATGGCGTAAAAGTTCTCAATGATGGCTGGACGGCGGTGACGCGAGACCGTTCACTGTCCGCGCAGTTCGAACACAGCGTTGGCGTGACCGCAGATGGCGTCGAAATCTTCACGCAATCCCCCAAAGGCTGGCACAAGCCCCCCTATTTCTGAGGGCCGCCATATCTCTGACGTATCGCTGGCGTTCGAGGATGCCCCGCATTACCTCGAACACCGCCAGCGTCTGCGCGCGCGCTTTCTTTCGGGCGGGGCGGACGCAATGCCCGATTACGAAATGCTGGAGCTTGTGCTCTTCGCGGCCATTCCGCGGCGCGACGTGAAGCCGCTCGCCAAAACGCTGCTGGCGAAATTCGGCAGTTTCGCGGAAGTGATTTCGGCGCCCGGCGAGCGGCTGATGGAAGTCGATGGCGTGGGCGAAGCGGTGGTGGCGCAATTGAAGATCGTTCAGGCCGCGGCCCTGCGCCTTTCCAAGACTAAAATGCTGGGACGCCCCGCACTCAGCTCCTGGGCGGCGCTGCTGGATTATTGCGCTGCAGCGATGGGGCGCAGCGATCGCGAGGAATTCCGCGTGCTGTTCCTCGACCGCAAGAACATCCTCATCGCCGATGAAGTGCAGAGCCAGGGCACCGTCGATCACACGCCCGTCTATCCGCGCGAGATCGTCAAGCGGGCGCTGGAACTCGCGGCATCCTCCATCATCCTCGTTCACAATCATCCCAGCGGCGATCCTTCGCCCAGCCGCGCCGATATCGAGATGACGCGCGAAGTGGTGCAGGCGGCCAAGGCGCTGCGCATCGCCGTTCACGATCATATTGTGGTGGGACGGGGCGGAACGGCGAGTTTCAAGTCGCTGGGTTTGCTTTAAACTGGGCAGGCGCGGGGGGAACACTCCGCGAGGGCGGTTGGGACGCTGAAAAACAATGTGGCGGTTTGGGCTCCGGCAGGGCGCGCAATTGGCGTTGGGCCTTGCAGGGGCAATTCTTCTGGCGGCGATGGTGGCAGCGGCTGACGATGCGCGCGCAGGCGCGGGCGCATTTCTGCACGCGCTGCTCGCGCATCTGGGAAGTTTCCTGCATCTGGATTTCGGCACCAGCACGATCAGCGGCGAGTCTGCCCTTGCGGAATTGAGCGCGCGTTTGCCGGTGACGCTCGAACTTGCGGGATTGGGCGGCATCGTCGCGCTGCTAATCGGCGCGCCATTGGGGATTTTACTCGGCACCGAACGGCCTTTGCGCGCGGGCGCACCGCTCATTCAGATCGTGGCGGCGATACCTGTGTTCTGCGTCGGCCTCGCTTTGATGTGGCTCGCTGCGAATGTCCTTCACTGGCCGGAGCACGGCGCATCGCAATTCGCCCGCATTTTGCAGACGCTCGCCTTGCCCGCATTGACGGTGGGTGCGGCCGGCGCGGCCATCGTGCAATTGTCGCTGCGCCGCGCCGCCGCCGAAGCGATGGACGAACCCTATCGCCGCGGTTTGCGGCTGATGGGGCTCAGCGCATTCGACATCAACACCGTGTTTCTAGTGCCGCAGATTTTGGCCGGATTGCTGCGAAGCCTCGGCGAAATAACGCTGGCGCTGTTCTCCGCCGCGGCCGTTGCGGAATGGCTGTTCGGCTGGCCCGGTGCTGCCGTGCTGTTTTTGAAATCGGTGGCGCTGCATGACTGGAATGTGGCCGCACTCGTGCTGCTGGTCTTCGCCGCGATCAAGATGATCGCGGATTTTGCAGGCATTGTTGGCGCGCGTGCGCTCAGCATTCAGGAGCCGCGCGCATGAGCATCGCGGCGGCCTCGCAAACACCGCCTCTGCGCGGCGTGATCCGCAGTTTCGGCTTTGCCGGATTGGCGCTGATCGCGGTGATTGTGGGCCTCAGCGATGTCATTGCGCGCGCGCCGGTGGGTGCTGCGGGCGTGGGACCGGCATTGGCGGCGCCATCCGCGGAGTTTTTCTTCGGCACCGATCTGCTCGGCCGCGACATGCTGAGCGAAACGTTGCACGCGCTCGCCATCACCTTGGTGCAATCGGGTTTTGCAGTGCTCATCACGTTGGCGGCGGGCGGATTTTTCGGCTTCATCGCGGCGCGTCTGCCATGGCGCAGCGGTTTTGTCCTGCGCTGGATCGCGGGAATTCTGGGCGCTGTGCCCGCGCTGCTGCTCGCAATCCTGTTCATCGCCATCACCGACCGCAATTTCGCCGCCGCCGCTGCAGGGCTTGCCGCCGCACCGCTGGCCTTCGCGCGTACCTTCGACCGCGCACGCGAGATGGCCCGCTCGCGTCACGCGGAATTCGCGCGCGCCACCGGCATTCAGGGTGCCACACTTCTGCGGCGCGATCTGGCTTACGAGATTCGCGACACATTCCTCACCATCGCCGCACGCGCGCTTGCCGCCGTCACTTTCATTCTTTCCACCGTAAGCTTTCTCGGTTTCGGCGCGGTGCCGCCGCATCGCGATCTGGGACTGATGATTGCCGCGGCCCGCGCAACTTACCTCGATGCGTGGTGGACCGCCGCCGTGCCGGGTGCGGCGCTGATCTTGCTGATCCTCTTTGCGCGATTGGCGGCGGCGCTCGATGAAGGCGAGCGGCCATGACGCGCCTTGTCGAAATCAAAGAGTTGAATGTTTCGCGCGGCCCCCGCACCGAACTCGACCGCTTCTCGCTCGCACTCGATGCTGGCCAAACCGTCGTGCTGCTGGGTGAAGCGGGCAGCGGCAAGGAAGCGCTGATGCGCGTCTTGGGCGGCATTGGCGAACATGGCGAAAACATCTCCGGCACGCTGCAATTCGCAAACGCGCCGCCCGAACGCGCCAACCTGCATGCGAAACCGCCAATACGGATGGCCTATCTGCCGGGCCTCGATTCACGCCCGTTGAGCCCGCATGCCAATGTACTTGCGCAGCTGACGCGCGTGATCGCGCGCAAGCTCGATGCGCCGCTTGCCAGCGCTGCCGCCGAACTGGAGCTTGTGCTCGCGCGTCTCGAAGGCGCGCCTTCTATCGCAGCGCTGGAACACGCTCCGCACAAATTGCGTCCTGAAATTATCGCGTGGGGATTGCTCGCCACCGCTCTGGCGCAGGCGCCGGAGCTTCTGCTGGCTGATCATCCTTTTGCAGGTCTGCCGCCTTTGCATATGCGCGCCTTGGTTCGCGCCCTGCTCGCGCAACAAAAACAGCTTGGCTTTGCAACCCTGCACGCCACGGCAAACACCGAAATCGCAACCCTGCTCGGCGGCAAGCTGGTGGTGCTGCGCCACGGCCGCGTGGTAGAAGAAGGCCCGATTGCGCGGCTGGCGACATCGCAGGCGCATGCTTATACGCAAACCCTGTTCAAAGGTTCGCCCGCCACGAGCGATCCGCCGCCACCGCGCAATATGGGCCGCGGCGAGCCGGTGCTGCAGGTTTACGGGCTCGACATTCCGCTTCGCAACAAAACCAAAGCGCATGACAATCTCACTTTCGAATTGCGGCGCGGCGCGTCGCTGGCGTTTGTCGGCGAAGACGGTTCGGGGCGGCGCGAACTCGCGCGCACGCTGATCGGGCTTGAGCGTGCGCCTGCAGGACGCGTGGTGCTGGATGCGGTCGATATCGGCATTCTCTCCGAAACGATGATGTCGCGGTTGCGCCGCCGCGTGGCATTCATCACCGGCGATGATGACGCGCTCGATCCGCGCATGACGCTGTGGGATACGGTGGCCGAACCTTTGCGCGCGCATCTGAATCTGCCGCGAAATGTTCTCTCGGAATATGGCGAGGCGGCGCTGAAGCGCGTGGGGCTGGCATCGCTCAAGCCCAACCGCTCCATCGCCACGCTTTCCGCCTTCGACCGGCGCCGTTTGCAGGTGGCGCGCGCCATCGTCACCGCGCCCTTGCTGGCGGTGGTGGACGAACCCTTGCGCGGGCTCGACGGCTTTGCGCAATCGGTGATGCTGGATCTGCTCCGGAACTTTCGCGCGCAGGAGGGCCCGGCACTTCTCGTCATCACGGCGGATTTCGCGGTGGCGCATGCGCTCGCCGAGACCGCGATGATTTTCCGGCACGGAAATATCGTGGAGCGGGGCAGCTTGCGCGAACTCGCCGCCGCGCCGAAAGACCCCTACACCAAAAGCCTGATCGAGGCGCTGGCCAGCCCTGCTCCGGCCGGGCTTTCGCCCGAACCTGCGCAGGGCTAGAACAAGGCCGGGGGCTAAGGCCCGAGGTCCGCACATGCTGAAACTCAAGGACGAAACGCTTCTGAAGCGCGATGCCTTCATTGGCGGGGCGTGGGTGGGCGCGGACGATGGCGCGCGCTTCGCCGTCACCAATCCGTCCGGCGGCGAAACGCTGGCAGAACTCGCCAATCTCACCGAGATCGAAACCCGCCGCGCCATCGAGGCTGCTGCGGCCGCTTTCATTCTCTGGCGCCACAAGACGGCGAAAGAACGCGCATTCGTCATGCGCAAATGGTTCGATCTCATCATGGCGAACCAGGAAGATCTCGCGATGCTCATGACGGCAGAGCAGGGAAAGCCGCTGGCCGAAACGCGCGGTGAAGTGGCTTATGGCGCATCCTTCATCGAATGGTTCGCGGAAGAGGGAAAGCGCATCTATGGCGATGTGATCCCCACCAATCAGAAGGGGCGGCGCATTCTGGTGTTCAAGGAACCCATCGGCGTGGTGGCCGCGATCACGCCGTGGAATTTCCCCAATGCGATGATCACGAGGAAATGCGCGCCCGCGCTCGCGGCGGGATGTACCGTAGTGATCAAGCCGCCGGCCGAGACGCCGCTGTCGGCACTCGCACTGGCGGAACTTGCGAACCGTGCCGGCATTCCCGCGGGCGTGTTCAATGTGGTGACCACGAAACACGCCGCGAAAGTTGGTGCGGAACTGACAAGCAATCCGCTGGTGCGCAAATTCTCCTTCACCGGGTCCACCGAAATCGGCAAGCTGCTGATGAAGCAATGCGCCTCCACCGTGAAAAAGATTTCGCTGGAGCTTGGCGGCAACGCACCGTTCATTGTGTTCGACGATGCCGATCTGGATTCCGCTGCCGATGGCGCGATGCTGTCGAAATATCGCAACATGGGCCAGACCTGCGTTTGCGCGAACCGGCTACTGGTGCAGGATTCGGTTTACGACGCCTTCACCGAGAAACTGACCGCGCGCGTCGCCAAACTGAAGGTGGGCGACGGATTTGGCGAGGGCGTGACGCAGGGCCCGCTGATCAATATGGAAGCGGTGGAGAAGGTGGAACGGCTGCTCGCGGACGCCACCTCCAAAGGCGCGCGCATCGTCACCGGCGGCAAGCGCCATGCGCTGGGCGGCACATTCTTTGAGCCCACCGTGCTCACCGAAGTGACGCAAGCGATGGTCTGTGCGCGGGAGGAGATTTTCGGGCCGGTCGCCACGCTGTTCCGCTTCCATTCTGAAGACGACGCCATTCGCATTGCGAACGATACGGAATATGGGCTCGCGGCCTATTTCTACGCCCGCGATGTGGGGCGCATCTGGCGCATTTTGGAAGCGCTGGAATATGGCATTGTGGGCGTGAACGAGGGCATCATCTCAACCGAAGTGGCCCCTTTCGGCGGCATGAAGGAATCGGGTATAGGCCGCGAAGGCTCGAAATACGGCATCGAGGATTTCCTCGAAATCAAATATATCGCTCTAGGTGGATTGGGAACGGCCTGATGATTCCGCGTTACGCACGCAATGACATGGTGGCGATCTGGTCGCCGGAAACGAAATTCCGCATCTGGTTCGAGATCGAGGCCCATGCCGCCGATGCGCTGGCGCAGTTGGGTGTGATCCCCAAGGGCGCAGCAGCCGTGATCTGGGAAAAGGGCGGCAAGGCGGTATTCGATGTCGAGCGCATCGACGTCATCGAACGCGAAGTGAAGCATGATGTGATCGCGTTCCTCACCCATCTTTCGGAGATTGTGGGGCCGGAAGCGCGGTTCGTGCATCAGGGCATGACGTCTTCGGATGTGCTGGATACGTGTTTATCCGTGCAATTGAAGCGTGCCGCCGATCTGCTGATTAAAGATGTCGATCTGCTGTTGGCCGCGCTCAAGCGCCGCGCATTCGAATTCAAGCACGCCGTCACCATCGGCCGCAGCCATGGCATCCACGCCGAGCCGACGACCTTCGGCGTGAAGCTCGCGGGCTATTATGCGGAGTTCGAACGCGCGAAGGTGCGGCTGATCGCGGCGCGCGAAGAAATCGCGGTTTGCGCAATATCAGGCGCGGTTGGGACATTTGCGAATATTGATCCGCGTGTGGAAGCGCATGTGGCGACGGCTCTGGGGCTGAAGATCGAACCGGCGTCCTCGCAAGTGATCCCGCGTGATCGGCATGCGGCGTTCTTTGCAGCATTGGGCGTTGTGGCGAGTTCCATCGAGCGGCTCGCCACCGAAATCCGTCATCTGCAGCGCACGGAAGTTCTCGAAGCGGAGGAATATTTTTCGGAAGGCCAGAAAGGTTCTTCGGCCATGCCGCACAAGAGAAATCCCGTGCTGACGGAAAACCTCACCGGCCTTGCGCGCATGGTGCGGGCTTACGTGGCGCCCGCGATGGAGAATGTGGCGCTGTGGCATGAGCGCGATATTTCGCACTCGTCGGTGGAGCGCTACATCGGCCCCGATGCCACGATCACGCTGGATTTTGCGATTGTCCGCGCGGCGGGCGTGGTGGACAAGCTGCTCGTCTATCCCGAACGCATGATCGAGAATCTGGAGCGCACCCGCGGTTTGGTTCACAGCCAGCGCGTGCTGCTGGCGCTGACGCAGGCGGGACTTGCACGCGAAGATTCCTACCGCCTCGTGCAGAAACACGCGATGCGCGCCTGGAACGGCGAAGGCACACTGCTGGATTTGCTCAAGGCGGACAAGGAAGTGACGAAGGCGTTGCCCGCAGCCGAACTGGAAAAACTGTTCGACCTCGGCTACCACCTCAAACACGTCGACACGATTTTCGAGCGGGTGTTTGGTTAGGCCGCGCGTATTGAAAACCGCACCGGCAGCGTCTTCAGCCCGCTGACGAACAGCGATTGCACGCGTTTGCTTTCGCCCGCCATTTCGATTTGTTCGAGGCGCTTTAGCAATTCCGCGAAAAACGCGCGGATTTCCATTTTCGCCAGATGCTGGCCCAAACACAGATGGGCGCCATAGCCGAAAGCGACGTGGCGATTGGGTTCGCGGTCTACTTTGAACTTGAATGGATCGGGAAACACCTCTTCGTCGCGATTTCCTGAAATGTAGAGAAGCTGCAGCGCATCGCCTTTTTTGATCTTCTTGCCGCGCAATTCATAATCCTCCGTCGCTGTGCGCATGAAATGCTGCACGGGCGTTGTCCAGCGGATCATTTCGTCCACCGCGGTTGACAGCAGCGCGGGATTTTCCTGCAGCTTTTTCAATTCCGCCGGATTTTCCACCAGCGCCCGCAAGCCGCCTGCCATGGTTGAGCTTGTTGTGTCATGGCCTGCCGTCGCCACGATGATGTAATAGGACGCGGTTTCGATATCGCCCAGCGGGCAGCCATTCACTTTGCCGTTCGCGATGACGGTTGCGAGATCTTCTCCGGGATGCGCGCGGCGCTCCGCGGTGATCTGTGCGAAATAGGTGAAGAAATCGAGAAAGACGTTGCTGTTCTCGTTGCTGAGTTCGTCGGGACGTTTCAGATCCGGGTCCTGACCGCCGAACAATTCCTGCGTCAGCTTCAGCATGCGCGGCTCGTCGCTTTCCGGCACGCCCATGATCGACATAATGACATGCAGCGGATAATAGACCGCGATCTCTCGCGCGAAATCGCAAGCCGGACCCTTCTCCATCATCTTGTCGACATAGCGCTTGGCGAGTTCATGCACGCGCGCTTCGAGTTTTTTCAGATTGGGCGGCATGAACCAGGCCTGCGTCAGCCCGCGATAGGCGCGGTGATCGGCGCCATCCATATCGATGAGCGTGCGCAGCGGCGACACGCGGCCCGTCTTCGGATCGGGCCCGCCCCACATCGCGCAGAGATCGGTCTCAGTCTTGATATCCATCAGAACCGAGCGCGGCTCGTTCAGGAATTTATCGTTCTGTTTTTCGATCTCAAGAATGTCGGCATGTTTCGTCACCACCCAATAGGGTCGAAAACCATCCGGCGCGGTCCAATGCACCGGGTCTTCCTTGCGCAATTGCGTCAGCAGCGCGTGGATGCGCGCCTCGTCGCCATAAGTGACGGGCGATGCGAGCGCGTTGTCGAGTTCGCTCATGGATTTCACTCCGGGATTTCTTTCTTCCGGAGTGTGAGACTGCATCATGCCGCGCACAAGCGGGCGGCAGTTACGTCAACGCGCGATTATTTCGTTTCGGTCATCACCTGCTCGCCCGCGACGGCCAGCAATTCCTGCATCTTCGAGCGGATGAGATGATCGGAGCGCGTGACGCCCTTGGCGCTGAAATCGGCGAGGATTTTGCGGACCACATCCTCATCGCCGGTCTCGGCCAGATCGGCCACCACCACCTCTTTGGCGTAATTGGCCGCGGCCTCGCCGGAGAGCCCCATTTCGCCGGCCGCCCACAGACCCAGAAGCTTGTTGCGCCGGGCCGTGACCTTGAAGCGCAGCTCCTCGTCATGGGCCCATTTGTTCTCGAAAGCCTTCTTGCGATCGTCGAAGCCGCCGCTCATTCCTAACCCCTTGAAAGAAAATGGTGAAATCGCCATATCGATAGCGCCGGAACCGACAATAGCGCAAGCTTTCCGCCCGCGCGACCTGTAGGCGCGCCGCAGCCTTTCGAATCGTTGCCGCTGGGCGTATGCCTCGCTAAGTTGGCCCCGGCTCCGCCCGCTGGAGCTCTCAAGGGAATTTCCATGAAACGCCGCCGGATGATCTACGAAGGCAAGGCCAAAATCCTCTATGAGGGGCCCGAGCCGGGGACGCTGATACAGTATTTCAAGGACGACACCACCGCCTTCGACGCCGCCAAAAAGGCCGTGCTGGACGGCAAGGGTGTGCTCAACAACCGCATCAGCGAATATCTGATGACGCAACTGAACGCGATCGGCGTGCCCACGCATTTCGTGAAGCGCCTCAACATGCGCGAACAGCTCGTGAAGGAAGTGGAGATCATTCCGCTTGAGGTTGTGGTGCGCAATATCGCGGCGGGTTCGCTATCGAAGCGCCTCGGCATCGAGGAAGGCACGCAGTTGCCGCGCTCGATCATCGAATATTATTACAAGAGCGATTCGCTGCACGATCCCTGGGTGAGCGAGGAGCACATCACGGCGTTCGGCTGGGCAGCCCCGCAGGACCTCGACGATATCGTGAACCTCACGATCCGCATCAATGATTTTCTCACCGGACTTTTCATGGGCGCAGGCATCAAGCTGGTGGATTTCAAGATCGAATTCGGCCGGCTCTGGGAAAACGATTACATGCGGATCGTTCTGGCCGACGAGATCAGCCCGGATTCGTGCCGGTTGTGGGACGCCACCTCCAACGAGAAGCTGGACAAGGACCGTTTCCGGCGCGATCTGGGCGGCGTTGTGGAAGCCTATTCCGAAGTCGCAAGGCGCTTGGGAATCATGCCCGAATCGGTGCAAGGCGAGACCAAGGGACCGATGCTTGTAAAATGAGTTGCTCATGAAAGCGCGTGTGTTCGTTACATTGAAAAACGGTGTTCTCGATCCGCAAGGCAAAGCCATCGGCAATGCGCTGCATGGGCTGGGCTTTGGCGCGGTCGGCGATGTGCGGCAGGGCAAGGTGATCGACATCGAGCTTGCCGAGCGGGACGAGGCCAAGGCGCGCGCCAGCCTCAAGGACATGTGCGAGA
Source organism: Rhizomicrobium sp. (assembly GCA_035944195.1). Taxonomy (GTDB): domain Bacteria; phylum Pseudomonadota; class Alphaproteobacteria; order Micropepsales; family Micropepsaceae; genus Rhizomicrobium. Next base: position 140,832 of record DASZBL010000013.1, on the reverse strand, counting down.
AGCTCCTCGCCAACACGGTGATCGAGAAATACGAGATTGAGCTGAAGGCATGAAATCGGCCGTCATTGTTTTTCCGGCTTCCAATTGCGACCGCGATGCGCAGGTAGCGCTCACGCAGCTCACCGGAAATGCGCCGCATATGATCTGGCATGCCGATAGCGAGCTTCCCGATGTCGATCTTGTGGTGCTGCCGGGCGGGTTCTCCTATGGCGATTATCTGCGCTGCGGGGCGATGGCGTCGCAGTCCCACATCATCCGCGAAGTGAAGGCGCATGCGGAGCGCGGTGGCGCGGTGCTGGGCATCTGCAACGGGTTTCAGGTGTTGACCGAATCCCATCTGCTGCCCGGCGCGTTGATGCGCAATGCCAATCTGAAATTCGTCTGCCGTCCGGTGGCGCTGGAAGTGAACGAAACGCAAAGCGCTTTCACCCGCAAATATGAGCACGGCCAGCGCGTGAGCTTTCCGGTGGCGCATGGCGACGGCAATTATTTTGCCGATGAGGAAACGCTCGATCGCCTCGAAGGCGAGGGCCGCGTGGCGTTTCGCTATGCTCGGAACGACAATCCCAACGGCTCGGCGCGCAACATTGCGGGCATCCTGAATGAAAAACGCAATGTGCTGGGCCTGATGCCGCATCCCGAACGCGTCGTCGATCCGCTGCTCGGCGGAACGGATGGCGCGGCCATGTTTCAAAGCTTGATCGAGTCTCTATCCTGAATGGTGCCAATTGGATGGCTGCGGAAACGATATTTGTTTTCTTGCCGAGAGAAGCCGTTGCGGTCTGGGCTCCAGTGGATGCCGAATATCTTCGCGACGATGTTTACCGGATAACGAATTGCCGTGGTGAAGACGATGAAGTCGAGTTCGGAAAGGGTATTTTGGTGAGGTGCCGCTATCAGAAGTTCGCGGACGGTGAAGGGTTAGTCGCATTCGAAAAGATAGATTCTCAATGACTCAAATCACTTCCGAACTCGTCAAAGAACACGGCCTCAGCGAAGACGAATACGCTCGCATCCTGAAGCTCATGGGCCGCGAGCCGAGTTTTGTTGAGCTTGGCGTGTTCAGCGTGATGTGGAGCGAGCATTGCTCCTATAAATCCACGCGCGTGCATCTGCGCCGCTTGCCGACGAAAGCGCCGTGGGTGTTGCAGGGGCCCGGCGAAAACGCGGGCGTGATCGACATCGGCGATGGCGATGCGGCGATCTTCAAGATGGAAAGCCACAATCACCCGAGCTTCATCGAGCCTTATCAGGGTGCGGCCACGGGTGTCGGCGGCATCATGCGCGATGTGTTCACCATGGGCGCGCGCCCCATTGCGATGATGAATGCGCTGCGTTTCGGCGATCCGTCGCATCCGAAAACCAAACATCTGGTTGCGGGCGTCGTCTCCGGCATCGGCGGCTATGGCAATTGCATGGGCGTGCCGACGGTTGGCGGGGAAGTGAATTTCCACCGCTCCTATAACGGCAACATCCTCGTCAATGCGATGTGCGTAGGTCTTGCGCGCGCCGACAATATTTTCCTTTCGGCAGCGAAGGGCGCGGGAAATCCGGTTGTCTATATCGGTTCTAAAACCGGACGCGACGGCATTCATGGCGCCACGATGGCGTCTGCCGAATTCAGCGAAGATTCGGAAGAGAAACGGCCCACCGTTCAGGTCGGCGATCCTTTCACCGAAAAGCTTTTGCTCGAAGCCTGTCTCGAATTGATGGCGACGGATGCGATCATTGCCATTCAGGATATGGGCGCGGCTGGGCTCACGTCCTCGTCCGCGGAGATGGCGGACAAGGGCGGCAGCGGCATCGAACTCAATCTCGACCGCGTGCCGCAGCGCGAAGAAAACATGACCGCTTACGACATGATGCTTTCGGAATCTCAGGAGCGCATGCTGGCGGTGCTGAAGCCGGGGCGTGAAGCGCAGGCTGAAGCCATCTTCAAGAAATGGGAGCTGGATTTCGCGGTGATCGGCATCACGACGGACACGGGCCGTCTGGTCGTGAAGCACAAGGGTGCGGTGGTTGCCAATATGCCGGTGGCCGCGCTCTCTGATGCGGCACCGCTTTACGAGCGTCCCTATACGAAGCGCCCGCCTGCTAGCGGTGCGCCGAAAATCGATTCCACCAAGCCGGTGATGAACTCGCTTTTGAAGATCATCGGTTCGCCCGATATGTGCTCGCGCCGCTGGGTGTGGGAGCAATATGATTATTCGGTGATGGCCGACACGGTGCAATGTCCCGGCGGCGATGCGGCGGTCGTGCGCGTTCACAATTCGAACAAGGGGCTTGCGATCACCACAGACGTGTCGCCGCGCTATTGCAAAGCCGATCCATATGAAGGCGCCAAGCAGGCCGTGGCCGAAGCGTATCGCAATATCAGCGCGGTGGGCGCGCGACCGCTCGCGGTGACGGACAATCTCAATTTCGGCAATCCGCAGAAGCCCGACATCATGTGGGAGATTGTTGCGGGCGTGGACGGCATCGGCGATGCCTGCCGCGCACTGGATTTCCCCGTCATCTCCGGCAATTGCTCGCTTTACAACGAGACGAACGGCGAAGGCATTCTGCCGACACCCGCCATCGGCGCGGTCGGTTTGTTGAAAGACGTGCATCGCATGGCGACTATCGCGTTCAAGCGCGAAGGCGATTGCGTTGTGCTGATTGGTGAAACCAAGGGCCATCTCGGACAGTCGATTTATCTACGCGAGATCGAAGGCAAGGAAGAAGGCGCTGCACCGCCGGTCGATCTCGCGGCTGAAAAGAAACATGGCGATTTCGTGCGCGGCCTCATCGAATCCGGTCGCGTCGATACAGTTCACGATGTTTCCGATGGTGGCTTGCTCGTTGCCGTTACGGAAATGGCGATGGCAAATGGCATCGGCGCGTCGCTGGAAACCGCCGCGAACATCACATTCTTGTTCGGTGAGGATCAGGCGCGCTATGTGCTGGCGATGCCTGCAAATGAGGCAGAAAGCATAATCGCGCAGGCCAGATCTGCGGGCATTCAAAGCGCTTTGCTTGGGCGCACCGGCGGCGATAGAATTGCCGTCAAAGGCGCGGGCGATATCGCGCTTTCCGAACTCAAGCGTGCGCATGAAGGCTGGTTCCCCGCCTATATGAGTGCGCCGTTGAATTGACAGGTGTTCCATGGCAATGCCCGCCAAAGAAATCGAGAAGTTAATCAAAGGCGCATTCCCGGATGCGGACGTGACGATCACCGATCTGGCCGGGGACAATGACCATTTCGCCGCTATGGTCACTTCTGCCGCCTTCAAGGGCAAAACCCGCGTGCAACAGCATCAGATGGTTTACGAGGCGCTCGGCGGACGCATGGGTGGAGCGCTACATGCGCTCTCGCTGCAGACTGCGGCAAAGGATTGATCGTGCCGGCGCGCGAAGCCAATTTCGCTGCCATCACCCGCTATGTGGTTGCGTGGGCGCGCGGCGATCTGCCGGGAATTGTCGCCTGTTATCACGACGATTTCACGCTGCATTATTTCGGGAACAATCCGCTTTCCGGCACGCATGCCGGCAAAGTGGTGGCGATGGGTGTGTTGCGCGAAGTCTCGCTCAAAACCAATCGCAAGCTGGTCGAGATCGTCGATGTCATGGCCGGGTCCAACCGCGCCGCCGTGCTTGTCCGCGAGGCTTTCTCGCGCGATGGGCGCACCGCCGAGGTCGAGCGGCTGCTCGTTTATTCCATCAAAAACAGCCTGCTGCATGAATGCTGGGTCTATGATGCCGATCAGGCGCTGGTGGATGAGTTCCTTGCCTGACCCATCCTTGACGCTTCGGTCGCCTGCGCTTATTTCATAGGGTTCCGGAGGTTCCCATGAGTGTCCATGACCGTATCGCCAGTGAAGTGGCCAGCAATGATGTGCTGCTGTTCATGAAGGGCACGCCCGTGTTCCCGCAATGCGGGTTTTCGGCGGGTGCTGTGCAGATCCTGTCGAACCTCGGCGTGAAGTTCAAAGCCATCGATGTGCTGAAGGACCCGGAAATCCGCCAGGGCATCAAGGAATTCTCGAATTGGCCCACGATCCCGCAGCTTTATGTGAAGGGCGAGTTCCTGGGCGGCAGCGACATCCTGCGCGAGATGTATGAAGCCGAAGAACTGGCGCCGTTCCTCGCCGAACGCGGCATTGCTCTCGAAAACGTCTAACCTCCAAAATGGCGCTCCCAGACGGGGGCGATGTTCGGGCGTTTGCTCAACTCCTCCGCCAGCGCGTTCAGCTTCGGCAGATGGGCCGCGCGCCATTGCTTGCCGATGGACCAGCGCGAAAACATCGCTGCGTAGATATCCAGAATCGAAAATCCGTTTGCGAGAAGCCATGGTCCCGCGACCGTGCGCTCCACAATCAGCATGCGTTCGCGCACGCGGTCGCGCGCTTTGATGCGCAGCGCATCGGCCTCCGTGCCTTCCGGCGCAAAGCGCTGCGGATAATCCACGATCTCCACCATCGGATAGATTTCCGACGCCATGAAGGCGAGCCAGCGATAGGCTTCCGCGCGCGCCACGCTTGCCTGCGTGGGCAGCAGCCGCGCATTGGGGAAGTGATCGGCAATCGTCAGCAGGATCGCGGCAGACTCGGTGAGGATTTCACCTTCGGGTAAGCGCAGCGCCGGAATCTTGCCGCTCGGATTGATCGCGAGGAAGGCCGGTTCCTTCTGCTCGTGCTTGTCGAGCGATACGGGATGGAATTCATAAGGCGCGCCCGCCTCGGCCAGCACGGCCTCCGCAGAAAATGCGCCCGAACCCTTGTCGCCATAGATCGTGTACATGCGCCCGCGTCCATCAGTGCCGCATCCGATTAGATGGTGCGATGCGCTGAGATTGCAAACGAAAAGGCCGCGAGTTTCCCCACGGCCTCTGCATAACAATTATGTTCCGGCTTAACGCGAATAGAATTCGACCACCAGGCTCGGCTGCATCTGCACCGCATAGGGCACATCGCTGAGCTTGGGCGTGCGCACATATTTGGCGACCATCTTGGTGTGATCGACATCGAGGTAATCGGGCGTGTCGCGCTCGGCGCTCTTGGCGGCTTCCAGCACCAGCGCCATATCCTTGGCCTTGTTGCCGAGTTCGATCGTATCGCCTTCCTTCACGAGGTAGCTCGCGATGGTCACGCGCTTGCCGTTCACCTTCACATGGCCGTGGCTGACGAGCTGGCGCGCGGCATAGGGCGTGGGCACGAATTTGGCGCGGAACACCACCGCATCCAGACGGCGCTCCAGGAGGCCGATCATGTTCTCGCCCGTGTCGCCGGGGCGGCGCGAGGCTTCCGTGTAATAGCGGCGGAACTGGCGCTCGGTGATGTTGGCGTAATAGCCCTTCAGCTTCTGCTTGGCCTGAAGCTGCGTTCCATAGTCGGAGAGCTTTTTGGCGCGGCGCTGGCCATGCTGGCCGGGGCCGTAGGAGCGCTTGTTCACGGGGCTCTTGGGGCGGCCCCAGAGATTTTCGCCCATGCGGCGGTCGAGCTTGTATTTGGAGGTCGTGCGCTTCGTCATCTGGCTTTCCGGTATTTGGCGGGGAATTCCCCCGCGAAGGTCGCGCACTATAGTCAGCGAGAGCCCCAAGTCAACGCCCGCGAATACCGCCTTAAGCCTTGGAAATACTTGGTTTTCTTCGTCGTGCTCAACCTTAGGTAGAGTGCCGAATCTTACTATTCGGGGCAGCTGTCACATTCGAACCTCGGAAAATGAGAGGGGGTACCCCCTGCCGATTCCAAATTGCCTATTCGTTTTTCAAATTTGCACTCCTCCCCCCTCCCTTCGATGCCGTTTCGACCTTCCGCCCAATGCGGCCCTCTGAGGTGGGGAGCATAAGCGTGGATAGCAAGCCCGCGCCGCCCTTAAAGCGCCGGCGCCACTGGTCTATATGTGAGTCTGCGCGGGCGTGGCGGAATGGTAGACGCACCGGACTTAAAATCCGTTGGGCTGAAAAGCCTGTGCCGGTTCAAGTCCGGCCGCCCGCACCATCCTACGCTGCGCAGCAGCGAAGGGTGGTGTCGTCCGAAGCGCGTAGGAGGACTGTATCCGACATCGCGCGTCGATACGCTGCCGCTATCGACCGGGTGGTGCGCCACGCTTCACAGCCATACCCCCTCTTAAACCCGCTTCGAAACTGTGGTATAAGACCCCAACTACCGTGCGCCCGATGAGCCCCCCTCATTGTCAGGGCGCACGGAATTTTTTTTGCCCGATCCAGAGATTGCACAAACAATTAGGGGCCGCCCGCATCAAGCGAACGGCCCCCATTGTCGTCCAGCGGCGTGCCGCTAGGCTGTTACCTCACCGTCGGCAAGGATCCAGTTCGCGGTATTCCGCAGGTCAAGACAATGAGACACTGGATCACCTCCTTTCGATAATTGTTTCGGAAGGCGAATATAGGCGAGGTGCCGGAGAATTGTAAGGCCGCCGCCTCACATCTGCATCGTCCAGCCTTCGACGCCCATCGCCGCCTGCCGCACCGCTTCGGTGAGGGTGGGGTGCGCATGCGAAGTGCGGGCGATGTCTTCCGACGCCGCGCCGAATTCGATTGCCAGTGCCGTTTCCTGAATGAGGTTGCCTGCCTCGGCGCCCAATATGTGGCAGCCCAGCACGCGGTCGGTTTTCGCATCGGCCAGTATTTTCGCAAAGCCTTCGGTGGCGGCGATGGTCTTGGCGCGCGCATTGGCGGTGAAGGGGAATTTGCCGATCTTGTAGGCGATGCCGGCCGCCTTCAATTCTTCTTCGGTCTTGCCGACGCTGGCGACTTCGGGTGCTGTGTAAACCACCGCCGGAATCGCATCGTAATTCACATGGCCGGATTTGCCTGCGATGTTTTCCACGCACGCCACCGCTTCGTCTTCGGCCTTGTGCGCCAGCATGGGGCCTTCGCGCGCATCGCCCACGGCCCAGATTCCCGCGACACTGGTTTTGAAATGCGCGTCGGTGGCTACGCGGCCTTTGGCATCCAGCTTCACGCCCGCATTTTCGAGGCCAAGATTATCCGTATACGGACGGCGCCCGATGGAGACGAGCATGATGTCGGCTTCGATGGTGGTCTGCGCGCCGCCAGCAGCGGGCTCCACGATCACGCGCAGCCCGCTGCCGGTTTTTTCGACGCCGACGACCTTGGTGGAAAGCTGGAACTTCATGCCCTGCTTTTGCAGGATGCGCTGGAACTGCTTGCCAATTTCGCCGTCGAGGCCGGGCGTGATGCGGTCGAGGAATTCCACCACCGTCACATCGCTGCCGAGACGCCGCCACACCGAGCCCAGTTCCAGCCCAATATAGCCGCCGCCGACAACCAGCAGCCGCTTCGGCACGGATTTCAGCGCAATCGCGCCGGTGGAGGAAACGATTGTGTCTTCGTCAATCGTGATGCCGGGCAGCGGCGCAACATCGGAGCCCGTGGCGATGATGATGTGTTTGGCGGTGAGCGTGCGAACGGTTCCGTCGGCGCGCTTCACCTCCACCTTGCCGGGGGCGGCGATGCGGCCTTCGCCCACGATGGCTTCGGATTTGTTTTTCTTGAGCAGGAATTCGACGCCGCGGGTGAGTTCGCCCACCACTTTGGTCTTGTGCGCCATCATGGTGGCGAGATCGAGTTCGACGGATGTTTTGATGCCGAGCTTCGGCAATTCCTTCAGCGCTTCCTCGAAGAGATGGCTGGTGTGCAGCAGCGCTTTCGACGGAATGCATCCGACATTCAGACATGTGCCGCCGAATTGTCCGCGCTTGTCGATGCAGGCGGAAGTGAGGCCCAATTGGCCCGCGCGGATTGCGGCATTGTAACCGCCCGGACCTCCGCCGATTACCACTACGTCGAAACTATCGCTCATTTCTTGCATCCCACTCTGTTGTCATCCCCGGCGAGCGCGCAGCGCGAGGGAAGGGGACCCAGGTGTTCAATTCTGCTGGGTCTGGAAAATTGTACTGGATTTCATTTTTCAACATCGTGCCTTGTGACTACCTGGGTCCCCTTCCCTCGCACGCGCGATGCGCATGCTCGCCGGGGATGACAATGGAGTTTAGATATCCAGCAATAGGCGTTGCGGGTCTTCAAGATTTTCTTTGACGCGCACGAGGAATGTCACCGCTTCGCGTCCATCGACCAATCGGTGATCGTAGGACAGCGCCAGATACATCATCGGGCGGATTTCTACCTTGTTGTCGATGGCGACGGGGCGGGGCTGGATTTTGTGCATGCCGAGCACGCCCGATTGCGGCGAGTTCAAAATCGGCGTGGACATCAGCGAGCCGAAGACGCCGCCGTTGGAGATCGTGAAGGTGCCGCCCTGCAATTCTTCCAGCTTCAGTTTGTTGTCGCGCGCGCGCAGGCCGAAATCGGTGATGGCGGCTTCGATTTGCGCGAGGCTGAGTTTGTCCGCATCGTGCACCACCGGCACGATCAGGCCGCGCTCGGTGGAGACGGCGACGCCGATGTCGTAATAATGCTTGTAGATGATGTCGCCGCCCTCGATTTCGGCGTTGACGTTGGGCAATTCCTTCAGCGCCGCGATGCAGGCCTTCGTGAAAAAGCCCATGAAGCCCAGCCGCACGCCATGCTTCTTCTCGAAGCTGTCTTTGTATTCGCTGCGCAGCCGCATGACGTGGCTCATGTCGACTTCGTTGAAGGTCGTCAGTTGCGCCGCGGTGTTCTGCGATTCTTTCAAGCGCAACGCGATGGTCTTGCGCAGGCGTGTCATCGCCACGCGTTCTTCGCGATCGGCATTGGCGCGCGGGCCGGATGAGATATGCACCGGCGTTGGCGCGCGTTGCGCGGCGCGGGCTTCAAGCGCCGACAGCATGTCGCCCTTCAGCACGCGGCCATCCTTGCCGGAGCCTGAAACTTGCGCCGGATTCAATCCGGTTTCTTCAGAGATGCGGCGCACCGATGGCATCAGCGGTTGCGCCGCGGCGGGCGCGGCAACGGGTGCAGGCTTTGGCGCAGGCGCTGCGGCAGGTTTCGCTTCTGTTTTCGGTGCAGATACCGCACCGCTTTTTCCTTCCGCAATCGCGCCGAGGATTGCGCCGACTTGCACCGTGTCGCCTTCCTTCACCGAAATGGATTCCAGCGCGCCGTCTGCGGGTGCGGGCACTTCCACCGTCACCTTGTCGGTTTCAAGTTCCAGCACCGGCTCGTCGCGCTTGACGGCGTCGCCTTCCTTCTTGAACCAGCGCGCAACGGTGGCCTCGGTAACGGACTCACCCATTGCGGGGACTTTGATGTCGATGCTCATGCTGGTTTTTCCGATTCGAATTTAGAGTGTCAGTGCCTGATCGAGAAATGTTTTCAACTCCGCCGCGTGCTGGCTCGCGAGGCCTGCGGCGGTGGAGGCGTATTCAGGGCGGCCGACATAGGGCACGCGCGCATTGCCGCCAAGTTTGGCAATCGTGTCTTCGATACGCGGCGCAACGAAGCTCCATGCGCCCTGATTTTTCGGTTCTTCCTGGCACCAGATGATTTGCGCTTTCGGAAAGCGGCGAAGCTCCTGCATCAGCGCTTCTTCGGGGAAGGGATAAAGCTGCTCCAGCCGCAGGATCATGATCCGCGTTTCGCCGCGTTTCTCGCGCTCTTCCATCAGATCGAAATAGACTTTGCCGGTGCAGATGATGACGCGCTTGATTTGGTCGTCCGCCACAAGCTGCACATTGGTGGCGCCGGGTACGCATTCCGCCTGATCGTGGAACACGCGATGAAACGACGAGCCGGGACCGAAATCCGAAAGGAACGAAACGGCGCGTTTGTGGCGCAGCAGCGATTTCGGCGTCATCAGGATCAGCGGCTTGCGGAACTGGCGATGCACCTGCCGGCGCAGAATGTGGAAATAATTTGCAGGCGTCGTGCAGTAAGCGACCTGCATGTTGTCCTGTGCGCAAAGCTGCAGGAAACGTTCGAGCCGCGCGGAGGAATGCTCCGGGCCTTGTCCCTCATAACCATGCGGCAGCAGCATCACCAGTCCGCACATGCGCAGCCATTTCATTTCGCCGGACGCGATGAACTGGTCGATCATCACCTGCGCGCCATTCGCGAAATCGCCGAATTGCGCTTCCCACAGCACCAGCGCCTTCGGCTCGGCGGTGGAATAGCCATATTCGAAACCGAGCACGGCTTCTTCGGAGAGCAGCGTGTCGATCACCTCGAATTCGGCCTGGCCTTCGCCAATGTGATTGAGCGGCAGATAACGCTGTTCGTTTTCCTGATCGACGAGCGTGGAATGGCGCTGGCTGAAGGTGCCGCGGGAAGAATCCTGTCCCGACAATCGCACCGGATAGCCGTCATCCAGCAGCGTGCCGAAGGCGAGCGCTTCGGCTGTGGCCCAGTCGATGCCATTGCCGGTTTCAAACATCTGTGCTTTGGCCTGCAATTGCCGCACAATGGTTTTGTGCGCGTGAAAACCATCCGGAATCGTGGTCAGCGCGCGGCCAACCTTGAGCAATTTTTCGGTCGCGACGGAGGAATCGCCACGACGATCGCCTTCCGGCGCGGTCGCGAAACCCTGCCAGCGCCCATCGAGCCAATCGGCGCGGTTGGGCAGATGCGATTTCGAGGCTTCGTATTCTTCATCGAGACGCTTGTTGAACGCGCCGATCATCTCGCGCACGCCGTCTTGCGTCAGCGTGCCTTCGGAGACGAGTTTGGTCGCGTAAAGCTCAAGAACGGTGGGATGATCCTTGATCGCGCGATACATCAGGGGCTGGGTGAATGCCGGTTCGTCCGTTTCGTTGTGACCGAAGCGGCGATAGCAGAACATGTCGATGACGACGTCTTTGTGGAAGAGCTGGCGGAATTCGGCGGCGATGCGCGCCACATGCACCACGCTTTCCGGATCGTCGCCATTCACATGGAAGATCGGCGCCTGCACCATCAACGCAACATCGGACGGATAGGGCGAGGAGCGCGAATAGATCGGCGCGGTGGTGAAACCGATTTGATTGTTCACGATGAAATGGATGGTGCCGCCGGTGCGGAAGCCTTTGGTGCCGGACATCGCGAAGCATTCCGCGACCACGCCTTGCCCTGCGAACGCCGCATCGCCATGCATCAGCAGCGGCAGCACGCTGGCGCGCGTCTTGGTATCGCCTAGCTGGAATTGCTTGGCGCGCGCTTTTCCCAGCACCACGGGATTGACGGCTTCGAGATGCGACGGATTCGGCGTCAGTGACAGATGCACTTTATTGTTGTCGAATTCGCGGTCGCTGGATGCGCCGAGATGATATTTCACATCGCCTGAGCCCTGCACTTCGGCGGGCTTCGCACTTCCGCCCTGAAATTCGTGGAAGATCTGGCGATAGGGTTTCGCCATCACGTTCGCCAGCACATTCAGCCGCCCGCGATGAGGCATGCCGACGACGATATCCTTCACGCCGAGCTGGCCGCCGCGCTTGATGATCTGTTCCAGCGCGGGGATCGCGCTCTCCGCGCCATCCAGCCCGAAGCGTTTGGTGCCGACAAAGCGCACGCCGCAGAATTTCTCGAAACCTTCGGCTTCGATCAGCTTGTTCAGGATCGCGCGCTTGCCTTCGGGGGTGAAGGTAATTTCCTTGTCCGGCCCTTCGATGCGCCGCTGCAACCAATCCTTCTGCTCGGGATCGGTGATGTGCATGAACTCATAGCCGATGCGCCCGCAATAGGTGCGCTTGAGCAGATCCACCATCTGGCGCGGCGTGGCGGATGCAAGTCCGAGCACGCCGTCGATGAAAACGGGGTGATCGAGATCGGCGCCGTGAAAACCGTAGAAGCCGGGATCGAGCTGCGGCATGGCGGGCTTGGGCGCGAGCTTCAGCGGATCGAGTTCGGCGGCGAGATGCCCGATGACGCGATAGGCGCGCACAAGTTGGATGGCGCGGATGGAGTCCTGTGCAGCGGCGCGCAGATCGGTTTCGGAAACTGCACCTTTCGCTGAGGCAGGCCATTGGCCGGTGAGCGCGCCGATCAACTCGCCATCTTCGGATTGCGGCGGCGTGAAGGGCTGCGCGAGCACGCCCGCCGAACGCTCGCCGAACTCTGCAAAGAATTCCCGCCAGGTCGGATCGACCGCATCGGGATTTTCCAGAAATTGGGCGTAGAGCTGCTCGATGAAGGCGGCGTTGGTCCCGTAGAGGAACGAGCTTGCCTCCAGCGCTGCATTGGAGGGCGCGCCGCCAGGGATCAGGAATTCGGATTTGTCATTCATTTCAAAACAATAGGGACAGGGCTTTTTGGGTCCGGTCCCGTCCTTGGCCTGCCGATAACGCAGTTGCGAAAGGAAGGCTGGGCTTTAGCGCAGTTCGCCGCCGATTGCACGCCTTTCTCAAGGCAATTCAAGGGCGCGAAGCGTTAATATGGGCTCAAAGAGCGGAATTTCACGGGGTCTGGCCAGTTGGAGGAGGTGGACGCCTTGAACCCGCGGGCGCCCTTGGGTTTTGCAGCGCAGATTGATCGAGTGCCCCCAAAAATTCTGTGATTGTTCCGAGGCTTGTCCCGTGCCTATCCTCCATCTTCCAGAGGTGGGGTTTCTATGAAGATTCCAGCAGCCGCGGCGATTGCAACTCTCGGTCTGGCGCTTTGCGGATGCGCCACGGTTATCGACGGATCGACGCAAAAAATCGCCATTTCTACGCCGCAGGTGCGCGGCGCCAAATGCGTGCTGACCACCGCGCGCGGCAGGGTTTCCGTCATGACGCCGGGCGTCGTGAAGGTGTCGCGCAGCAAGAAGGACATTCCCGTCCGCTGCACCAAGGATGGCTACATGCCCGCCACTGCCACCATTCCTTCGGATATCGATGACTGGACCTTCGGCAACGTGCTCACCGCCGGGCTTGGCGCGGGCGTGGATGCCGCCACCGGCTCGATCAATGATTATCCCGATTCATTCAAGATACGGATGAAGCCTGACAACGGCATGGGATATGCGCCCGACCAGCAGGCAAATCCTTATCAGCAGACCGTGCCGGACCAGCAGACCACGCCGGATCAGCAGACAACTCCCGACGCGGGTTACTGAAGATCAGGTCGCGGGTTTGGCCGTCAGCCGGATTTCCACGCGCTGCGCGCCGCTCGCATCCACTTTGGCGTCGCCCGTGGTGAGTTCTGTGCGCACCAGATGGTCGGCCGTGATGCCGTCGGCAATGAGCGCATCTTCCACCACCTGCATGCGCGGCTCTGCCATCTTGGGATTGTAACCCTTCGATTTGACGCCTTGACCGGCGATCTGCACCAGCGCGCCGCTCGTTTTGGCTTCGGCGGCGGCATGATCGACGATGTGCTTTGCCGTATCCGTCAGCGTGATGCTGGGGCCCTCGAAGAAGACGACATAGACCGGCGGCGGTTTGGACGAGACGCCGAGTGAAGAACAAGCCGCCGCGCCGAAGCACAGCAGCAACGCTATCGAAATGCGCATGCTCGCGAACCTTTGAAGTCTGCCCCCAGACGGCATGACTATGTCACGCGAGGTGCTTGCGCGTCTGTTGCAGGCTTGCTGCAGGCACGATTATTTGCCTGCGAGAAGCTCGACCAGCGTGGTGCCCAAAGCGGCGGGGTTCGGCGAGACGCGGATACCGGCGGCTTTCATCGCCTCGATCTTGCTGTCCGCCCCACCCTTGCCGCCGGAAATGATGGCGCCCGCATGGCCCATGCGCCGTCCCGGCGGGGCGGTGACGCCCGCGATGAAGCCCACCATCGGTTTCTTGGTCTTGTTGTGCTTGACGAAATCGGCCGCGTCTTCCTCGGCGCTGCCGCCGATCTCGCCGATCATGATGATGCTTTCGGTTTCGGGATCGCGCAGGAACATCTCCAGCACGTCGATATGTTCGGTGCCCTTCACCGGATCGCCGCCGATGCCGACGCAGGAGCTTTGGCCGAGGCCCACGGCGGTGGTTTGCGCCACCGCTTCATAGGTGAGCGTGCCCGAGCGCGAGACGATGCCGACAGAACCGCGGCGATGGATATGTCCCGGCATGATGCCGATCTTGCATTCGCCGGGCGTGATGACACCGGGGCAGTTCGGCCCGATCAGGCGCGATTTGGAGCCCGACAGCGCGCGCTTCACCTTCACCATGTCGAGCACCGGAATACCTTCGGTGATGCAGACGATGAGCGGAATTTCCGCGTCGATCGCTTCGAGGATGGCGTCGGCTGCAAAAGGCGGCGGAACGTAGATCACGCTCGCATCCGCGCCGGTGGCGGCGCGCGCTTCGCGCACCGTGTCGAACACGGGAAGATTCAGATGCGTGGAGCCGCCTTTGCCGGGCGAAGTGCCGCCGACCATTTTCGTGCCGTAGGCAATCGCCTGCTCCGAATGGAACGTGCCCTGATTGCCGGTGAAGCCCTGGCAGATGACGCGCGTGTTCTTGTCAACGAGGATGGACATGGAATTCCTATTTCATGTTTTTGACGATGGAATCGTCTGTTTCTTCGAATTTCTTTACGGCATTGGACAGCGCCACCGACAGTTTTTGGTGCCGGTCCTGCAGCTGCTGCAGTTCCAACTGATCCTCCTGGCTCATGTCGCCAAGTGAGTCTTTTGCGTTGTATTCGTTCTGCATTTGCTGGCGCATGGATTGCTGCTGTGCTCGCATCTGCTGCTGTGCCGCGCGCATCGCCTGTTTTTGCTGTTGCTCGCGCTGCATATCGGCCAATTGATCGCGCATATCCTGTTCGGCGTCATTGTCGATGAGCATCATCATCATGAGCACCGCATCTTCGATCGGCATGTTCGCGATATCGAAGCAGGCGCTTGTCCCGCCGCAAAAAGATTGCACGTCGCCCGTCACGGAGTCGGGCGAAATCTTGCCGCTGCTGAGGCGTTGCGCCTCGGCACGCGCCCATTGTGCGCCCAATGGCGTCAGATGCGGGCGGATTTTCGCGGCGGAGGCGTCGGCATCCACCGGACGCGGAGCAACGATCAGGTTGGTGACAAGCGGACGGCGCAACATCATGCCCGCGGCCTCGGCATGGGCGCAGGCGAGCGCCAGAGCCAGAACCGAAAGCGCGATTTTCGCCGGATGTTTCATTTCTTGGCTTTCACCGCGGCCACGATCTTCTGCGCCGCGTCGGCGAGGTCGGAGCCCGACACGATGGGAAGGCCCGATTTGGCGAGGATTTCCTTGCCTTTTTCGACATTCGTGCCTTCGAGGCGCACCACCAGCGGCACCGACAAATGGATTTCCTTCGCGGCGGCGACGATGCCTTCCGCGATGATGTCGCATTTCATGATGCCACCGAAGATATTGACCAGAATGCCCTTCACGTTCGGATCGGAGACGATGATCTTGAACGCCGCGGTGACTTTTTCCTTGCTGGCGCCGCCGCCGACATCGAGGAAGTTCGCGGGCTCCTCGCCATAGAGCTTGATGATGTCCATCGTGGCCATGGCAAGTCCCGCGCCGTTCACCATGCAGCCGATGGTGCCGTCGAGCTTGATGTAGGACAGATCGAATTTGGAAGCCTGCACCTCCATCGGATCTTCTTCGTCCAGATCGCGCAGCTCCACGATTTCCTTGTGGCGGAAGAGCGAATTGTCGTCGAAATTGATCTTGGCATCGAGGCAGATGACGTTGCCGTCTTTCGTCACCACCAGCGGATTGATTTCCAGCAGGCTCATGTCTTTCGCGAGAAACGCATTGTAGAGGCTCTGCACGATCTTGCCGCATTGCTTGGCGGCTTCGCCTTTCAGTTTCAGCGCGGTTGCGATGTCGAGCCCGACATAAGGCGAGTAACCCACCGCCGGTTCGATCTGGAAGGTTTGAATCTTTTCCGGCGTCTTGTGCGCCACTTCCTCGATGTCCATGCCGCCTTCGGTGGAGACGATGAAGGCGATGCGCGATGTCGCGCGATCTACCAATGCGGAGAGATAAAGCTCGCGCTCGATGGCCGAGCCGTCTTCGATGTAAAGCCGTTTCACGAGGCGGCCCGCAGGCCCCGTCTGATGCGTTACCAGCGTCATGCCCAGCATGCGCTGCGCTTCCTTGCGCACATCCTCGATGGATTTCACCACCTTCACGCCGCCGCCCTTGCCGCGCCCGCCGGCATGAATCTGCGCCTTCACCACCCACACCGGACCCGGCAATTCCTTTGCCGCCGCCACGGCCTCATCCACGGTGAACGCCGCCTTGCCCTTGGGCACGGGCACGCCAAAGCCGCGCAAAACCTCTTTGGCCTGATACTCATGGATATTCATGGAGGGTCCTTAAGTCCTTGGGGCAAACGGAAATTGCCCCTGGGGACGCTCAAGGGCGGGGGCACAATACCAGCCGAACTTGAGCGCGCAAGGCGCGATACCGCCGCGCTTGGACCCCTAAAATCAGTAGGCGAAACTCAGTATGCGCCGTCGCCCACGCCGCCATCCATCGTCATGCCGGTGACTTCGATGGAGTGCGCCGAGGCCGTCTTGGCGGCCGTCGCGCAAACCTGCGTGCGGAAGGAGAAGAAGAAATCGCCGGTGCCGTAGAGGCGCAGATTGGTGCGCTCGGTGCAGTCCTTGACCGGCACCACGGGCGCGCATTTCAGCATGCCGTCCTTGTAATGGCGCAGCGCCTCATTGGGTCCGCATTGCATGACCTGGCCGTTTTCATAGGTGCCCGCCATGCCCTGATCGGATTGCAGCACATCGCCGATGATGACCTTCAGGATCGCGCCGGGAAGGCAGCGCGCCACTTCGCCCTCGTAAGAGGATTCGAGCCATGTATCGCCGACCATATGGGAGGCTGCGAATTCGCGCCCTTCCGCATAGCACACCGCATGGATCGCCTTGACGACGGTAGCTTCCTGCATTTCGCATTGCTGTTCGGCTTCCACGCTCACCGAGCTGCTGCCGCGATTGATGGTGGTCTGCTCCTGAAAGGAGCCGCCGAATACGGTGACATTGGCCTGCGAGCTGGAGCTTGCCTGCGCGCTCGCGATGGCAAAGGCGCTGGCTTCGGCGCTGGCGCTGCCGCCCTTGTTGATGACGATGTTCTTATTGATGTTGATGTTCTTGTTGATGTTAATGTTTTTGTTGATGTTGATATTCTTGTTGATGTTGATGTTCTTCGAATTGTCGATGTTCTTGGTGATGTTGATGTTCTTCTCGATCGTCACCGGTTTGTAGATATTGATGTTCTTCTCGATGTTGATGTTCTTGTTGATGGTGACGGGTTTGTAGATGTCGATGTTCTTGTTGATCGTCACCGGTTTGTAGATGGAGATGTTCTTGTTGATGATGAGCGTCGAGCCGCCGCCATTGTGGCAGCCGGGGCCGCCGGCGATGTTGCCGAAATTGTGGCCGCTCCCAAGTCCATAGGTGCCGCCGCCCATCGAGCCGGCGCTTGCCGGGGGCTGTGCCGCGAGCAGCGCTGCTGCGATCGTGGCTGCAAAAAATAGTACCGGCTTCAGCGACATGACATAGGCTCCTTGCGCCCGGACATGGTAAGAGCGAACACTCCTGCGGCGCGCAACAGAATGAACAGATCGTTAACGGCCACGCGCCATATTCCGCGGACCAGAGGTTTCACGATCCATGCCATGCTGGGGGCGGGCAAAGCGGCACCGACTGTTCCATAATGGAACGATTCGGCGTCATTGAAGGCTATTGCGACTTACCCTGATGATCCCGATCTCGGACGATAACCCCACGCGGCTCACTCCCATCGTCAACTGGACGATCATCGCGCTGTGCGTGGCGGCCTATCTGTGGGAGCGCTCGCTGGGGCCGGATTTCGATCTCGCGATCCTGAAACTCGGCTTTGTGCCGTCGGTGCTGTTCCAGCCGGGAAGTGCGCAAACCGTCCCCGCCGTGCCGGCCGCCGCCACGATCCTCACTTCCATGTTCTTGCATGGAAGCATCCTGCATCTCGTCGGCAACATGCTTTATCTCTGGATCTTCGGGAACAATGCCGAAGATGCGATGGGGCACATCCGCTATGCGCTGTTCTATCTGATCTGCGGGGCCGCGGCGGCGCTGTCGCTGGCCTATGTCGATCCCGCTTCGCAGATACCCATGGTGGGCGCATCCGGCGCGATCTCCGGCGTTCTTGCGGCCTATGTGCTGCTCTATCCCCGCGCGCGGGTGACGGTGGTGGTGCCGCTGGGCATCATCTTCTATCCGATGAAGATCAGCGCCATGTGGGTGGTGGGCTTCTGGTTCGTCATGCAGCTCTTAAGTGCCGCACTCAGCAATCCCAATCAGCCGGGCGTCGCGTGGTGGGCGCATGTCGGCGGCTTCATTGTGGGCGCGCTACTGACACCTCTGTTCAAATCGGCGCATATTCCGTTCTTCGGCGAAGTTCATCGCGGGCCCTGGGGCTGATCGCGAACTTTCCAAATTCACGATAGAAAACTGAATTTCCTGCCGAATTCACGCCGGCGCCAAAAAGTTCCATCGCTGGCATGCCTTTCGCTCTTGTCCCGGCATAACAGGGGCGGGGCGTCTCGAAGTGGTTCACAGCGAGACTCCTGCCCAGACATTGTGACTGGAGCAGGCGGGTTATGAAACATAGAAACAGCCATTTGCTGGTGGGGTATTGGAGCCGTCTGCGCAAGGGGCGCGATGTTCCCGATCAAACCGATATCGATCCGCGCGCCATCAAGCGCATGCTGTCTTACGTTTTCATTCTGGAAGCCGCCGATCCGGCGCATCCCATTTACCGCCTTGCCGGCACATCGCTTTGCGAACGCTTCGGCGCGGAATTGAAGTCCACGAATTTCCTCAGCCATTGGGAAGCCCAGAGCCGCAGCGCGCTGAGCGCGGTGCTGCGTCAGGCGCTCATCACCAAGCAGCCCGTCTGTCTGTCCTCCATCGGTGCCACGGCCGAATGCGGCATGGTCGAGATGGAAACCGTGCTGGCGCCGGTGACGTTCGGCGCAGGTGCAGCCACCCGCTTCGTCGGCATGGTGCAGATTTTGAGCGACATGACGCCGCTCGCCGGTAAACCCATCGCCTTCGAACGCCTCGTCGGCAGCCAGCTCATCGTCGAAAACGAACCGCTCTCCACCCTCGATCTTCCCCCGCCGCCTCCGCCGCACAGCGGATTTCGCAGCAGCTTTCATCCCAAAGCCCCGCATCTGCGCCTCGTCATCAGCCGCGACAAGCCCGCCACGCTTCACTTCGAAATGGATCTGATGATGAAGCAGCTGATCGAAGCGCTGGAGATCATCTCCAAGCCGGTGATGAAGCTGGTGCGGTGATAATTGTTTCCCTCTCCCCCATCGGGGGAGAGGGTTAGGGTGAGGGGGATTTCTCCGTTTGCACGATTGCCGGAAGTTTTCGCGCTGCGTTTTTTGCTGATGAAGTTGCGCTTGCTTTTGCGACCCCCTCACCCCGCCCCTCTCCCCCACTGCGTGGGGGCGAGGGAGTGCTCTGCAGGCGAGCTAATTACTTCGGTGGCAGCGGCGTGACGGGCTGCTGCGGCGGCACGGATGGTTCGGTGGGGTGATCGACCGGATCATTGTGCAGGATGTTGCGGTCGAGGTCCTGGCGCTTGTCGCGCTCTTTCAGATAGGGAACTTCATATTCCTCGATCTTCGAGCGATACGCTTCGAAGGCCTGTTCGTCGGCGGGCAGGCGCTGATCGCAGCGGTCGGGCGCCCAATGCTGCTGCTCCTGACACCACATGTCGAAATTGATGTCTTTGACGGCGTAGTGGCTGTCGGGCGTCTGCGCGCGCGCGGCAAATGATGCCACCGCCATGCAGGCAATGAGAATAAATCCACCCCGCTTCATGAAGACACCATACATGCTAATGACAACGCGCGATAGCGCCGCGAGATCATTCTGCGGCGGCGCGCGGCTTCATATTGTCTTCGGCGACATGAACCGTTTCGGGGGCCAAGAAGGCGCGGTTCAGGATCGCATCGGAGATTTTCTCCGCGATCATGATGGTGGGCGCATTCGTATTGCCGGAAACCAACGACGGCATGACGGACGCATCAACCACACGTAATCCTTCCACGCCATAAACGCGCAGCTGGGTGTCCACGACGGACATATCGTCCTTGCCCATCTTGGCAGTGCCGACGGGGTGGTAGATCGTTTCGGCCGTCTTGCGCACGAAGCTGTCGATCTGATCGTCCTTCTGCACATGGGCGCCCGGCATCAATTCGGGCCCGCGATAGGGATCGAAGGCGCTTTGCGCGAACACCTCGCGCGCGATGCGAACGCCTTCGCGCATGGCGCGGCGGTCTTCCTCGGCTTCGAGATAGTTCGGCTGGATCAGCGGCGCATCCGCGGGGTTTGTGGATTTGATGGAGATGTAGCCGCGGCTTTCCGGGCGCAACTGGCAGACATGCGCCATGAAGCCGTGACGGTCCGCTTTCCTGCGCGTGTGATCGAACATCAGCGCCGCGATGAAGTGGTATTGCAGGTCCGGCGTTTCCAGATCGGGACGGCTTTTCAGGAACGCACCGGATTCAAGGCCATTGCTGGTGGCGACGCCGGAACCGAACATCAGATATTGCAGACCCGCGCGCAGCATGTTGTGCGGTTTTTGTGCGCTGTAGAGCGTGATGGGCTGCGTGCATTCATACTGGATCGAGCAATCCAGATGATCCTGCAGGTTCTGGCCGACACCTTTGAGTTCGCTCACAACGGGAATACCGAAGCGGCGCAGCGTTTCGCCATCGCCGATGCCGGAGAGCAGCAATGTTTGCGGCGTATTCACCGCGCCGCCCGAAAGGATCACTTCGCGGCTGGCGCGCGCCTGTTGCGTCTGTTTCTTCTGCACATATTCCACGCCCACCGCGCGCTTGCCTTCGAACAGCACGCGCGAAACATGCGCATGCGATTCAATCGTCAGATTGGGACGCTCCAATGCGGGACGCAGATAGGCCGACGCCGCACTCCAGCGCTTGCCATTGTTGATCGTGAGCTGATACGGCCCGAAGCCTTCCTGATTGTAGCCGTTGAAATCGCGCGTTTCGGCAAAGCCTGCTTCGCGTCCCGCTTGGCGGAAAGCGCGGAACAGCGGATTGATGGAATGGCCGTTGGACACATGCAGCGGCCCGCCTTCGCCATGGAATTCGTCGGGGCCGTTTTCATTCGTTTCGGCGCGCTTGAAGTAAGGCAGCACATCGGCGAACGACCAGCCTTCGCAGCCCATCTGCCGCCAGCGATCGTAGTCGCGCGCATGACCGCGGATATAGATCATGCCGTTGATGGACGACGAGCCGCCCCAGCCCTTGCCGCGCGGCCAATAGAGCTTGCGCCCGTTCAGATGCTGCTGGCCTTCGGTGTCGTAATACCAATTGAAATTGTTCTTCTTGCCGAGCAATTGGGGAATACCCGCGGGCATATGAATGAAAAGCGAGCGATCGCGTCCGCCCGCTTCGATTAGCAGAACTTCGATGGTCGGATCGGCGCTGAGCCGGTTGGCGAGCACGCAGCCGGCACTTCCCGCGCCGACGATGATGTAGTCATAGGCTTTCATGATGATGCAGCGGCCTTGTTTCCTCTGAGCGCCACTCTAGCCCAAAGCTGACGCCGGAGTCGCGTATCTGGGTCAAAGACGCGATGTTTTTACCTCCCCCTTTGTGGGGAGGTCGAACTGTTTGAGCGACAGCGAAAACAGTTCGGGTGGGGGCCGCTTTCGACACCGCCCCCCACCCGCTCACTTCGTTCGCGACCTCCCCACAAGGGGGAGGTAAGTTACGTTACGGCACCAGCGTAATCACCGAGCGGCGGTTCTTGGCTTCTTTCACATTGTCGCCGGTATCGACCGCGAGGTCGGTTTCGCCGACGCCGGAGGTCTTGATGGATTCGGGCCGCGCGCCCATCTGCACCATGACTTCCTTGACCACTTTGGCGCGGCGTACCGAGAGCCTCAAATTGTACTCGGCCGTGCCCGACGTGTCGGTGTGGCCCACCACGGAGATGTGGCTCTGGCCGCCCTTGCGTGCCGAATCGACGGCCTGGGTGATGGTGGCAAGGTCTTCAGCCGTCAGCGTCCAGGAGTCGAAGTCGAAATAGACCGTGTAGTCGGACTGCGTGGCCGAAGGTGCCGGGGTTTCCGGCGCTGGCGGCGGAGGTGCTGCTTCGGCCGACGGTGGCGGTGGCGGCGGCGCTGACTCTGGCGGCACTACGCCTTGCTCCAGCCGGGCCAGCGAAGTGTCCAGCGACTGGCGGCAGCGGGTGGACGCTGCGGCCTGCGATTCGACCTTGGCATCCATGATCCAGCAATCGTAATCGGCCTGGGCGCGGGCGGCATCGGCGGGCGCTTTGTCGCGGCCTTCGTCGAGGGCGGCTTCCAGCCTGGTGCGCATCGCCTGTGCATCGGCGTTATCGTCAGGCGCGTCTTCCGGCTGCACGTCCTTGCCATTGGCCGCATCGACGGCCTTCTGGGCATAGGAATTGGCGAGGTCGGCGACCGAATCGTCGATATCGCTCAGCGACATCGATTCGCCGGTGTCGAACGAGGTTCCGGCAGGCTTGCCGACGGCGCCGAAAGAGCGCGCCAGATAGCTGTAATCCTTGAATTGCGCCTGCTGGAACGCCGAGCCTTGCGGCTGGGTGTCGGCCAGATCGTCGAAGGCCGACGAGCCGCAGGCGGCCAGCAGCAAAGTCGAAGTCAGCGCGAAAGCGATACGTAACGTAGTCGATGCGGATGCCATTCTTAGCTCCCCCCAGATGGGTTCAAGGCCGTGCGGGACGTCAGATATAGAGCAGCCCCGCCCGTTCAGCCAAATTTTGCGGGATTCCTATAGCCCTATCTGCCCCCAAAGGTTAAGCCCCTGGGGATAGATGGCGAAAAAGATAAGTAACCGGGTCCCACGTAAACTTCTGGTTGACCATCCCAGGTTTATGAATGGTAGTCGAAGCCAAAAGGAACCGGGCGATGGCCGGCCCGGCGCTAGCAATGACAGTGGACCGTGAAGAACTCGTGGCCCGGGCCAAAGCAGACCGCAGGCGCTATCGCCGCGTGACCGTCGATCTGGGTGGGCGCCTCTTCGTACCCGCCAACAGCCACGAGGCAACCTGCAAGATCCTCGATTTGTCTCCCGGCGGCGCGCAGGTCCAAAGCGATTTCATCCCCCAGATCGATGCCGAGATCGTGCTCTATGTCGATGGTTTCGGCCGCTTCGAGGGCGTGGTTGCGCGTCCCGCCGAAGGCAGCTTCGGAGTGAAATTCAATTGCTCGGCGCTGAAGCGCGAGCGCATCGCCGAACAGCTCATGCTTCTGATGAACCGCGGCATCGTGGACGAGCAGAGCCTGCGCCGTCACGACCGCACGCCCACCAAGGGTGCAGCAAGTTTCACGCGCGCCAGCGGCGAGATCGTCGGTTGCGAAGTGATGGATCTGTCGCTGAGCGGCGTTTCGCTCAGAACACATCTGCGCCCGCCCATCGGCGAGATCGTGCTGGTCGGACAAATGGCAGGACGCATCGCGCGCCATCACCAGAACGGCGTGGCAATCGAATTCGTGACCACGATGCCGGTGGATCGCCCCAAGTTGGCGGTGGTGAAATAATTTCAATTATCCACTCATTCGTCATCGCCCGCGAATGCGGGCGATCCATTTTGTTGGTGGGAAAAACAATTGAGATTATTCAACTATACGTCATGGCCGCCCTCGTGGCGGCCACCCATGAACACCCGTGTTGAAAGGTGTTCATGGGTCACCGGGACAAGCCCGGCGATGACGAAGTTGGGGGGAATGGCTCAACTAAATCAACTCTATGCAAACGGATCGAAGATTTCTTTGTGTTCCGCAATCCCAAGACTCGCGCGCTTTTTCTTCGACAATCCCTGCGCTACCAGCGCATGTGCGCGCGTGAGATATTCGCGCAGTTCCTTTGCTTTCAACGGCTTCAAATTGTCCATCGCCACCCAATGCGCGCGTGCGAGATAGGGGCAAGGTTCAATGCCTTTGATCTGCGTGAGAATGCGCGCGCTGGTTTCGCCCGCCTTGAACCACACACCCGATGGTTTCTTTCCGTCCATCGGAATCATCGCAAACATTTTGCCGCCGACTTTGTACACGACGGAGTCGCCCCATGGCGTATGCACGGTAACGCCCGGCATTGCGCGGCAATGCGCATCGACGTCGGAATAGCGCATCAATCGTCTTTCGGTTCAGGCAATCCGAGGGCTGCGCGCGCGCGCTCATGATGGCGCGGCTTCACATGGCCCGAGACGAGGCCGATGGCTGTTGCCAGCACGGCGGCATCGTCGGTGAAGCCGATCCCGGCGATAAAATCGGGAATGATATCCACCGGCATCACGAAATAGGCGAGTGCGGCAATCAGGATGGCTTTGACGCGGCTCGGCGTCGCCGGATCGACGGCGCAGAAATAGGCCGCGGCCAATTCTTCGGCGAAGGGAATGCGCCCCGCCACCTTCAAGAGCTTCTTCCAGAAGCCTTGCTCCACCGTGCGCTGGTTGCGCGCGATGATTGCGGGAAGCTGGACGGCGGTGGGATCGGGGAATTCGGTTGTCATGGCTGCAATATCGGGCTCAGGCGGGGCCTTGAAAAGGGGCCAGCCGCGCGGCGACACTCGCGCCCGCACAAACACTGGAAAAATTCATGAACCTCAGCGAACAAATCCTCTCCCAGCAGCCATTCCCGCGCCTGATGGGGGTGGAAATCGTGGAGGCCAGCTCCACGGCGGTGCGCGGGCGGCTGACCGTGCGCCCCGATCTGTGCACCGCCGGACACATATTGCATGGCGGCGCGATCATGGCCTTTGCCGATGCGCTCGGCGCGACGGGGGCGTTCCTCAACCTGCCGCTGGGCGCGGGCACTACGACCATCGAGAGCAAGACCAATTTCATCGGCTCGGCGAAAGAGGGTTCAATTGTCGTCGCGGAAGCCACGCCGGTTCATATCGGGCGGCGCAGCTCGGTGTGGACGACGCGCATCAGCCGCGAGGACGGCAAGCTTGTCGCCATCGTCACGCAGACGCAGATGGTGTTGTGAGGTTTTGGGCGGCGGTCTAAGAGTCGCCCCACGCTATCCACGAAGGGAAAAACAATGGAACTCAATGCAAGCATTTCCGCCGTCGTCACCGGCGGCGCATCGGGCCTCGGCGAAGCGACCGCGCGCGCGCTCGCAAAGCATGGCGTGAAAGTCGCGCTGTTCGATCTCAATGCCACCAAGGGCGAAGCCGTGGCGGGCGAAATCGGCGGCGTGTTCTGTCGCGTGGATGTCACCAATGAAGAAAGTGTGGCGGAAGGTTTCAAGAAAGCCCGCGCGGCCATCGGTCAGGAGCGCATCCTGGTGAATTGCGCGGGCACCGGCAACGCCATCAAGACGGCCTCGCGCGACAAGAAGACGGGCGAGATTCGCCGCTTCCCGACCGAAGCCTTCGATTTCATCGTGCAGATCAATCTCATCGGCACCTTCCGCTGCATCGCGCATTCGGCGCAAGGAATGCTCAGCCTCGATCCGCTTGCTGGCGGCGAACGCGGCGCCATCGTCAACACGGCATCGGTCGCCGCACAGGATGGCCAGATCGGGCAGGCGGCCTATTCCGCATCGAAAGGCGGCGTCGTCGGCATGACATTGCCAATCGCGCGCGATCTTTCGCAGGAAGGCATTCGCGTCAACACAATCCTTCCCGGCATTTTCAACACGCCGCTGCTGGCCGCCGCCCCCGAGCAAGTGAAACAGGCATTGGGCGCACAGGTGCCGTTCCCGCCGCGTCTCGGCAATCCGGTGGAATATGCCTCGCTCGCATTGCAGATGATCGAGAACGGCTATTTCAACGGCGAATGCGTGCGCCTCGACGGCGCAATTCGCATGGCGCCGCGCTAAAATGGGCGCGCCCGATGTCATGGCGTGGCACGATTTCTTCGTGACCATGGCGCAAGTGGGCGCAACGCTGACGGGCCTGTTGTTCGTCGGACTCACCATCAGTCTCACGCATCTGCTGCAGGGGCGCGGTTATCTCAACCGCGCCTTTACAGCGCTTTTCCTGCAATTCGAAACTTTGGTGATCGGCTTGTGGGGATTGATTCCCGGCCAACCGCTTTACGCCTTCGGAATCGAGCTTGCGGTAACCGGATTGCTGTTCCTCGGGGGCATCCGCATCTTCGCGCATAATTTTCCGGAAGACGAACAATCCGCGGTGCTCGGCTCCAAAGGCCCGCGCATGGTGCGCGCCACGCTCACCTATATCGCCACGCTGTTTCCGGTGATCTGCGGATTGTTCCTGATTTTCAGCTGGCAGGGCGCGCTCTACTGGCTGATGCCGGCGGAGATTGCGTGTCTTTATCTCTCCATCGGCAACGCCTGGGTGTTCGCGGTGGAAATTCCGCGCCGCCAGCAATTGCCGAAATGAACTACCAGGGATGCTTGTGCGCATCCTTCACATGATTGTGCGGGCACTCGAACGCTGTCGGCTGACCCTGGGCGTCGAGCATGCGAAATGAATCTGCACCCGTCGCGGGATCGGGATGCTCCGTGCGCGTATAATGATAACCCTCGAACGGCCCATCGATCATGATCAGCTGCCGCGATTTGAAATCGTAGCGGTAGTGGCCGGTCTGGCCGTCATAATTGGAATAGGTTTTGCCATCGAGCAGCCCGAACATTAAAACCGGATTGATCTGGATATTCTGGTCGAGGCATTCATAAACGCCAACAGGCGGCGGGGCTTCGGCAAAGGCGGGTGTGGCCGCCAGCAGCAGAATCGAGATTGCGGCGAGTTTGCGCATTTTTCTCACAGGAAATTGTTTCGGGCGTCACGCTAGGCTTTGCGTCAGTGCGCCGCAAGCTCGTGGATCTGGCTGTTGGCGAGCGTGAGCTTGGCAATCGACAGATCGCCGGTGCGTTCCAGTTCGGAAAGGAACGATTTTGTGCGCTCCAGCGCGTCATTATGTTCGTCCGCCCAGCGCTTCACGGCGTCTGCGCCATCGGCGCGGGAGTGCTTGCCTTCGAATTTCACCAGCACTTGCGAAGCAAGCGCGCGCTGCCCCGCAAAAAGATCGTCCATGATGCGGCGGATGGCGAGACGATCCCAATGCTCGACTGCGGCAATGCGCGAGGCAAGGCCACGCAAACGATCCAGCCCCACCGTTGCGCCGATGGTGAAGTACGCACCCGCCACGAGATCGATATCGAGCGAGCGCGTGTATGCGAGTTGTGCGATTTCGGGTGCAGCACCCAGAAGCGGCAACACGGCGACATCTTCGGCCACATCCAGCGGCGCGCCGGCGCGCTGCAATTCGGCGATGCGCGCTTCGGTGTCATGCGCTTCATAAGGCGAGACAAGCGAATGGAACGTGCCGCGCAACGCCTCCACACCTTCACGATAGCGCGCGATGGTGTCGGCCAGCGGCGCATTCGCCGGGACATTCACCAGAAACCACACGCCAAGGCGGCGCAACAATTCGGCGATGTCGGCATACATGGCGGTCTGGATATCGGCCTTCACTTTGTAGTCCAGCGCATCGATGCGCGATTTCAGCGCCGCGAGTCCGAACGCACCTTCCGCCAGCACGAACGCGCGCGCGACGCGTGCCGCAGGCGCACTCGAAACTTCTTTCATGCGATGCACGAACAGCGGCCCCGCCAGATTGACGATGCGATTGGAGAGCACCGTCGAAATGATTTCGCGGCGCAGGCGGTGTTGCGCAAGTTCGTTTTTGTAGCGCGTGGCGGCGGCGGGCGGGAAATAGCCCGCGAGTTCGGAAAAGAAATAAGGATCGTCCGGCAGTTCGCTCGCCACGATCTCCGCATCCAGATCGAGCTTGGCATAGGCCAGCAGCACCGCGAGTTCGGGGCGCGTCAGCCCATGATTGGCGAGCGCACGTTTGCGCAGGGATTCGTCGTCGGGCAGGAATTCCACCGCGCGGTCGAGCTTACCGCGCCGTTCCAGATCGCGAATGAAGCGGGCATGGCCATCTAAATCTTTGGGCGCGCGCGATTGCGCAACTGACAATGCCAATGTCTGATCGTAATTGTCTTTCAGAACATGCGCCGCCACATCGTCCGTCATTTCGGTGAGCAGCGCATCGCGATCGTCCGCCGATAGCTCGCCGCGCCGCAGCGGCCCACTCAACAGGATTTTCAGGTTCACTTCGTGGTCGGAGGTATCGACGCCTGCGGAATTGTCGATGGCATCGGTGTTCAGCCGCCCGCCCTTCAACGCATATTCGACGCGGCCCAATTGCGTGACGCCGAGATTGGCGCCTTCGCCGATCACTTTCGCGCGGATGTCGCCGCCATTGACGCGCACCGCATCATTGGCGCGGTCGCCCGCATCGAGATTGCTCTGCGCGGAGGATTTGATGAAGGTGCCGATGCCGCCGAACCACAACAAATCAATATCGGCTTTCAGCAGCGCCTTTATCATTTCATTGGGCGAGACTTTTTCGGCATCGAGGCCCGTCAGCTTTTTCATCTCCGGCGTCAGCGCGATTTCCTTGGCGTTGCGCGCGAACACGCCGCCGCCCTGCGATATCAGCGATTTTGTATAATCGTCCCAGCTTGAGCGCGGCAGATCGAACATGCGCTTGCGCTCGGCCCAGCTTGCGGCGGGATCGGGCGAAGGATCGATGAAGATGTGGCGATGGTCGAAAGCGGCGAGCAATCGCGTCTCTTTCGACAGCAACATGCCATTGCCGAACACATCGCCCGACATATCGCCCACGCCGATGACGCTGAAGGCTTCGTTCTGGATGTCGCGGCCCATTTCGCGGAAATGGCGCTTGACGGCTTCCCACGCGCCGCGCGCGGTGATGCCCATTTTCTTGTGGTCGTAACCATGGCTGCCGCCGCTGGCGAACGCATCGCCCAGCCAGAAGCCGCGCGATTCCGCGATGCCGTTGGCGATATCTGAAAACGTGGCGGTGCCTTTGTCGGCGGCGACAACCAGGTAGGGATCGTCATTGTCCAGCCGCACGACGCGTTCGGGCGGAACAATCGTGCCATCGGGATGGATATTGTCGGTGAGATCGAGCAGCGCGTTGATGAAGGTTTTATACGCAGCGATGCCCGCTTCCTGCACCGCCTCGCGCGGCGCATTCAACGGCAATTGCTTGGGATAAAATCCGCCCTTCGAACCCACCGGCACGATGACGGCGTTCTTCACCTGCTGCGCCTTCACAAGGCCCAGAATTTCGGTGCGGAAATCCTCGCGCCGGTCGCTCCAGCGAATGCCGCCGCGCGCCACGCGCCCGAATCGCAGATGCACGCCCTCCACCTGCGGGGCGTAAACGAAAATCTCCACCAGCGGCCGCGGCGCAGGCAATTCGTCCAGTCTCTGGCTGTCGAGCTTGATCGCGATATAGGGCTTCGGCTCATGACCCGCGCGCTGATAATAATTCGTGCGCAGCGTGCAATCGATTACGTTCTTGACGCGGCGGACGATGCGGTCGTCGTCGAGACTGGGCACATCGTTCAGCGCGGTATCGATGCGGGCGCGGATATTTTTTGCGCGCGTCTCGCGGTTCACGCCGTCATCGGGATCGTGCAGCGCGTGGAACAATTCCACCAGCAGGCCCGCAATATCCGGATTGCGCGCCAGCGCCTGCTCCACATAATCCTGACTGAACGAGAATCCCGCCTGCCGCAAGAATTTCGCAACCGTGCGCAGGATCGCCACATCTCGCCACGCAAGCCCTGCGCCGATCACGAGCCGATTGAAACCGTCGCTTTCCGCCCAGCCCGCAACCACGGCGTGGAACGCATCTTCCAGCCGGTTCTTGATTTCGGAAAGATCGGCCGGGCCTTCGTCGCTGCGCTCCATCAGGAAATCGAGCACCGCCGCTTCGCCCTTCCAGCCGTCGCTGGTGTTGAGCGTGATGGGATAGGAATCCTCCGCGATCACGCGAAAGCCGAGATTCTCAAACACCGGCAGCGAGGCCGAAAGCGGCAGCACGGAACCGAGCACGTAAAGTTTCAGCCTGAGCGCATTGTGCGCGTCGTCGGGTCCGCGATAGGCGCGCGCATGGATCGGCGGGCCATCGCTATGGCTTGCGAGAAGTTCGAATTCGTCCAGATCGCGCACGGATTCTTCCGGCGTGAACACATCGCGGTAGCGCGCGGGAAACGCATTGGCATGGCGATGGAAGAGCCGCATGCCTTCGGTTTCGCCATGCGCTTCCATCAGCGCATCGCAAAAACCATCTTCCCAGGTGCGGATGGCGGCGCGGATTTCGGCTTCGAGTGCGCGCACATCCACCATCGGGCGCGGACCGTCATTGCGGCCGATGATGAAATGCACGCGCGCCAGCATGGAATCGTCCAGCGACGGCATCGCCGCCGACATGCGGCCGTTGAAGGCCTTCGCCAGAATCGCGTGGATCTTTTCGCGGGCATGCGTGTCGTAGCGGTCGCGCGGCACGAAAACGAGTGCCGAGACGAAACGGTCGAAGCGGTCGAAGCGCAGGAACACGCGCAGTTTCGGCCGCTCGCCAAGCCGCAGGATTCCCATCGCGGTGGCGAGCAACTCATCCTCGGTGATCTGGAACAATTCATCGCGCGGGAAGGCGTCGAGGATATGCGCCAGCGCTTTGCCGTCGTGGCTGTCGGGGGCGAGCCCGGCGCGCTCGCGCACATGGCGCGTTTTCAGGCGCAGCAGCGGAATGTCGTCGGGCCTGCGGCTGTAGGCGCCGGAGGTGAACAGCCCCACAAAGCGGCGCTCGCCGGTGAGCTTCCCCTTCGCATCGAAAATCTTCACGCCCACATAATCCATATGCACGCGGCGATGCACGCGGCTGCGCTCGTTGGATTTGGTGATGATGAGCGGCGAGGGCTGCATGAGAAAGGCGCGCACTTCCGGCGTCAGCATCGCGCGATTGGGGCCTCTGCGAATGACGCGCGCATCTTCATGCGCCAGCACGCCGAGGCCCGATGGCCCCACGGGCTCGAGCCTGCCGCCGTTTTCTTCGCGATAGGAATAATCGCGGCAGCCGAGGAAGGTGAAATGATTGTCGCCCAGCCAGGCGAGGAATTCGATGCTCTCGTTCAATTCCTCGCGGCTGACATGCGGGGGGTGCTGCTGCAATTCCGCAATCGTTTCCTTCAGATGCGTGAGCATCTTGCGCCAGTCGCGCACGGCAAGACGCACCTGTTCGAATGTGGTCTTCGCGCCTTCGATTAGCGCTTTCTGCCGGTCCTCGCCGATGACGGGATCGAGCACTAGCACGATGGTGCTTTCGCGGCCGATGGCGCCCTTTGCGGCGCGCGCGCCATCGCCGTCGCGGGTGGCCGCGATCACCGGATGGAAGAGGGCGAGGATGCGCGCGCCTTGCGCGTTCAACTCGGCCACCAGCGAATCGAAGAGGAACGGCATGTCGTCGTTCACCGCGATCAGCACGGTCTCGCTGCGCGCATGATCGTCGGCCTGCGCGCGGAAACCGGCGAGCCGCACCAGCGTTTCGCCCGGTTTGCGCGTGGCGGTTTGTTCGAACACCAGCCGCGCCAATGCGGCGAGCGATTCCGGCGCATAGCGCGTGACGTCTTCGGGCGAAGCTCCGCGGAACAGCGTATGGAAGAAATCCGTGATATCGGCTTTCACGAATTTCGCAGCCGCCTCCAGCCGCGCTGCGGCCCTGGCATCGTCATCATTGGGCAAAGCGGGGACGGCTACCGGGGCGAGATCTGCAGTCATGATGATCCATTCGCGAACGCGTCAGGATTGCCGCCGCACCATAGCGGCAACGCACGAGAATAGCGTTAACGTGGGAGAAGCGGAAACCGTTTAGCCGGGCTGCAAATCCGGCAAATGGCGCAAGCGCTGGCCCAGAAGGATCGCGCCCGCAACCACGCCGCATGCGATGAACACCAGCGCCATTGTCAGCACGCTTCCCGAAAGCGGGCGCAGCAAGCAAGCAAAAGCCGAAAGTCCCGCCACCGGCGCAAGGAAACAAAGGCTCGCATCGCGGTCCCGCAACAGGATTGCAAACAGCGCCGGAACGCCGCCGGCAAACGCCAGCGTCACCAGCGGGCTCGCATCGCCCGGCAGAATCAGGAACGCGCCCGCGCCCCATGCAAAGCCCATATAAAGTGTCAGCGCCATCAAATCCTGCGCGAAGGATTTCAGCGCGGCGCGCTCGAAGGGGGCGGTAATCGCTTGCCCATAGGAGCGCACCAGCGCCCCGATCCCCACCAGCATCAGCACCAGCCAGCTGACGGTGCGGGCGGCGGACATTTCCGTGGCCACGAAGGCCACGGCCAATCCCGCCGAGATGGCGAGGGCCGCCGCCGCATAAGGCGCGCGTCCCAGTAGATTGGCGAGCAGGGCGGTTTCCTCGGCCTCGCGGTGGAGTGCGGCCAGTCTTGCCATATCGTCGCGCGGAGAGGCGGGAACAAAACCCGGTTGCGGTGTTATGTTCGCTTGCTTGATAAGTGCCATTCCGGCGATCCCCGCTTCTGCCTCCTTACGCTCTGCTTGGAGCGTTAAGAATGTCTTAATTACGGGTTACCCCCCGTTTCGGTTCCGAGATGACGAATTATCCACAGAAAGCCGCCACGATTTTCGACCTCGAATTCACGGCCTGGGAGGGCTCGCTGAAACGCCGCTGGCTGGGGCCTGGGGAGTTCACCGAGCTGGTGCAGATCGGGGCGGTGAAACTCGATCCCGTCACGTTCGAGCCATTGGGCGAATTCGAGATATTGGTGAAGCCGCGGCTGAATGCGGTGCTGTCGGATTATCTGGTGGGGCTCACCGGCATCACCAATGAAGAGATGGCTGCGCGCGGTGTGGATTTTCTGGAAGCCTATCGGCGCTTCGTGGATTTCGTGGATGGCGGGCGGATGATTGCCTTCGGGCGCGACGATCTGATTTTCGAAGGCAATATGAGGCTCTACGGCATCAAGGATGCGCCGCCGATTCCGTCCTATATCAATGTCATTCCCTGGCTGGTGAAGCAGGGCTTCGATCTTTACGGCAAACATGCCTGCGATGTGGGGCCGCTTGCGGGTGTTGCGTTCGAAGGCCATTTGCACAATGCGCTGGACGATGCGCGCTCGGTCGCGGCGGGGATCAAAGCGCTGGTGGAGCGCGGCGCGCCGAATATCCTTTTGGGTGAATAGATGGACGAAGCCGCACGCATCATACGGCATTTGAATCTCGCGCCGCATCCTGAAGGCGGACATTATCGCGAGATATTCCGCGATGCGCATTCCACAGCCATCTATTTCCTGCTGCGCGACGGCGAAGTTTCACATTGGCATCGCATCGAAAGTGCGGAGACATGGCACTGGTATCGCGGCAGCGCGCTGGAATTGCGGATTGAAAACACGATGCGCCATGTGCTGGGCAATGATCTCGAAGCGGGACAACATCCGCAAATCACCGTGCCGCCGCGGGCCTGGCAATCGGCGCGGTCGCTGGGCGCATTCACGCTGGTGGGCTGCACGGTGGCGCCGGGATTCGAATTCTCGCAATTCGAACTCGCGCCGAGGGGTTTTGAGCCTTAATTCTTCTGCCTGAAAACTCGCTCCAGCGCGCGCGCGATGGCGCGTGAGGAGGCGCGTCCGGCATAGCCGCGGGCCGGATTGAAAGTCGCGGTGAGCGTTTTATCTTTCAGGCCGACCATGGGCTTTGCGCCGCGCGCGATCAGCACCGTATTCACGCGATGGGCCAGCGTCTGGCGACCTGCAGCAGACGCGGTAAAGCGCTCGATGCCGCGGGCGGTATTTTCCATCGCGTCGAAGCACAGCGCGCGCAAACCATCGTCATTGGCCAGCGCATTCCAGTCGGCGGTGAAATCCAGATGCAGCCCGCGCATATAGGCCAGATGCTCGGCCTCGTCGGAGGCTGCGTTCTGCATATCCTGCAGCGATATTTCCGGCGGCGCGGGTGGAACGGAATCGCCGGTGCGCACGGCTGGCAATCCGCCCGTATCGCGGTCGGTGTAGAGCGTCATGCCGCCCCAGCCCGCCACCTGCAATGCGGTTTCGCCGGAATCATATTTGAGCACGCGCCCGCCCATCGAGGCGCGGTCGGTGTAGAGCACGAAGACTTCCGGATCGCCCTCGAAGCGCAGGAGGAAATTGCCATTGTCGCTGTCGAGGGTGAATTTCACATCGTCGCCGGCCTGATAGGCGCCGGACTCGATGTCGCCGAGTTTCTCCATCGAAAGACGGCTCGCCAGCGGCATCTGCGCGCGCGCCGGAAACGCCAGCGTCAACGCCACCGCGATTGCTGCACCGAACCTGATCACGCTTTCAAATCTCGCAAAGCGAAATGGGCCGCAAAACGGCCGTGCCCCCACAGGCGCAACCTATATCGGTCCGGAATAGGGCAACAATAAGGAGGCTAGATGTTGCTGAAGTCGCCGCCGCGGCCCTTGCCGGAGGCAAAGCGCATTGCGCCCTTGATCGCCTCGCCGCCGCGCAGAGCATTCAGGCCGTGAGAGAATTCATTGGCCATGGCGTCGCCGTAATCGAGATCCCATTGTTCGTGTACGGACGATCTGTCGCCGCGCATGCAAATCTGCGGCATGCGCGCGATCTCGGCGGCGAGTTTCTCGGCTTCCTCGCGGGCGGCACCTTTGTGCACCACGCGATTGGCAAGGCCCATGGCGAAGGCTTCCATTGCGGCAACCGGGCGGCCCGTCAGGATCATGTCGAGCGCGCGGGATTGGCCGATGAGGCGGGGCAGGCGCACCGTGCCGCCGTCGATCAGCGGCACGCCCCAGCGCCGGCAGAACACGCCGAAAATCGCGTCTTCCTCCGCCACGCGCAGATCGCACCAGCAGGCAAGCTCCAGCCCGCCCGCCACCGCATAGCCGGACACCGCTGCGATCACGGGCTTGGAAAGCTTCAGCCGCGTCGGGCCCATCGGCGCATCGCCGGCGAGCGGATCGAAATCCGTGCCAGCTTTGGGGGCAATGGTGATGTTGCCCCGCCCGTCGGCCACGCCCTTGAGGTCCGCGCCTGCGCAGAACGTACCGCCCGCGCCCCAAAGTACCGCTACGGAAGCTTCCTCATCGCGCTCGAATTCGAGGAACGCCGCCGCCAGCGCTTGCGCGGTCGGCCGGTCCACGGCGTTGCGCACATCGGGCCGGTTGAGGATCACCGTTGTGACCGGGCCGCTGCGCTCGATTTTTACATTGCCCGTCATCGCCGTTTCTCCCTTGGCTTTCACCGTGAATCTTACTAAACCCGGCACCATTCAATCCCATCGCCACCCTCGCGCAAGGGACACATCGTGACCAGCAGCCTCGACAGTTTCAAATCCCGCCGCACGCTCACGGCGGGCGGAAAAACCTATGCCTATTTCAGCCTCACCGCCGCCGAGAAAAACGGGCTGAAGGGCATTTCGCGCCTTCCCTATTCGATGAAGGTGCTGCTGGAAAATCTGCTGCGCTACGAGGACGGCAAGACCGTTTCGGCAGCCGACATCAAGGCGGTGGCGGCGTGGCTGAAGAAGAAATCGTCCGACCGCGAAATCGCGTTTCGCCCGGCGCGCGTGCTGATGCAGGATTTGACGGGCGTGCCTGCGGTGGTGGATCTCGCCGCCATGCGCGATGCGATGAAAAATCTCGGCGGCGATCCGGAGAAGATCAATCCGCTGGCGGAAGTTGATCTCGTCATCGACCATTCGGTGATGGTGGATAATTTCGGCAAGCGCGATTCTTTCAAGAAGAATGTCGTCATCGAATATCAGCGCAATCTGGAGCGCTATGCATTTCTGCGCTGGGGCCAGCAGGCCTTCGCGAATTTCCGCGTGGTGCCGCCGGGCACGGGCATCTGCCATCAGGTGAATCTGGAATATCTGGCGCAGACCGTGTGGACGCGCAAAATCAAAGAAGGCAAAAAGACCGTCGAATATGCCTTTCCGGACACGCTGGTGGGAACCGACAGCCACACCACGATGGTGAACGGTTTGTCGGTGCTGGGTTGGGGCGTGGGCGGCATCGAGGCGGAAGCGGCCATGCTTGGCCAGCCGATTTCCATGCTGATCCCCGAAGTGATCGGCTTCCGCGTCAGCGGCAAATTGCGCGAAGGCGTGACGGCAACCGATCTCGTGCTCACTGTCACCGAAATGCTGCGCAAGAAGGGCGTGGTCGGAAAGTTTGTCGAATTTTATGGCCCCGGCCTCGATGAGATGACGCTGGAAGACCGCGCAACGATAGCCAACATGGCGCCGGAATATGGCGCGACCTGCGGCTTCTTCCCGATCGATACCGAAACGCTGCGTTATCTCAAGGGCACGGGCCGCAAAAACGCGCGCGTGGCGCTGGTGGAGAAATATGCGAAAGCGCAAGGGCTATATCGCACGGCGAAAAGCGAAGAGCCGGTGTTCACCGATTCACTTTCGCTCGATCTGACCAGCGTGGAGCCGAGCCTTGCGGGGCCCCGCCGTCCGCAGGATCGCGTGTCGCTGGTGAATGCCGCCAACGAATTCGCCGTCGCCTTGATGGATATTTTCAAGAAAGAAAATGATGCCAATCGCCGCCAGAAGGTGGAAGGCACCAATTACACCATCGGTCACGGCGATGTGGTGATCGCCGCCATCACCTCCTGCACCAACACCTCCAATCCCAGCGTGATGATCGGCGCAGGTCTGGTGGCGAAGAAAGCGGTGGAGCGCGGATTAAAAGTGCGGCCCTGGGTGAAGACGTCGCTGGCGCCGGGAAGCCAGGTCGTCACCGATTATCTGGAGAAGGCGGGGCTCAACACATATCTCGACAAGCTCGGTTTCGATCTTGTCGGTTATGGCTGCACCACCTGCATCGGCAATTCCGGGCCGCTGCCGGATAATGTCGCCAAGGCCGTCACGGACGGCGATCTCGTGGCCGCCGCGGTGCTTTCGGGCAACCGCAATTTCGAGGGCCGCGTGCATCCGCAGGTGCGCGCGAATTATCTCGCATCGCCAATGCTGGTGGTGGCTTATGCGCTGGCGGGTTCGATCAATCTCAATCTCACCAAGGATCCGGTGGGCTATGACCGCGAGAACGAGCCGGTTTATCTCAAAGACATCTGGCCCTCGCCGAAAGAAATCTCCGACACCATCCGCAAGGCCGTGACGGCGGCGAGCTTCCGCAAGCGCTACGGCAATGTTTTTGATGGCGGGCCGGATTGGAAAAAGGTGAAGGTCACGAAAGGCAAGACCTATTCGTGGGACAAGAATTCCACTTATGTGAAGAACCCGCCCTATTTCGAAGGCATGGGCGTGAAGCCGAATGCGGTGGCCGATATCAAGGGCGCGCGCATCCTCGCATTGTTCGGCGATTCCATCACCACCGATCACATTTCACCCGCCGGTTCGATCAAGAAGGATGGGCCCGCGGGGCGCTATCTGATCGGACGCGGCGTCGAAGTGAAGGATTTCAATTCCTACGGCTCGCGGCGCGGCAATGACGAAGTGATGGCGCGCGGCACCTTCGCGAACATCCGCATCCGCAATGAGATGATGGGCGGCAAGGAGGGCGGCAACACGATCTATTATTCGCCCGCGCAACCGAGCGGCGAAGAAATGTCGATCTTCGATGCGGCCACGCGCTACCAGCAGGACGGCGTGCCGGTGGTGGTGATCGGCGGCAAGGAATATGGCACGGGCTCGTCGCGCGACTGGGCGGCGAAGGGGCCGAAGCTGCTGGGCGTGCGCGCCGTCATCACCGAAAGTTTCGAGCGCATTCACCGCTCGAACCTCATCGGCATGGGCATCGCGCCGTTCGTGTTCACCGAGGGCAAGACGCGGCGCGACTATGCGCTGACGGGCCGCGAGGCGATCGACATCCCGGGTCTCTCGGGCAAGATCAAACCGGGCATGAAGGTGACGGCCACGATCCACTATCCCGATGGCAAGACAGCCGACCTGCCGCTGATCCTGCGCATCGACACCGCCGACGAAGTCTCCTATTTCGAAAACGGCGGGATTCTCTCCTACGTGCTGAGGAATCTGCTGGCGGCTTAGAGCTGTCTTGAGAAGCGATATTTCAACAATACGTCATGGCCGCCCTTGTGGCGGCCACCCATGAACACCTTGTTAGACGGAGTGTATGGGTGGCCGGGACAAGCCCGGCCATGACGAATTTTGATTCAGTGACTCAACTCATTCCAAAATGACGCTAAATTCGGAAGAGTTTTGAATTTGCGCGCGGAGATTGTTTTTTGCCGCGCAGATAGGATTTGAGATCGGCAACCAGTTCATCGGGCGCATCGGCAGCCATGAAGGCTTCCTGATTGCGCCTCTTCAGCCGCTCGTATTCCTCGACCGAAGTAACGAAATTTCGCTTTTGGCCCTTGTTGCTGAACATGAAGATGCCCGCGACCTATCGTTCAACAATACCGATCATCATAAGAGATGCGAAATGCCAGTCGCAACCGACCGTCGCCCCGGAGGGTGGCTTCCATCCCTTCGCTGACGCTGCTCTCATCTTTTTGAATATCCACATTTCTTTGCACAAAACCTTGGCAGAGGCGGGCCTCGGCGTGCGAGGATGGCAAATCGGCTGCCCGGGGGGCGCTATCAAGCCGAAGTGACTGGAGAGGCTCCGGCACGGACCCTATTCTGACCGCATGCCACATCGTTCGAACGCCTCTACCCGCCTTCTCCTGGCGCTGGCTGCTTTTGCTGCCGGTTTCGCGGGCGCGCCCGCCTATGCCGGTCCCCGGCCGGTGGTGGTGGAGCTGTTCACCAGTCAGGGCTGCAGTTCCTGCGTGCCGGCCGATGCGCTGATGGGCCAGCTGGCCACCCGCAAGGACGTTCTGGCGATGAGCCTGCCCATCACCTATTGGGACATGCTGGGCTGGAAGGACACGCTGGCCAGCGACGCCAACACCAAGCGGCAGAAAGCCTATTCCGACGCGATGCACCGCGGCGGCGTCTATACCCCCCAGATGATCGTGGACGGGGTGAACGATCTCGTGGGTAGCCGCGAACCGGCCATTCAGGCGGCCATCACCGCGCGGGCTGCGGATGCGCAAGCCATTCCCGTCAAGGTGACGACGACGCCGACCGAGGTTCATATCGAAGTGGGCGAGGGCAAGGGCGGCGACGCCACGATCTGGCTGTTCCGCATCCTGCCCAAGGCCACCGTCACCATTTCGTCCGGCGAGAATGGCGGGCACACCGTCACCTATCGCAACATCGTTCAGGACGTGAAGGCGGTGGGCCTGTGGAAAGGCCAGCCGGTAACGCTGGATCTGCCCAAGCAGGAAATCGGCGGCGCGCCGAAGGATGCCATCGCCGTGATCGTGCAGCAGGGCGGCTATGGCCGCATCATCGGGGCCATTTTGGTGGACAAGCCTGCTCTATAGCGGCGATTTTCGTGCCGGATTCGCGTAGGTTGTGGCGATGGCGCTGTTCTTCGATGCGGAATGGTTCGATGCGCGGCTGGCCGCGGGGTATCTGACGCGCGCCGATCTCGCCCGCGCGCTGGGGCTGAGCGACGCCGAACTTGCAGAGATTTGGAAAGATCAGCGCGAGCTTTCCGCGCGCGATGTTGCTACAATCGCGGTGCTGCTGGGCGTGGCACCCGAAGATGTTGCCAAACATGCAGGCGTTTCGACTCCCGTGCCGCGGGCTTCGGATGCGAACGCGCTGGCAGATATCGTCAAGCGGCTGGAGCGCGTGGAGCAGATGCTGGTCGAATTGAAATCGCTGCTGTCGGATTTGCGAGCGCCATGACCGAGATTCCGTTCGCCATCGTGCTGGGACTTTCCGCGATCATCGCGGCGATGATCGCCAGCGGTGCGCGCGCACGCAATTACATCGGTTTTGCAGCCGCACTTTACGGCGCGCTCGCGATCGGCGATTGCGTCGCCGCGTTTGCGGGCGCCCCCGCGCTTGGCACTGCCGTGACGTTTCTCGTGGCAGCATTGGCGCCGCCGGTTCTGGCGCTGGCGGTGGTTGCGGATTTCGTGAAGCCGCCGCGTGCGTTCCTCGCAGCGCTGGTGCTTTCGTTTTGTGTTCTTGCGGGGATCGCGGCAATCGTGAACGGCTATGTGCTTCTGGCGTTCGCGCCGCTGCTTGCCGCGGTCGTCGTCATCGATTTCGTGGCGCTGCAGAAAAAATCGCTCTATGCCGGTTTGGGCGCAGGCGCGCTGCTGGCGGCGGCGGCAGGTTTCGTCGCAGAAAGCCAGACGGGTTTCGCGCTGTTCTCGGCTGCGGGACTTTTGGGTATCGCGCTTGCGTCAGATCTGGGTGTCGCAAATGAGCGCCCGACGCGCAGGCTCGCCGCCATACGCGTACGCCGCCCGAACTGAGCCGCGTTCATTATCATTCAACATTTGCCCCAGTATTTGCGCCACAAACGCCGGATTGAGCCGCGATGCGTTCCATGACGGCGCATGTTCCGTTTCATTTTGGGACGGTGGCGTAATGCTTTTCTGTTCGCGCCGCCCCTGAACGGCGCTGTGATCGGGCTGGCGTTCATCATCGAAGCTTTTGGCGGGCTTTGCTTTTCCGGCGCGAAAAGCCAGCTTGCGCAAAGGATAATTCCCTGCGTGGCCTGTAATTGCGAATGGGCCGTTGCCGTTCATAACGGGTCTTTAAGGCAAAGCTCGCGCCACCCCTTAGAAACGCAAACATTGCTTCAAAAGTTTCGGGTTTTTTAATTCCCGCACCGCATGATCGCTCCAACGGCCGCAATAAAAGGCCAGGGATGGTGGTTGTGCTGAGTCAAATGCTTCCCAAGAAGCCTGCGGAGGGCATTCGTGCCTTGTCCGCAGCGCAGGATGTCGAGCGCCTTCGCCTGGCGGTTGCCGGCGCGCGCATGATGACATTCGACTGGACGGTGGCCGATGACCGCCTCGTCTGGGAAGGTGCCGGCGACGTTCTGGCATTCCATTCCGATCCCGATCGCTTGCGGCGCGGCGAAGCGTTTCGCAACTGGATGAGCCCGCACGGCCGCGAGCAATTGAGCGCAATTCTCAACACGCAGATGGCGCAGGATTCCCCCTTTGAAATCGAGTTCGAAGCGGCCTCCGCCATGGGCAGCGTGTGGTTTGAAATGCGCGGCATACGATGTGCGGCGCCGGGTGGTGCTGCGGAAAGACT
This sequence comes from Rhizomicrobium sp., assembly GCA_035944195.1. Classification (GTDB taxonomy): domain Bacteria; phylum Pseudomonadota; class Alphaproteobacteria; order Micropepsales; family Micropepsaceae; genus Rhizomicrobium. The sequence continues at coordinate 99,992 of DASZBL010000013.1, read as the reverse complement.
AACGGGCATCCTGCGCGTCATCACAGATGACAAGCGCGAGGCGCAGCGGCTTACCTATCTTGCCACGCGCGACGAACTCACCGGTCAACTCAATCGCACAAGTTTGCGCTCTGCGCTCGCCGAAGCCATCGAGGCTGCGAAAGCGGAAGAACGCCACTGCGCCTATCTCGTCGCCTCCATCGATCGCCTTGCCATGATCAACGAGGCTTACGGTTTCGGTGCGGCGGATGAAGTGATCGTCGCGGTGGGCGAGCGGCTTTCGAGCACGCTGCGCGGCAGCGACATCATCGGGCGCACCGCCGGCAACAAGCTGGGCGTCATTCTGGGCAATTGCAGCGAGCGCGAGATCGCGCTGGTGGCGGACCGCTTGCGCGCAGTGGTGCGCGATTCAGTGATCGAAACGCGCACAGGTACCGTTTCGGCGACCATCACGGTGGGTGCGGTGTGGCTGCCGTCCGGCGCATCGTCCAGCCAGGAAGCGATGCTGCGCGCCGAGGAAGCGCTCGACCGCGCCCGCAGCGCGGGCCGCGACGGCTTTGCGGTTTACGCAAAATCTCCGCAGCGCGAAACAGCACGTCTGCGACTGATGGCGATTGCCGATGAAGTGGTGGCCGCACTCAACGAACGCAGGCTCGTCTTCGCCTATCAGCCCATCGTGTCGGCGAAAACCAAGGAGCCCGTGCATTACGAATGCCTGCTGCGCATGCAGCGCACCGACGGCACCGTTGCGGCGGCGGGTCAGTTCATTCCGGCGGCCGAGCAATTGGGCCTTGTGCGGCTTGTCGATCGCCATGCGCTCGAAATGGCGGTGGCCAAACTCTATGCCAATCCGCATGTGACGCTGGCGGTGAATGTTTCGGGCACCACGGCGGGCGATCCGTCATGGCTGCAATCCTTCATCAATTTCGTGCGGGCAAACCGCGAAGTGGCCCAGCGCATCATCGTGGAATTGACGGAAACTGCGGCGCTCGACGATTTCGAGGAAAGCGTGCTCTTCGTCACCAATCTGCGCGAGATGGGCTGCCGCGTGGCAATCGACGATTTCGGCGCGGGCTATACCTCGTTCCGCAATCTGCAGATGCTGCATGTCGATATGGTCAAGATCGACGGCACCTTCGTGCGCGGCCTTGCAACCTCACCCGACAACCAGACCTTCGTGCGCACGCTGGTGCATCTGGCCAAGAATTTCAATCTGAAGACGGTTGCCGAATGGGTCAGCTCCGACGAGGAAGCCGATCTGCTCGAAAGCTTCGGCGTCGATTATTTCCAGGGCTTCCATTTCGGCGAACCCCTGCTCGCGCCAGAATGGGCGAAGAGCTAGGTAGCTTGATCGCGTGAATTCGATGTCGTCCGTCGCGCGATAGGCCGGTCACCTATCCGCGGGACGGTATCATTTGCGCTGCTGGGCCAGTTCTGCGAGCTGCTTGCGCATCGCTTCGATTTCGCTTTTCAGTTCGCCGATTTCTTCGGTCTGTTTGGGCGCGTGTCCGGCGCCATTGGGTGCTTTCGGCGCTTCCTCGCGCGCCATCTGCGCGCCGAAGGGCGTGAACACTTTCATGGCGCGCTCGAACATCGCCAGATTTTGCCGCGTGAGATTCTCGATCACCTGACTGCCGCCGCCGAACGCTTCGGCCACGCGGCTGCGCATGTCTTCCTGGTTCTTGGTGAAGCCGTCCATGGAAAGATCGAGATAGCCCGGAACGAAGGCCTGCAGGCTGTCGCCGTAGAAACGGATCAGCTGGCGCAGGAAGCGGATGGGGAGCAGATGCTGTCCTTTGCCCTCTTCCTCGAAGATGATCTGTGTCAGCACGGGACGGGTGATGTCTTCGCCGGTGCGCGCATCGCGCACTTCGAATTCCGTGCCTTCTTTCACCATTTGGGCGAGATGATCGAGGGTCACGTAGCTTGAAGTCTGGGTGTTGTAGAGCCGCCGGTTGGCATATTTCTTTATGATAACCGGGTCTTCCTTGGGGGTACTCGCTTCCTCTGTCATTTTCTTCTACCCGTTGAGTTGTGTCCTTCGCGTCTCTTCGCGGACGCGAATTTCGCATAAGCACACATTACATTGTCCACCATGTCCAGTGCCTTTTATGAAAGAAGATTGTTTTCCATCAATCGGTATGGGCATTAACCCTCTGATTTTGACAGACGATTCATCGCAGTTTACCAAACTTGATAATCGCGCCATTTTGGGCGCGCCGCAGCAAGAAGGTTCAGGGAGATATCAATGACGGACGTGGTCATCGTTTCGGGCGCAAGAACCCCGGTTGGTTCGTTCAACGGCGCTTTTGGCGCGGTTCCGGCCCATGAGCTTGGCAAAACGGCCATTCAGGCGGCGCTGACCCGGGCCGGCGTGGCGGGCAAGGACGTCTCCGAAGTGATCATGGGCCAGATCCTGACCGCGGCGCAGGGCCAGAACCCCGCCCGTCAGGCCTCGATCAATGCGGGAATTCCGGTGGAAACCCCGGCCTGGATCGTGAACCAGCTCTGCGGCTCGGGCCTTCGCGCGGTGGCGCTTGGCTATCAGGCGATTCTCAATGGCGATGCCTCGGTGGTGGTCGCGGGCGGACAGGAATCCATGAGCATGGCCCCGCATGCGGCCTATCTCCGGGCCGGTCAGAAGATGGGCGACTTTTCCTTTGTCGATACAATGATCAAGGACGGATTGTGGGACGCCTTCAACGGCTACCACATGGGCGTCACGGCCGAGAACGTCGCGCGCGAATGGCAGATCACCCGCGAGCAGCAGGACAAGTTCGCCGTTGCATCGCAAAACAAGGCCGAGGCCGCGCGCAAATCCGGCCGCTTCAAGGACGAAATCGCCCCCGTCACCATCAAGGAGCGCAAGGGCGACCGCATCGTGGACACCGACGAATTCATCCGCGACGGCGTCACCTATGAAGGCATCTCAGGGTTGAAGCCCGCTTTTCAAAAAGACGGTACGGTCACCGCCGCCAATGCATCGGGCATCAATGACGGCGCTGCAGCATTGGTGCTGATGAGTGCCAAGGAAGCAGATGCACGCGGATTGAAGCCGCTCGCGCGTATCGCATCATGGGCGCATGCCGGTGTGGACCCGAAGGTTATGGGAAGCGGGCCCATTCCCGCCTCGCGTGCAGCGCTGAAGAAAGCGGGCTGGCAGGCCTCCGACCTCGATCTCGTCGAAGCCAATGAAGCCTTTGCGGCGCAGGCTTGTGCTGTGAACAAGGACATGGGCTGGGATGTTTCGAAAGTGAACGTGAATGGCGGCGCCATCGCCATCGGCCATCCCATCGGCGCGTCAGGCGCGCGCGTGCTGACCACGCTGCTGTTCGAGATGGGCAAGCGCGATGCGAAGAAGGGCCTCGCCACGCTGTGCATCGGCGGCGGCATGGGCATCGCCATGTGCGTGGAGCGCTGAAATCCCCAGCAATTTAAGTGCGTTTAAGCGGCCTGCGACAGCTACACCCTATCGCAGGCCGCAAGCGCAATGTTAAAGCAAACCCATAAAAATCAGGGAGAGATGGCATGTCGCGCGTGGCGTTGGTAACGGGGGGAACGCGAGGGATCGGGGCTGCGATTTCCATCGCTTTCAAGAATGCAGGCTACAAGGTCGCCGCCAATTACGCGGGCAATGACGCAGCCGCCGCCAAATTCAAAAACGAAACCGGCATCGCCGTCTTCAAATGGGATGTGGGCGATTTCGACGCCTGCGCCAAGGGCATCGCCGATGTCACCGCCGCACTCGGCCCCGTCGATGTGCTCATCAACAATGCGGGCATCACGCGCGATGCGATGCTGCACAAGATGAGCCCCGAACAATGGCGCGAGGTTATGCGCGTCGATCTGGATTCGCTGTTCAACACGAGCCGCCAGGTGATCGACTCGATGCGCGAGCGCAGCTATGGGCGCATCATCAACATCTCTTCCATCAACGGCCAGAAAGGCCAGATGGGGCAGACCAATTACTCCGCCGCCAAAGCCGGCATCATCGGCTTCACCAAGGCGCTGGCGCAGGAAACGGCCAAGAAGGGCATCACGGTCAACGCGATCTGCCCCGGCTATATCGACACCGAAATGGTTGCCGCCGTTCCGCCCAAGGTGCTGGAAAGCATCATCGCGACGATTCCCGTCGGCCGCCTCGGCAAGGCCGAGGAGATCGCCAAGGCAGCACTGTTCCTCGCCAACGAAGACTCCGCCTTCATCACCGGCGCCACGCTGACGGTGAACGGCGCGCAATATATCGCAGGGTAAGGCGGGATGCGGTGAGCGAACTCACCGCGCTTTCAGCAAAAGCACTCGCCTGCATGCGCGGGCAGAGGCTTGTTTTTCGCGATCTCGGTTTTGCGATTTCGGGGGGCCATGCGCTTGCCGTCGAGGGGCCGAATGGCGCGGGCAAAACCTCGCTATTGCGGTTGATTGCGGGGTTTCTGGCGCCTGCCGCCGGAACGATCCGTTTACGGACGAAATCGGGCGAGATCGAGGATGGCGAGGAGCGCGGCAAATTCATCGGCTGGCTCGGCCATAGCGATGGCGTCAAGCCGCAGCTTTCGGTTTTCGAGAATCTGAAATTCTTCGCCGAGCTTTATGGCGCGCAAACACCCATCGACATGGCGCTGGAAGAAGTCGGCCTCGCGCGATTGCGCGATCTGCCGGGGCAATATCTTTCGGCCGGACAGAAAAAGCGTCTCGCATTGGCGCGGCTGAAATTGAGCGCGCGACCGCTCTGGCTGATGGATGAGCCGCTGGCGTCGCTGGATGCTGGCGGAAAAAAACTCGCTGCGAAACTTGTCACCGCGCATTGCGCGAGCGGCGGCATCGTCATCGCCGCAACGCATGAGCCGTTGGGGATCGAATGCGAGAAGCTTTTGCTGGGGGCGGCATGAACTCCTTCCGCGCCCTCTTATTCCGCGACATGCGCCTTGCCACGCGGGCGGGCGGGAGCGCGATGCTGGCGCTGGCGTTTTTTGCGGCGGTGGCAGCACTCGTGCCGCTGGGCGTGGGTTCGGATCTGAAACTGTTGGGGCGCATCGCGGGCGGCGTTTTGTGGGTGGCGGCGATTTTGGCAGCGCTGCTGTCGCTCGACCGGATATTTCAGGCCGATTACGAGGATGGCAGCCTCGATCTGATCGCGCTGTCGCCGCTGTCGCTGGAAGCCTCGGCTGCGGCGAAGATCGCCGCACACTGGTTCACGACCGGCTTGCCGCTGACGCTGCTCTCGCCGGTGCTGGGATTGCTGTTCAATCTGCCGGAGCAGGGATACGTCGCGCTGATCGCGTCGCTGGCCTTGGGAACGCCTGCCGCCAGCGCAATCGGCGCAATCGGCGCAGGGCTGACGCTGGCCGTTCGCCGCGGCGGGGTGATCCTGCCGCTGATCGTGCTGCCGCTGCTGGCGCCTGCGGTTATCTTCGGCGCGGGCGCGGTGCTTTCGGCGCTGGACGGGCTGGCGAACGGCGCGCTGTGGCTGGTGGCGGCGTTCTCGCTGGCCGCGGTGCTGCTGGCGCCCTTTGCCGCCGCCGCTGCCGTGCGGCTAAATCTGGCGAGTTAGGCTATAGAGGCACGATGATTTTCGAATTCGCCAATCCCAAACGTTTCATGCAATTGAGCGGCGCGCTGCTGCCATGGTTCGCGGGCGCGACCATCATCCTGCTCGGCGTTGGGCTGTATCTCGGACTGTTCGTCGCCCCGCCCGATTACCAGCAGGGCGACACCGTGCGCATCATGTTCATCCATGTGCCCGCCGCCTGGGTGGCGATGATGGCTTACGGCCTGATGGCGGTGGCGTCGCTGTTCAGCCTTGTCTGGCGGCATCCTCTGGCCGATGTGGCGGCGAAGACGGCCGCACCGCTGGGCGCGCTGTTCACCGCACTGGCGCTCGTCACCGGCTCGCTTTGGGGCAAGCCGATGTGGGGCACCTATTGGCAATGGGATGGGCGGCTGACCTCGTTCCTCATCCTGCTGTTTCTGTATCTGGGTTACATCGCCTTGTGGAACGCCATCGAGGATGAAGTTCGCGCAGGCCGCGCGGCAGCGATTTTGGCGCTGGTGGGTGTGGTCAATCTGCCGATCATCAAATTCTCGGTCGATTGGTGGACGACGCTGCATCAGGGCGAAAGCATTTTCCGCCCCGATGGTCCCACGATCTCGGCGGTGTTCCTCTGGCCGCTGTTTTTGATGGCGTTCGGATATACCGCACTCTTCATGACGCTCTGGATGATCCGCATACGCACGGAAATCCTGGAGCGCCGCGCCCGCACGCTGATGCTGGGGCATTGATGGGCGCGTTCCTCCACATGGGCGGATATGGCGCCTATATCTGGCCCGCCTATGGCGCGAGCGTTCTCGGCATCGGGGCAGCGATTTTTCTGACGCTTTCGGCATACCGCCGCGCCAAGGCCCGCCTCGCCGCATTGGAAAAACCGCGCGCATGAGACGGCTCGCCTATATCATCCCCATTGCGCTGTTCGTCGTGCTCACGATCTTTCTGTTTCGCAGCCTGATCGCGCCGCCGCCCAGCGAATTGCCGTCGATGCTGATCGACAAGCCTGCGCCCGCGCTTTCATTACCGCCGCTCGACGCGAACGCGCAGAGCTTCGGCGTGAATGATTTCAAAGGTCACGTCACGGTGCTGAACGTGTTTGCGTCATGGTGCGTGCCATGCCGCGAAGAGGCGCCCGCGCTCGCATCGCTTTCCAGTCTCAAAGGTGTTGCGCTTTACGGCATGGTCTATAAGGACACGCCCGAGAAGGCGCGCGCGTTTCTCGCTGAAGTGGGAAATCCGTTTGCGCGCATCGCGCTCGATGCCGATGGACGCGCCGGAATCGATTGGGGCGTTTACGGCGTGCCGGAAACTTTCGTGATCGATCCGCGCGGCATCGTACGCTACCGCTTCGCCGGCGGGTTGGACGCCGATAGCATCACAGCGCAGCTGTTGCCTGCCATTGCGCAGGCACGCCAGTAGGGTTAGCTCTCTTTCGAATTGAACTACTCAACTTACGTCATGGCCGCCCTCGTGGCGGCCACCCATGAACACCCTGCAAGACGGAGTGTATGGGTGGCCGGGACAAGCCCGGCCATGACGGATTTTATTTCAACACAATCCAAATTGACTCTGGAAATCAGCTAGTTAAGCCCTTGGCCGCCGCGCGGGTTTGCGCCGTGGCCGGTCGGGACTTTCTGCCGCCAGAGCCTCGCCGGCGGACGCAATCGTCGCCAGCAATTTCACGAAACGGATGCGTTCCGCCGCAGGCAGCGTATCGAGCAGCGCCTTCTCCGCGCGGTCGGCAGCGGTGCGCGCCGCGCGCAGCGCTTTGCGTCCGCCTTGCGTGATCGCCACCGCATTGGCGCGCGCATCTTCTTCGGTGCGTTCGCGCGAAAGCAATCCGCGCTCCAGCATCCGGCGCACCATCTCGGCCAATGTCGAACGGTCGATGCCGGTGATTTCCACGAGTGCGGTCTGGCTCGCGCCGTCATTATGTTCGAGGGCTGCCAGCACCATGAATTGCTGTTTGGTCAGATCGCGCGCGCCGGTTTCGCGCGCATAGAGATCGCCGTAAAATTGCTGGCACCGTCGCATGAGATAGGAAGGCGCTTCCGCCAGTTCGAACCCCCCATTCGTTTTCCGCGGACCCTTTAACGTCATTTCCCACCCCTGCAATCTTCCAACGTCTTTAAAAAATCCTGCGATCGTCCGTACACGATCAGATCGTTTTTGGAGAACAGGCCCAGGTAACGCTGGGCGACGCAACGCTCTCACCAGGCATCTTGCCGGACGCGGAGATTAGACGAGAGATACGTGTCTCGACAATGGTTTTAATAACAACATTTCGCTCCGCGCAGCCCACCAAACAAGGTGCGTCTTTTTGACTTTCACGTTGCATTCTGCTTAGGCACAATTCACACGATGACAGAACGCAAGCACCCTCCCTCTGTTTCTCCGGGGCCACACTTTACGCGCCGTGTTCCGGATGGAGACACGCACGAAAGATATGTCTGCGGACAATGCGGACATATTGCCTATTCGAACCCGAAAATCGTTGTGGGCTCGGTGGTTGCGCATGAGGGGCGCATTCTTTTGTGCCGCCGCGCCATCGAGCCGCGCAAGAATTTCTGGACGCTGCCCGCGGGTTTTCTGGAGGAGCATGAAACGCCTGAGGTCGGTGCGCGCCGCGAAGCCCGCGAGGAAGCCTGCGCGGATATCGTGATTGACGCCCTGCTGGCGGTCTACGCCGTTCCACATATTTCCCAGGTTCAATTGATGTATCGCGCGCGATTTGCGGTGCCCAAATTCGCGCCGGGGGCGGAAAGTCTTCAGACGGAGCTTTTCGCCTGGGACGATATCCCTTGGAACGAATTGGCTTTTCCAAGCGTGAAATGGGCGCTGGAGCATTATCGCCAGACGCGCGATCGCACCACTTTCGCGCCGTTTGGAAATCCTGACTGAATATCTCAGGTTTCTTTTTTTTCTTCGATCTGGTGTTTCAGGACGAAAGGCGTCTGCGCCAGCGCGAACAAAAATATCAGCGGCATGATGCCCCACACTTTGAAATCCACCCATATGGCGGTCGAGAAGTTCCGCCACACGATCTCGTTGAGCACAGCAAGGCTGAGCGCAAACGAACCCCAGCGCCACGTCAGCCAGCGCCAGCCGGTTTCACTCAGATCGAAGGCTTCGGCGAAAACGCTCTTGATGAAAAGCCGGTTGAAGGCGAGGCCGCCCAGCAACAGCAGACCGAAAAATGCGTAGAGCACCGTCGGCTTCATTTTGATGAAGATGTCGTTCTTCAAATAAAGCGTGAGCCCGCCGAAGATCAGCACCAGCACGGCGGTGAAAAGCGGCATGGGTGGAATCTTGCGCTCGCGCCAATAGCCGAAGGCGAGTGCTGCGATCACCGCAACCATGAACACGGCGGTCGCCGGATAGATGCCGTAGAATTCGAACGTCGCGAAAAAAAGGATCAGCGGCCCCAGATCGAGCGCGAGCCGGGCAAGCGGGTTTTGTCTCAAGGCGTCATCCCTGTCAGTGCTTTGGCGAAGGCGTCTGCGTTGAACGGTTGCAGATCGTCCGCCTCTTCCCCCACGCCGATGAAATGTACAGGCAGGCCGAATTTGTCCGCCAGTGCGACCAATATGCCGCCCTTGGCGGTGCCGTCGAGCTTCGTCATGACGAGGCCGGTGAGCGGAACCGCGGATTTGAAGGCTTCCACTTGCGAAATCGCGTTCTGCCCGGTGGTGGCATCCAGCACGAGCAGGGTTGCATGGGGTGCTGTGGCATCGAGCTTTTTTATCACGCGCACGATTTTTTCCAGTTCGGCCATCAGCCCGGCCTTGTTCTGCAACCGCCCCGCGGTGTCGATCAGGACGACGTCTGCATTGGCCGCGCGCGCTTTCTCGATGGCCTCGAAGGCGAGCCCCGCCGCGTCCGCGCCTTGCGCGCCTGCAACCACCGTCGCCCCCGTGCGCGCGCCCCACACCTGCAATTGCTCGATGGCCGCGGCCCGGAACGTGTCGCCCGCGGCCAGCACGAGTTTGTGGCCTTCGCCGGTGAGGCGTTTGGCGAGTTTGCCGATGGTGGTGGTCTTGCCCGTGCCGTTCACGCCTGCGATCAGCACGATGAAAGGTTTTTTGTTGCGATCGATGACGAGCGGTTTTGCAACCGGCGTCAGGGCTTTGCTGATTTCGCGCGACAGGATCTCGCGCACTTCGAAGGTGGAGATTTCGCGGTCGTAACGGCCGTCCGCGACCGCCGCAGCCAGTTTTTTGGCGAGGTTCGCGCCGATGTCGGAGCGGATCAGCGCGTCTTCCAGATGGGCGACGGTTTCTGTATCGAGCTTGGCCTTGCCGAAAATGCCGGTGACGCTTTCGCCGAGCGCGCCTGCGCTGCGCGACAGCCCCGCCTTCAACCGCGTGAGGAAACCCGCCTTCCCCTCGCTCATGCGGCCAGTTCTGCAATCAGATGTCTGGAACTCGCACCCGTAATGCGTGCGCGGGCAAGACTTCCCGGTGCCGCGTCGCCTTCGAAACGGGCAGGCGCGAAGGATGCTGTGCGGCCGATCCCGTTTTCCTCGATCAGCAATGATTGTTCGCTGCCGATGAGCGCGTTCAGATGCGCGGCCAAAGCCTCTTCGCCTTTGGCGCGCAGGCGCGCGGCGCGTTCTTTCACAAGTTTGCGGTCCAGTTGCGGCATGCGCGCGGCGGGCGTGCCTTTGCGCGGGCTGAACGGGAACACATGCAGGAAAGAAAGCCCCGCATCGTCCACCAGTTTCAGACTGTTCTCGAACATCGCTTCGGTTTCGGTGGGAAAACCGGCAATAAAATCCGCGCCGAACGCCGCATCGGTGCGCAGCGTGCGCACCTCTTCGCAAAACGCAATCGTGTCGGCGCGCGCGTGGCGGCGCTTCATGCGTTTCAGGATCATGTCGTCGCCCGCCTGCACCGATAGGTGGAAATGCGGCATCAGCCTTTCTTCTTCGGCGATGGCGCGCATCAATTCCGCGTCGGCTTCGATGGAGTCGATGGACGAAATCCGCAGGCGTTTCAGCTCCGGCACCAGTTTCAAAATCTTGGACACCAATTGTCCCAGCGTGGGAGCGCCTGGCAAATCCGCGCCATAAGCGGTCAGATCCACGCCGGTCAGCACGATTTCGGGAAAGCCTGCCTCTGTGAGGCGGCGCGCTTCAGAGATCACCGCACCCATCGGCACGCTGCGCGAATTTCCGCGGCCATAAGGAATGATGCAGAAGGTACAGCGATGATCGCAGCCATTCTGAACCTGCAGGAAAGCGCGCGCGCGGCCTTCGAAGGAATCCACGAATTGCGCCGCGGTTTCCTTCACCGACATGATGTCATTGACGCGCACGCGCTCGGCAGCACCGATGAAATCGGTGTAGGAGGCAGTTTCGAGCTTTTCCTTGTTGCCGATCACGGAATCGACTTCCGGCATGGCGGAATAGGTGTCCGGCTCGGTCTGTGCGGCGCATCCTGTCACAATGATCTTGGCTTCGGGATTGGCGCGACGCGCTTTGCGAATCGCCTGACGTGACTGGCGCACGGCCTCGCCCGTCACGGCACAAGTGTTGAAAATGATCGCGTCCTTTAATCCCGCTTCATCGGCGCGCGCGCGGATCGCCTCGGATTCATAGGCGTTCAGACGGCAGCCGAAAGTGATGATCTCGTTCACAGCGCCAGCTCGCCTTTGAAGACGAGTGTCGCCGGGCCGGTCATCAATATGTGGCCGTCGCTTTCGCGCCATTCCAGATGCAGCGTGCCGCCATCCAGTTCGATGTCCATTTTGCGTTCGGCAAGACCGCGCCGCACCGCTGCCACTGCCACGGCGCAAGCGCCCGTACCGCAGGCCTGCGTGATGCCCACACCGCGCTCCCACACCCGCATGCGCAGATGGGTGGGCGATAACGCGCTCACGAATTCCACATTCACGCGCGACGGAAACATCGGATGGCGCTCGATGCGCGGGCCGATCGCGTGCACTTCTTCTTTTTCCGCATCCTCCACAAAGATCACGCAATGCGGATTGCCGACCGAAAGTGCGGACACATTGAACTCGTCGCCGTCCACATTCAGCGTGAAGGCGTTGGTGTCGGCAGGGCGGGATAGCGGAACCTTGTCCCAGGAAAATTCCGGTTCGCCCATGTCCACCGTCACCGCGCCATCGCCCGCATCGCTGCAGAGGAGCAATCCGCCGACGGTGCTGATGCGCACCGCATCGGCGTTCTTCTCGTCCATCAGCAGCCGCGCCACGCAGCGCGCAGCATTGCCGCAGGATTCCACCTCGCCGCCATCGGCGTTGAAGATTTGCATGTCGGCATCGGCGGTAGCGCTGGCACGGATGACGATCACCTGATCGCAGCCCACGCCCAGCCTGCGGTCGGCGATCAGGCGCGCCTGCGCAGGCGCCAGCGCCAGCCCGCGATTTCGCGCGTCGAACACGACGAAATCATTGCCCAACCCGTGCATTTTCAGGAACGACGCCATGGGCCGGTATATAGGCTTAGAGGGCGGCAGCGACCAGTGCGTCGGTTTGCTCTCCTCTATGTGACCGGCGCGGGGCGCGCGTTTTTGCAAGCGCCGTGGTAAAAACCGCCATGCAACGGATTCTTCCGCACCTGACGGCTGCCATCCTCACACTGGGGCTTCTTGCAGGTTTCATTTTCTGGCCTTCGAAGCCCGCGCCGCCGCCCGCGGTGGCAATGGTGAACACCCCGCCCCCGCCGCCCGCGGCACCGGAATTCCCCAAGGGCTGGCAGGCCATCGCGGTGGAGGACGCTTTCACGCTCCATACGCCGCCCGGCACGACCTATACGGCTGGGCACGGAGAGGATTCCCTTACCGGCAAAATCTCCGGCCCCGGCTTCGCGCTGCAATTCGACTATGGCATCTGGTCGAGCGATCTCGGCTTCGCGGCAGCGGGCAAGAACTACAGCGAAGCCGATACCGTGGTGGATGGCCGCCGGTTGACCATCAAGAAGGCCGAAGGCCTCGGCGCCAAGCATGGCGGCAGCGATGCGATGCCCTATTTCGTGGGTCTTTATATCCCGGTGACGGTGAAGCCCGCCGGCGATGCCTATCCGGTGAAACTGAGCGTTACAGGTTTCGCCGTCACGCCCAAGGACGCAGCCACCCTCGAGCAGATCTACAAGACGGTCCGCTTCTCCGGCACCCCGCCCTGAGGTTTGACTTTCAGGGCCTCGCCGCCTAAATCCCTCCCCAATCCGGAAAGCTCAGACTTTCCGGTCCCCGGCTCGGCCGGGGATCGACCCCAGGCAGCGCAGGTGCGCCCCCTGGGGTGTTTGTGCTTTGGGTTTCCGTCATCACCCGCGAATGCGGGTGATCCAATTAAATGGGTCGCCCGGACAAGCCGGGCGATGACGAAAAAGGAAATGAAGGAATAGCAGGCGGAATGTTCGATAACCTTCAACAGCGCCTTGGCGCCACATTCGACCGGTTGCGCGGGCGCGGGGCGCTCAGCGAGGCCGATGTCGATGAGGGGCTGGGCGATATCCGCACCGCGCTGATCGAGGCCGATGTGGCGTTGCCGGTCGTGGGCGATTTCATCGCGAAGGTGCGCCCGCGCGCCATCGGCGAGGACGTCATCCGCTCCGTCACGCCCGGCCAGCAGGTCGTCAAGATCGTGCATGATGCGCTGGTGGAGATGCTGGGGGCGGAGAATTCCGCGCTCGATCTCGGCAGCGCGCCCGCGCCGATCCTGATGGTGGGTCTGCAGGGCTCGGGCAAGACGACCACGTCGGCCAAGCTCGGGCTGATGCTGCAGAATAAAGACAAAAAGCGCGTGCTGATGGCATCGCTGGACGTGCATCGCCCGGCGGCCATGGAGCAGTTGAAAATCCTCGGCGAGCAGGCTGGCGTGGCGACGCTGCCGATATTGGCGGACCAGAAGCCGCTCGATATTGCCAAGCGCGCAATGGCCGCGGCTCGCGTCGGCGGTTACGACGTGCTGATCCTCGATACCGCGGGCCGCCAGCACATCGATGAAGAGTTGATGAGCGAAGTGGCCCTGGTGCGCGACCAAGTGAAACCGCACGAAACTATTCTCGTAGCCGACAGCCTCACCGGTCAGGATGCGGTGAATATCGCGAAGTCGTTCAACGAACGCGTAAAACTTTCCGGCATCATCCTCACGCGCGCCGATGGCGATGCGCGCGGCGGTGCGGCACTTTCGATGCGCGCGGTCACGGGCGCGCCGATCAAATTCCTCGGCGTGGGCGAAAAGCTCGAAGCGCTGGAAGTTTTCCACCCGGCGCGCGTTGCCGCCCGCATCCTCGACATGGGCGATGTGGTGAGCCTTGTCGAAAAGGCTGCGGAAAATTTCGACAAGGAAAAGGCCGAAAAGATCGCGGCCAAAATGAAAAAAGGCGAGTTCGATATGGACGATCTCGCCGAACAATTGCGCCAGATGAAAAAACTCGGCGGCATGACGGGCGTGCTCGGCATGTTGCCGGGCGTCGGCAAGATCAAGGACCAGATCGCAGCTGCTGGTTTCGACGATTCCATGTTCACGCGTCAGGAAGCGATCATTCTTTCCATGACGAAGAAAGAGCGCGCCAAGCCCGACATCATCAATGGGTCGCGGCGCAAACGCATCGCGGCGGGATCAGGCGTGGAAGTGCAGGATGTGAACAAGCTGCTCAAAATGCATCGCCAGATGGCCGACATGATGAAGCAGATGAAGAAAATGGGTGGGCGCATGCCGAATTTGGGCGGCATGCTCGGCGGTGGAATGCCGCAATTGCCGCCGGGATTGATGCCCAAACGCTAAACGAAGAAGGAAACAGATATGTCATTGAAAATCAGGCTTTCGCGCGGCGGCACCAAGAAGCGCCCACATTACAACATCGTGGTTGCGGATTCGCATTCTCCCCGCGACGGCCGCTTCATCGAGAAGCTGGGCTTCTACAATCCGCTGCTGCCGCGCGATCATGCCGACCGGCTGAAGCTCGATATCGAGAAGGCCAAGGTGTGGTTAGCCAAGGGCGCGACCGCATCGGATCGCGTGCATCGCTTCCTCGCGGATGCGGGCGTGCTGAAGCCGCTGGTGAAAAACAATCCGGAAAAAGCCAAGCCGAAGAAGAAGGCGCAGGAACGTGCCGCGGCGGCTGCGGGAAGCACAGGGGCGTAGTCCGGCCTTTTGCAGCAGGGGGAATGCGGCTTGCTCGCGCATTCCCGATGTGCGAAAGTATGTGTGGAGGTTCACACATGGCTACAAATCTCGCAATCGATCCCAAGCTGATCGACAGGGCGCTCAAGGTTAGCGGTGAGCGCACCAAGAAGGCTGCGGTCACCAAGGCGCTCGAGGAATTCATCGCGCGCCGCGACCAGAAAGGGATTCTAGACTTGTTCGGCAAGTTCGATTGGGACCCGACCTATGATTATAAAAAGGGGCGTGGCCGCTCGGACAAGAAGCTCGGCTTCAAGTGAGCCTGCTTGCCGACACAAGTGTGTGGTCGCTTGCCCTTCGCAGAAACACACCGGAACAAACACTGGAAGTCGATGCGCTCGCGAGGGCGCTTGTGCGCGGCCAAACCGTATTCACGACCGGACTCGTGCTTCAGGAGTTGCTGCAGGGTTTTGCCGGGCCGAAGGCGCGGAGCCAAATTATCGAGAAGCTTTCCGCCCTGCCGTTCCTGTCGCCGGAGAGGGACGACCACATAGAAGCTGCGGAATTGCGCAACCATTGCCGCAGGTCCGGCGTGCAGGTCGAAACGGTTGATGTGCTGCTCGCCCAGCTCTGCATACGCTACGATCTGATCTTGCTGACCATAGACCGGGACTTCGCGCATATTGCGAAACATTCGCCATTGAAATTGTGGAAGCCGTGATGTCGAAGGGCATTCTCCTCGGCGCTATCATCGGCGCGCAGGGTTTGAAGGGCGAGGTGAAGGTGAAAACCTTCACCGAAACGCCCGAGAGCCTCGGCGCGTACGGAGCGCTGCACAGCGAGGATGGACGCGTGTTCAAGGTGGCTTCCGCGCGCGCGATGAAAAGCGATGTGGCGATTGCGCGCTTCGAGGGCATTGCAGATCGCGATGCCGCCGAAGCGTTGAAGGGCGTGCAGCTTTTCGTGCATCGCGATCAATTGCCTGCGACGCAAGCGGAAGAATTCTACCACGCCGATCTCATCGGCCTTAGCGCCGAGGATTCGGAAGGTCGCCTCATTGGCACCGTGCTTGCGATCCACAATTATGGCGCAGGCGACGTGATCGAAATCGCGCGCACCGATGGCGGCAATCTGCTGCTGCCTTTCACGCGCGAATTTGCGCCCACCGTCGATGTGAAGGGCGGACGCCTCGTCATTGCCGTGCCGGAAGAAACCGAAACCGGTGAAAAGGGAAATGTGGAATGAGCTGGCGCGCAACGGTGCTCACGCTCTTTCCCGAAATGTTTCCGGGGCCGCTTGGTATTTCGCTGCTCGGCAGGGCGCTGGAGAAAAATCTCTGGTCGCTGGAGACGCGCGACATCCGCGAGCATGGGCTCGGCAAGCATCGCACGGTGGACGATACGCCTTCGGGCGGCGGACCGGGCATGGTGATGCGCGCCGATGTGGCATGCGCGGCAATCGATGCGGCCCATGCTGCCAATCCGGGTATCCCCACGATCTATCTCTCGCCGCGCGGGGCACCGCTGACGCAGGCCCGCGTGGCCGCGCTGGCGCAAGGCCCGGGCGCGATCCTGCTTTGTGGCCGGTTCGAGGGGCTGGACCAGCGGGCCATCGAGGCGCGCGCCCTCGAAGAAATCTCCATCGGCGATTTCGTGCTGGCGGGCGGCGAGGTGGCCACCATGGCGCTGATCGAGGCCTCAGTGCGGCTGATCCCCGGCGTGCTGGGCGATGCGGCCTCGCCCGCCGAGGAGAGTTTCTCCGAAGGCCTGCTCGAATATCCCCAATACACCCGCCCCCAGAGCTTCGAGGGCCGCGACATTCCCGCCGTGCTGACCGGCGGCAATCATGCCGAGGTCGCCAAATGGCGGCGCGGCCAGGCCGAGGCCCTGACAAAACGCCTGCGCCCGGATTTGTGGACCCTCTATGAAAAGCCAAAGCGCTAGGCTATACGGCCCGCCTTCGCGTGCGCTTTCAGGCGAAGTGGGCACCGGTTCGCCGCCCGGAAAGCGCACCAACCAATTAACTGCCGCCCGGAGACATACCAATGAACCTGCTGCAAACGCTCGAAGCCGAGCAAATGAAGGCCCTGCGCGGCGGCAAGGCCAAGACCGAATTTCGGCCCGGCGACACGCTGAAGGTCAATGTGAAGGTCGTCGACGTCAGCTATGACGAGAAGGCCAAGCAGCAGAAGACGCGCGAGCGCCTGCAGGCCTTCGAAGGCGTGTGCATCGCGCGGCAGGGCGAGGGGCTGAACGAGAGCTTCACCGTGCGCAAGATCTCCTATGGCGAGGGCGTGGAGCGCGTGTTTCCCGTCTATAGCCCGCTGGTGGATTCGGTGCAGGTCGTGCGCAAGGGCAAGGTACGCCGCGCGAAGCTCTATTATCTGCGCGGCCGCAGAGGCAAGTCCGCCCGCATCACCGAACGCGTGGACCACGCCGAAGCGGAAAGCACCGAGGCGTAAGCCTCTTTTTCACCTCAAAGCGATCCTCAGAGGCATTTCGCGCACAGGAAAATGCGCGAAATAGGCATTTTATCGCCTCCAGCCGATTCCCATGCGCTTGAAAAGCAGTAAAATCAGGCATCTTTTTGATTCGCTAGAGGAACCATCATGGCCAAAGCAGCAGCATCCGCCGCACCAGCAGCCGCAAAAACAAAGACCGAAACCATGAGCACGCGCCAATTGGCCGCCACGCTCGCGGAAAAGCATGAGCTGTCCAACAAGGCGGCCAATGCGATCCTGGAAGACATGATCGCGGTCATCACCAAGCAGCTGAAGAAGGGTGTCCGCATCCGTCTCAACGGTCTTGGCATCCTGCAGGTGCGCAAGCGCGCCGCCCGCATGGGCCGCAATCCGGCCACCGGCGAAGCGATCAAGATCAAGGCGAGCAAGAAGGTCGCCTTCCGCGCTTCCAAGGAATTGAAGCAGTCGGTCTGACCGCTTCGCTCGCGTAAAAGTTCGGCGCGCGTCGCGCCGTGGGAACAGAGCCGGATGGGCATGCCCGTCCGGCTCTTGTCTTTTTCGGCGCTTAAATCGGCGTAACGGGAACGCGGGCTTGCTCGACGGCGTTTGCGTACACAATTAGGGTGTCGCGGTACTTCGCCGGATCGATCCAATGATGAATTCGCGTTTCAGCGTGGCGCTTGTCTCCGTCGTCATTTTCGTGGCTGCAGTTTTGCTGATTGCTGCGGGTGTTGCGCTGTCGGGCCTCTACAATGTCGCCGCCGACGCGCGACAAATGGCGATCACCGAACGGCTCCTCGCCTTTGTGCGCGAGCGTTCGGTCGATGCACGGGCGGAGGATACAAAGGTGCCCCTGCTCATCGATCCCCAAATGATTGCGGATGGTGCGGCCCATTACAACGCGATGTGCACCGGCTGCCATCTCGCACCCGGCATGGCGGAAAACGAAATGCGCCCCGGCATGAATCCCAAGCCGCCGCAATTGGCGGTCGCGCGCGCGGAATCCAATCCGGCGGAAGATTTCTGGATCATCAAGCACGGCATCAAGATGACCGCGATGCCGGCCTGGGGCGTCACGCATTCGGACGCGGAAATCTGGGATATAGTGGCGTTCCTGCAAAGATTGCCGCGACTTTCGCCGGAGCAATACCGCGCACTCGCCGCTTCCGGTCATCACGACATGGATAATATGGATATGAGCGGGCATTAGCGTGCGCAGTTTTGCGATTTCATTATTCGCGTTGCTGCTCGGCGCAGGTCATGCGTTTGCGCAAACCGATGATATGTCCGGCATGGATATGGGTGACATGCCGGGCATGGATATGTCGTCGTCCACCGGCATTCTCGGGCCCTACCCGATGACGCGCGATGCATCCGGCACAAGCTGGCAGCCCGATGCCGCTACGCATCATGGCTTGCACGTCATGGAAGACGACTGGATGTTCATGGGCCATGTGCGGCTCACCGGCATTTACGACACGCAGAGCGGACCGCGCGGCGATGACAAACTCTTCCTTGCGGGAATGCTGATGGGTGCGGCGCGGCGCGATTTTGCCGATGGCGACACGCTGAATTTGCGCGCGATGCTGAGCCCCGATCCGTTCATGGGAAAGAGCGGTTATCCGCTGTTGCTGGCCACCGGTGAAACCGCGAACGGCACGACGCCGCTGATCGACCGCCAGCATCCGCACGACCTGTTCATGGAATTGGCGGCGTCTTACAGCCACAAGCTTTCCGCCAATGACAGCGTGTTCGTTTATGCCGGTTATCCCGGCGAACCGGCGCTGGGCCCGCCCGCCTTCATGCATCGTATCTCGGGCATGGATATTCCCGATGCGCCGATCAGCCATCATTGGCTGGTTTCCACGCATGTGACCTTCGGCGTTCTCACCGCCGGTTTCGTGCATGAGGATTGGAAACTGGAAGTCTCGCGCTTCACCGGACGCGAACCCGATCAGCATCGCTTCAATTTCGATCCAATCAAACTCGACAGCACATCGGCGCGATTAAGCTGGAATCCGGATGCGAACTGGTCGTTGCAAATCTCATGGGGCGACATCAAAAGCCCCGAGCAACTCGAACCGGCGATCAATGAAACGCGCACCACCGCAAGCGCGACCTATGTATTGCCGCTCGGCGAGGATGCGTCATTCGCCGCGACCGCAGGCTGGGGCCTGAAACATCTCAGCGACGGCACCAATCTCAACGCCGTGTTTTTTGAAGAAGAATACAAGCCTTCCGACCCGTGGACGATCTTCGCCCGCGCCGAATGGGAAGAGAATGCCGAGCTTGCGCCGGGCATCGCGCGCGTCGGCAAATTGTCCGCGGGCGCGATCCATGACTGGAAAATCGCCGATCATTTGAAGCTGGGGCTTGGCGCCCTCTACGCCTTCGATTTCGTGCCCTCGGCCCTCAAATCCGCCTATGGCAGCGATCCGCATGGCGCGATGGCGTTCGTGCGGCTGCTCGCGGAATGATCACTCGTTGTTCTTGATGTGCTCCACCAGCTTGGCGGTGGCCACGGCCAGCGTGTCGAGCGGATGGTCCTGGCAATAGGTGTTGATCCAGTCGAAGAAAGTGGTGGTCTCGGCGTTGGTGAGCCCCGGCTTGTTGTGCACCATGTAATTGTTATAGGCGCTCATGAAGCCCAGCACCCAGATCTTCTCCATATAGGCGGGACCGCCGCCGCCGCCCTGATCGCTCGTATAGAGGTGGCACACCGTCGTGCCGGGGCCATAGATGGTGATGCCCATGCGCTCGTCGGCAAAAGCCTCGCCGGGCAGCAAAAAAACGGCCAGAAGGGCCGCCGCAATCCAGACTTTCATACACCTGCTCCCTGAAACTTGCCGTCATATTGCACGGCCGGGCCATGCGGGTTAACTACCCCACGGATTTTTGAAAGGACGTCTCATGCCCCGCAGGAAAATCGCGCTTATCGGTGGCGGCCAGATCGGCGGCACGCTTGCCCATCTCGTGGCCTTGAAGGAACTGGGCGATGTCGTGCTGTTCGACATCGTGGAGGGCCTGCCCCAGGGCAAGACGCTGGACCTCGCCCAGGCCGGTCCCATCGAAGGCTATGACGTGAAGCTGCGCGGCACGAACTCCTATGCCGATATCGCGGGCGCCGATGTGGTGATCGTGACGGCGGGCGTGCCGCGCAAGCCCGGCATGAGCCGCGACGATCTGATCGGCATCAACCTCAAGGTGATGGCGGCGGTGGGCGAGGGCATCAAGGCGCACGCGCCGAACGCCTTCGTCATCTGCATCACCAATCCGCTGGACGCGATGGTGTGGGCGCTGCGCCAGTTCTCGGGCCTGCCGCACAACAAGGTGATCGGCATGGCGGGCGTGCTGGACAGCGCGCGCTTCCGCCATTTCATCGCCGAAGAATTGAATGTCAGCGTGGAGGATGTGACGGCCTTCGTGCTGGGCGGTCATGGCGACACCATGGTGCCGATGCCGCGCTTCTCCACGGTCGCGGGCGTGCCGCTGCCGGAACTCGTCAAGATAGGCTGGATCAAGCAGGAGCGTCTCGATCAGATCACGCAGCGCACGCGCGACGGTGGCGCCGAAATCGTCGGCCTGCTGAAAACCGGCTCGGCATTCTACGCGCCCGCCACGGCGGCCATCGAGATGGCGCAATCCTATCTGCGCGACAAGAAGCGCGTACTGCCCTGCGCCTGTTATGTGAACGGTCCCTACGGCATCAAGGATCTCTATGTCGGCGTGCCCGCGGTGATCGGCGAAAAGGGCGTGGAGCGCATCGTCGAACTGGATCTGACGCCAGCCGAGCGCGACGCGCTGGCGAAGTCTGCGGATTCGGTGAAGGGGCTGATCGAAGCGTGCAAGAAATTGGAACCGAAGCTGAACTAATTATTCGTCATCGCCGGGCTTGTCCCGGCGACCCATAACCTCCGTTTTAGCAGGGTGTTCATGGATGGCCGCCACAAGGGCGGCCATGACGATTATTTTTTGGATTGATATTGAAACCGAAAACCTCCGCCGGGGGAGGGGCGTTACCCGGCAGAGGTTTCGTTGTGCGATGATCTAGCGATCAGCGCCCAAAAAACGCGAACCACATGCGGTGGTGGTGCGAATAACCCCAATGGCCGGTATGGCGGTATGACATGTGGCGCATGCCGTCGCGGTCGTTGTCGTGACGGTCGCTGCGATAGCTATACTGATCACCATCGCGGCGATCATTGTCGCTCCGGTAATTGTTGCGATCGCCGTCGTGACGATCATTGTCGCCGCGATAATTGCTGTTGTCGCGGTCGCCGTCATGATAATCGGCGGCGAAGGTCGGCGTGGCCGCGAGTGCCAGCGGCGCCGAGATCATCAGGGCTGCGGCCAGTGCGGCGAACTTGGTTGAGCGTAATTTCATTGTCGTCTCCTTAAGGGCCTTCCTGGCCTCCCATCTCACATTTGGCTGGCAAGCCCGCTCCACAAGGCATGCGTGACGCGCAAACCCGTGATCCTTGTCGCGACTTGTCGCGGGCGCCGCGACAGGCGATGTTTGCTTGCCAATCATATTTCGCGAGCCCCTCCATGATCCCCCGCCTTGAAACCGAACGGCTGATTTTGCGCGAATGGCGCAACGAAGATTTCGAGCCATTGGCTGGATTTCTCGCCGATGAAGATGTGATGCGCTATCTCTCGGGCAAGCCGCTGTCGCGCAGCGATGCGTGGCGCAGCATGGCCACGACGATCGGTCATTGGCATCTGCGCGGTTATGGCGTGTGGGCGGTGGAGCGCAAAGCTGACAATGCGTTCATCGGGCGTATCGGTATGCTCAATCCGGAAGGCTGGCCCGGGCTGGAAGTCGGCTGGACGCTCGGCAAGCCCTATTGGGGCATGGGCTATGCGAGCGAAGCGGCGCGCGCCTCCATGAACTACGCGTTCCTCACGCAACCGGTGGACCGCATCATCTCGGTGATCGATCCGCGCAACAAGGCATCGCAGGCGGTCGCACAGCGCCTCGGCGAAACCAAAGGCGAGCAGCGCCAACTCACCATCGCCGGCGAAACCTTCACCGCCGATATCTGGAGCATCAGCCGCGAGGAATGGAAGAAGCGGCAGGGTCCATGACGGATTCGCTCACGCTCTATCGCGCCCGCGATTTCAATGTTTTCCTCGCCGCCCGTTTTCTTTCCACCGTCGCCATGATGGTGCAGTCGGTGGCGGTGGGCTGGCAGGTTTATGAGATTGCGCGCAATCCGATGGCGTTGGGATTGGTGGGTCTGTCCGAATTTGTGCCGATGTTTTTGCTGACGCTTCCGGCGGGCGATGTGTCCGACCGTTTCGATCAGCGCCGCGTGCTGGCCATCGCACTCGTGTTGGAAGCGATGTGCGGCGCGCTGTTCGTGGTGCTCACGCTATCGCATCCCACGACCACGTTGCCGTTCTACGGCGTGCTGGCGCTGTTCGGCGCGGCGCGCGCGTTTTCCGGGCCTGCGTCGCAATCGCTGCTGCCGTTCATCGTGCCGCCGGAGAATTTGCCAAAGGCCATCGGCTGGAGTTCATCGGCGTTTCAGGTGGCGGTGATCGCGGGGCCGGCGCTTGGCGGACTTCTCTATGCGCTCGGTCCCATCGCGGCATACGCGGTTTGCGCGATCTGTTTTCTCGGCGGCGGTTTCGGCATGTCGATCCTCGGCGGGCGCAGGCGTAGCAATGCGGCCAGCACCGCCACGGCGGTGGAGCGTGTCGCCGAAGGCATACGCTTCGTGCGCTCGCGGCCCGTGGTGCTGGGCGCGATTTCGCTCGATCTGTTCGCGGTGCTGCTCGGTGGTGCGGTGGCGCTGTTGCCCGTCTATGCGCGCGATATTCTGCATGTGGGGCCGGTGGGGCTCGGCGTGTTGCGCAGTGCGCCCGCGGTGGGTGCCGCCTTGATGGCGGGAATTTTCGGACGCCGTCCGCTGGAGCGCAACACCGGCGCGATGATGTTCGGCGCGGTCGCGATCTTCGGCGTCGGCACCATCGTGTTCGGAATTTCGACGAGCTTTTATCTCTCGCTCGCAGCGTTGTTCGTGCTCGGCGCATCCGACATGGTGAGCGTGTTCATCCGTCACGCGCTCATCCAATATGCAACGCCGGATTCCATGCGCGGGCGCGTCAGCGCGGTCAACATGCTCTTCATCGGCGCATCCAACGAGCTTGGCGAATTCGAATCCGGCATCACCGCGGCGTGGTTCGGCACCGTGCCTGCCGTGATCCTCGGCGGCATCGGCACGCTGATCGTCGTCGGCGTCTGGATGTATTTCTTCCCGCCGCTGCGAAAAGTGGACCGTCTTACGGACGTGTCCGCTTAACGCCCATACACGCCCGTCAGCACCGCTTTGTCGACGGAGTGCTGATGCAGATAGGAGGCAAACCAGATCGCGTTGCCGGCATACATTGGATCGACAACGGGAACATCCAGCCCCCAGATCGTCAGTTGATAATGATGCGGCTTCTGCCCCGCCGGCGGGCATGGTCCGCTATATTCCATGTTGCCGTAACTGTTGGCGCCGATCACCGCACCCGCAGGCAGCGTCTTGCTCTTCTTGTTGCCCGCGCCGGACGGCAGGCTCGTGGTGGTGGTGGGAATATCGAACACGATCCAGTGCCAATAGCCGCCCGCCACATCCTTGTCCCACAAGGTCACGGCGAGGCTCTTGGCCTGTTTGGGAACGCCGCTCCAGCTGACCGCGGGCGAGATGTTCTTGCCCTTGCAATCCTTCTGGACCTGCACCTCCGCGATTGTGCCGCCGTCGGAAATGTCGGTGCTGGTGATGGTCAGCGCCGCGGCTGGCGTCGCCGCCAGAAGAAGCCCCGCAAATGCCGCCGGTCCGAATGTCCGCATGATCGTTCCCCCAAAAGGTCCGGCACATCTATAGCATTTTTTCGGGCCCGCTTGCGGCTTTTCCCGCGATGGGCGAGGCTTTGGCGGCACAAACCGGAGCCGGGGCTATGGCATTGGAAGTGATCGGTGCGGGGTTGGGCCGCACCGGCACCATGACGTTGAAAATCGCGCTGGAGCAGCTTGGCTTTGCGCCCTGCCATCACATGGTGGAGGTCTTCGCCCATCCCGAGCAGCGCGAATTCTGGCGCCGCGCCGCCGAAGGCGAGAAGGTCGATTGGGAAGAATTGTTCGCCAACTACCGCGCCAGCGTGGATTGGCCGAGCTGCCATTTCTACAAGGAACTCGCCGCGCGCTATCCGGCGGCCAAGGTGATCTTGAGCTGGCGCGATCCCGAACGCTGGTTCGAAAGCATGGACGGCACGATCCTGCGCGTGGCCGAGCGCATGATGCAGCAAACCGATCCCGAATTGCGCAAGCAAAGCAGATTCGTCGAAATCATCGTGGCGGAGAAGACGTTCAATTTCGATTTCAGCAAGGCAAATGTGATCGCCGCCTATAATCGCCATGTGGCGGAAGTAAAGCGCGTCATTCCGCCAGAGCGCTTACTGATCCATGAATCGAAAGATGGCTGGGAGCCGCTTTGCAAATTCCTGAACGTGCCCGTTCCATCAACCGATTACCCGCGCACCAATTCGCGCGAGGAATTCCAGAACCGTGCAAATGTGCGGGCACCAGCGACTTAAAAGCGGTAATCCAGCGAGATATAGGCGCCATCCGGCGTCGCGTAAACGCCGGAATCGAATCCGCGCGGCGGATGATATTCGGTGGTGATGATCTTGCTGTAAGTCCAGGCGATGCCCGCACTCGCCGCCACATCCCACCAATGATGCTGTTTGGATTCCACGCGCGCATAGCCCACGAACGCCGCCGCCGCATAAGCCGGAACGCCATACTGCCAGCCATAGCGATCCCAGAGATAGGCGGCGGGCGCGAAGGCGAGTGCTGCCTGATCGGAGGGAAAGGATTGGTTGTCGGAATGATCGGGGCGTTCTTCATGCACGAAATGTTTCAGCACGAGCGCGGTGCCCGCGGTGGCGCCCGTCACCAGCAGAAGCTGCACGCCGCCGTCCCAATCGTCCTTGAAGATCGAGATGGCCGCCGCCGCAACCGGTAGCGCGATGGCGACCGCCTTGCCCGCATTCGCGATGCCGGTATCGTTGGCTTCGGCGGGTGCGCCCATAAGCACGATGCTTGCCGCAAAGGCCGCCAAGGCAGCGGAAATCTTTCGATGAAAATTCACGGCCTTGCACCCCTCGAACAATCTCCGTAAGCCTTCTATGCGGAGCGGACTTTCGTCAAGCCGGGTGAGACGAAATGGAGAAAGTTTATAAAACCGCGGCGGCAGCGCTGGACGGACTATTGTTCGACGGCATGACCATCATGTCGGGCGGTTTCGGCCTTTGCGGAATCCCTGAAAATCTCATCGCGGCGCTGCGGGACAGCGGCGTGAAGAACCTGACCGTGATCTCCAACAATGCGGGCGTGGACGATTTCGGGCTGGGGCTGCTGCTGAAGACGCGCCAGATCAAGAAGATGATTTCATCTTACGTGGGCGAGAACGAGACTTTCGAAAAGCAATATCTCTCGGGCGAGTTGGAACTGGAATTCAATCCGCAAGGCACGCTGGCCGAACGCATCCGCGCGGGCGGCGCAGGCATTCCCGGCTTCTACACGAAAACCGGCGTCGGCACGCTGATCGCCGAAGGCAAGGAACACAAGGATTTCGATGGCGAGACCTATATTCTCGAACGCGGGTTGAAAGCCGATCTGTCGATCGTCAAAGCGTGGAAGGGCGACGCGCAAGGCAATCTCGTCTATCGCCTCACCGCGCGCAATTTCAATCCGATGATGGCAAGTGCGGGCAAAGTGACGGTGGCCGAAGTGGAGCATCTTGTTCCCGCCGGCGAACTCGATCCCGACATGATTCACACGCCGGGAATTTTCGTGCAGCGCATCGTGCAGGGCGCGCAGTACGAAAAGCGCATCGAAAAACGCACGGTTCGGGAGAGCTAAATGGCCTGGACACGCGACGACATGGCCAAACGCGCTGCGCTGGAATTGCGCGACGGATTTTATGTCAATCTCGGCATCGGCATTCCCACGCTGGTTGCGAATTATATTCCCGACGGCATGGATGTGACGCTGCAATCGGAAAACGGCATGCTGGGCATGGGCCCTTTCCCGCGCGAAAACGAAATCGATCCCGATCTCATCAATGCGGGCAAGCAGACGGTGACGGCATTGCCGCGCACGTCGTTTTTCTCCTCTGCGGATTCTTTCGCGATGATCCGCGGCGGACATATCGATCTTTCCATTCTGGGCGCGATGGAAGTGAGTGAGCGCGGTGATCTCGCCAACTGGATGGTGCCGGGCAAGCTGGTGAAAGGCATGGGCGGGGCGATGGATCTCGTCGCGGGCGTCAAGCGCTGCGTGGTGACGATGGATCACACCGACAAGGCGGGAAACTCCAAGCTCTTGAAGCAATGCACGCTGCCGCTGACGGGAGTTGCTTGCGTTGAGCGCATCATCACCAATCTCGGCGTGTTCGATGTGATGACGGGCGGCTTGAAGATCGTTGAAGCAGCGCCGGGCGTGAGCGCGGACGAAATCAGGGCGAAGACCGAAGCAACATTGGTTTAGGGGGCGACATGCCGCTGGCAGCATTAAGGGGTCTTACAAAAGCGCAGAAACACGTCATTGCGGCGAGCTATCTGGGCTGGATGCTCGATGCCTTCGATTTCTTCCTGCTCGTCTTCGTGATGACGGATGTGGCGAAGGAATTCGACGTTTCTGTGAAAGATGTTTCCTGGGCCGTGACGCTGACGCTGGCGCTGCGGCCCGTCGGCGCCTTCATCTTCGGGCGGCTTGCAGATCGTTACGGCCGCCGCCCGGTGATGATGATCGACGTGCTGCTCTATGCGAGCCTTGCGTTTGCTTCCGGGTTTGCGCCGAGCCTGACGGTGTTTCTCATCCTGCGTGCGCTGTTCGGCATCGCCATGGGCGGCGAATGGGGCGTGGGCGCGTCGCTGACGATGGAATCGATCCCGCCGCAGGCGCGCGGTGTCGTCTCGGGCATTCTGCAGGCGGGTTATCCGTCCGGCTATCTCGTTGCCTCGATCGCATACGGCATTCTGTTTCCGCTGGTCGGCTGGCGCGGCATGTTCATGGTGGGTTTGGCGCCCGCGCTGCTGGTGCTCTACATCCGCAATCAGGTTCCGGAATCGCCGGGCTGGGACAAAAACCGCAACGACACGCACAAAATCATGGATGTGCTGCGCAAGCATTGGCGGCTGGCGATCTACGCCATCCTCTTCATGACGGGCATGAATTTCCTCAGCCACGGCACGCAGGATCTCTATCCGACCTTTTTGAAAGTGGATCGCGGCTTCAATCCGCATGCCGTCAGCATCATCGTCGTTATCTACAATATCGGCGCGATAGCGGGCGGGCTTACTTTCGGCTCGATCTCGCAATTCTTCGGACGGCGGCGAACGCTCATCCTCGGCGCGCTGATCTCCCTGCCGCTGATTCCGTTCTGGGCGTTCTCGACGAATATCTATCTGCTGGCGCTCGCCGCTTTCATCGTGCAATTCATGGTGCAGGGCTGCTGGGGCATCATCCCTGCACATCTGAACGAGCTGTCGCCGCCCGAAGCGCGCGGCACATTTCCCGGCGTCGTCTATCAATTGGGAAATTTCTTCGCGTCCTATAACGCGACGTTTCAGGCAGGCATGGCGGTGAGTTATGGCAGCTATGGCGCAGCGCTGGCGTTCGTCGCGGCCATTGCAGCCGTGGCAATCGCGGTTCTGGCGATGATGGGTCAGGAAGCCAAGGAAGTGGATATGGCGGCGTCCGCTCAGCCCGCGCGCACGTAAACATCCACGCGGTCGGCATTGCCGCTGTCGTCGATGCCGCCCATGGCGCGCACATCGATGCGGCTCGAAGGCACGCCCGCATCGATCAGCAATTGACGGATGACGAGCGCGCGCTTGAGGCTGACACGCCGTGCGTCGGTGGATTTGTCGCCCGGCGCGCCGCCGAAGGCATCGAGCTGCACGCGCTGCGCGCCCGCAGCGAGCGCGGAATTCAGATCGCCCGCGAGCTGCTTCAATCTTCCTGCCGCTTCCGGCGTGGGATCGGTCGCGTTATGCGGAAACAGAATCTCGCTACGCTTGGAAAGGTTCGACGGTTCCCCGCCGGGCGCGCTCATTTTGGGAGCAACCGCATTCTTCGTCGTTGCAGGCGGCGGTTGAATCGAAGCCACTTTCGTCGGCTGTTTGCTCTCTGCTTTCGGCTGCACGGCAGGAGCTTCCGGCTTACTGCGCGCGCCACGTGGCATCGGCCCGCCGAAAGAGAATGGAATTGCGGCACTCGGCTTGGCGCTGCTTTCGCTGGCGCTCTCTTCGGGTGCGGCTGGCGGCGGTGCGGCGGCAATTTTGTGTTTCACGACAACCGGTGCTGGCGGCGGTGGTGCTTCGACGGGAGGGGCAATGGGCGCGCTTATCTCCGGCTCTGACGCGGAGGCGATGCTTGGTTCGTGAGCCTTGCGGCGCGCGACTGCATGGTGATGCGTCACCGGCATATGCAGATGGATGGGTTCGCCGGGATAGGGCGCGCCGGGCTGCAACAGTTGCGGCACCACGCGCACATATTTCCCGCCGGGATAGAGCAGCACCTGTCCGCCGCCGACGGCCGCGGGATTAACCGCAATGCCTTCGCCCGGATACATCTGTGCGGCCGCAGGCGCACCAAGCGCCAGCAGCATCGCAACAGACAGGGAAATGCGCGAAAATGTCATGGGCACGAAAGCTTCGACTCTTTTGCCGGGGCGGACAATAGACATCTGGTCCGCGCCTCTCAACCCGATCACGCGCGCCCCGCATCTTTCAGAAGTTTCAGAATCTGCGGATGCAGCATTTCGTTGGCCGCAAGGATATGTCCCGTTTCGAGCATGCGGCCTGCGCCGTCCAGATCGCTCACCACGCCGCCCGCCTCGCGCACCAGCAGGATTCCCGCCGCCATGTCCCAGGCCTTCAGGTTGCGCTCCCAGAAAGCGTCATAGCGGCCCGCCGCCACATAGGCGAGGTCCAGCGCGGCTGAGCCGAAACGCCGCACGCCCGCGCTCGCGTTCATCACGGGCTCCAGTTCCTTCAGGAAGCGCTCGTGCCCCTCGCGGCCGAGGAATGGAATGCCAGTGGACAGCAGCGCTTCCTTCAAATGTTTGCGAGCGGCCACGCGCAACCGCTTGTCGTTGAGATAGGCGCCTTGCCCCTTCTCGGCCACATACATCTCATCGGTGATCGGATTGAAGATCACGGCGGAGACAAGCTGGCCCTCGCGCTCCAGCCCGATGGAAATGGCGAAATGCGGAATGCCGTGCAGGAAGTTCGTGGTGCCGTCCAGCGGATCGATGATGAAGCGGTGGCTTTTGTCGGGCCCTTCCACCACGCCGGATTCCTCCAGCAGGAAATTATAGCCGGGGCGCGCGGTGGTGAGTTCCTCTACGAGAATGCGTTCGGTGCGCTGATCGGCAATTGTCACGAAATCCGCCGGACCCTTGAGCGAGATTTGCAAATTCTCGATCTCGCCGAAATCCCGGATGAGCTTGCGCCCCGCTTTGCGCGCGGCGGCCATCATCACATTCAACGCAGGCGAGAGATAACGCATCTACTCAGCCCGCCGCACATAGGAGCCGTCTTCGGTGGAGATGATCACTTTGGTGCCCGCGTTGATGAAAGGCGGCACCTGAATCTTCAAACCGTTTTCCAGCACCGCACCCTTGTACGACGGGGCCGCCGTGCCGCCGCGCATCACGGCGTCGGCTTCCACCACTTCCAGCGTGACATGCTGAGGAAGCGCGATGCCGATGGGTTTACCCTCGTGCAACTGCACCAGCACCTTCATGCCGTCCTGCAGATATTGCGCAGAATCGCCCACGAAATCGCGCTGCAATTCGATCTGGTCGTAGGTTTCCATGTCCATGAAGGTGAGCGCGTCGTCGCTGGCGAAGAGAAACTGGAAATCCTTCTTCTCCAGATGGATTTCTTCGACCGGATCGGCCGAGCGGAAACGTTCATTGAGCTTGGTGCCGGTGACAACATTCTTGAGTTCGACCTGATTATAGGCCCCGCCCTTGCCGGGCTTCACGGCCTGCGTCTTCACCGCCATCCAGAGGCCGCCCTGATGCTCGATCATCATACCGGGACGGATTTCATTGCCTGCAACCTTGGCCATGCGAAAAGCGCCTCCCTAGGCGCGGGGATTGGTGTTTCGGTCGAATTCAAAGAGCGGGCGGGTTGATAGCAGCCCCAACCCGTCTTGTCATCCCCGGCGAGCGCGCAGCGCGAGGGAAGGGGACCCAGGTGTCACACACCATGCGGTATCGAACACCTGGGTTCCCTTCCCCTCACGATGCTAACGCATCGTTCGGCCGGGAATGACAATCATGTTTGCAACAGCTTCCTGCGGAATTCCTCCAGCCGCGCGCGGTAACCATCGGCATCGCCATATTCCAGGAATTCGAAATAATGCTGGTGCGGGTCCTTCACGCGCAGCGCGTGCTTGATGGGGCACCAATAGAGTTCGGTGCGGCCCGCGATCTCGCGCGCATAGGCGATGACGCCATTGGCATAGGAGCAATAAACGCAATTCATCGCCTCGATCCAGTTGAGATAGGACAGATGATTGCGGTCGATGACGATGTAGTCTGCGCGTTTCACGCGATCCAAGCCATAGGCGCGAAAGCAGATGTGCTGATAGATCGTGACGCTGAGATCGAGAAGGGCGATGGGAAAGATCAACGCGTAGATCACCGGCGCGGTGAGCAATGTCAGAAGTTCGGCCTGTAAGAGATATTTGAACGTGCCGGTGCGCATTTTGCGGTGGCGCGCCACCGCATCTTTTTCGAAGTGCACGAATTTTCCCGAAAGATTGAATCCGAAACCGATGCGGCGCTTGGCAATCTCGCGATCGAGTTCATCGTGAAGTTTCTGGATCTGGTCGACCAGTCCGATGAGCGTCTCATTCATGACAGATCTCCCCAGCACCTGAGCGGCGCGAGACGACCATACGCCTAAAAGAGCGCGTTGAATGCCTGAACGGCCGCGGCAGGGCCCTGCTCATAGGTCCAAACGCCGGAAGACACCGCAATGAAATCCGCACCCGCTGCGATCAGCGGCGGAGCGTTTTCGACCGTGATGCCGCCAATGGCGACGCAAGGTACGGTCATGACTTCGGCCCACCATTGCAGAAGTTCGATATCCGCGCGGAATTGCACTTCCTTGGTGGCGGTCGGAAAGAACGCGCCGAACGCGACGTAATCCGCGCCCGCTTCTCCCGCCTCGAAGGCGAAATCGCGCGAGCCATGGCAGGTGACGCCGACAATGCCGTTCGGCCCCATCGCTGCGCGCGCTTCGTCATAGCTCGCATCCTGCTGGCCGATATGCACACCGTCGCAACCGAGGCGCGCGGCGAGATCGGGGCGGTCGTTCAGGATGAACGCGACATCGGCCTTGCGCGCAATCGGCATGAGGATTTCGGCGGCGCGGATGATCTCTCCCTCGCTCACATCCTTTAGGCGCAATTGCAGACAGGCGACATCGCCACCATCGAGCGCGCGCTTCAATTCATCCGCAAAGGCGCGCGGCTCGAATTTCGGCGGCGTGATGAGATAGAGGCGGCAGCGCTGAGTCACGCGGCCTGTTTCTCGAGATCAGGCTTCCACTGGCCGGTTGCCGCGAGGCCGTTCATGCGCGCGCGATGGGCGAAGGCGGCTTGTGCTGCGGAAACATTTTCTGCCTTTCCGCTCCATGCCTTTTGCGGTGCTGCCTGCAATGCGCGGCCATAGGAGAATGTCAGCGCCCAGGGCAGCGTGTAATTCGCATTCATCGCATTCAGATGCGCGGTTGCCAGTTCATCGGATTGTCCGCCGGAGAGAAAGGCGATGCCGGGAACGGCGGAAGGCACGCAGCGCTTCAGCACGGCGATTGTTTTTTCCGCAACCTCATCCACGCTCGCCTGCTTGGAGCATTTCATGCCGGAGATCACCATATTGGGCTTCAGGATCATGCCTTCCATGGCGACATTGGCGTAATAGAGCTGCTGGAAAGTTTCCTTCAGCACCCATTCGGTGACGGCGCTGCAGGTGTCGATATCATTGTCGTAATCCATCAGCACTTCGGGTTCGACAATCGGAACGATGCCGTTTTCCTGACAGAGCGCTGCATAGCGCGCGAGCGCCTGCGCGTTCGCATTGATGCAATTGTAAGAGGGGCGCCCCTGTGTGGGATCGTAAGTCGCGCGCCATTTGGCGAAGCGTGCGCCGAGCTTGTGATATTCAATCAGCCTTTCGCGCAACCCATCGAGGCCTTCGGTGATTGTTTCATCCTTGGAGAGCGCCAATTTCTTTGCGCCTGCATCCACTTTGATACCGGGAACGGCACCTGCCGCTTCGATCAACTTCACCAGCGGCGTGCCGTCTTTCGCTTTCTGGCGGATGGTTTCGTCGAACAGGATCACGCCGGAAATATGGTTCTTCATCGCCTCGGCGCGGAACATCAGCTCGCGGTAATCGCGCCGATTGTCTTCATTATTCGTGACGCCGATCTTGTCGAAGCGCTTCTGAATCGTGCCAGTGCTTTCATCGGCGGCGAGAATGCCTTTGCCCTTGGCCACCATCGCATTGGCGATTTTGTTCAGTTCCGCGAGATTCATTTTTGCTCCCCTTTGGAATGCGCGAGCGCTGCGACGCCCGGCAATTCCTGTCCTTCAAGCCATTCCAGAAACGCGCCACCGGCCGTAGACACATAGCTGAAATCATCCGCCACGCCTGCGTGATTGAGTGCGGCCACCGTGTCGCCGCCGCCCGCCACCGACGAAAGCCGGCCTGCCTTTGTGCGTTCGGCAACCAGCTTCGCCGCCGCCACGGTGCCGCGGTCGAAGGGCCGCGTTTCGAAGGCGCCGAACGGGCCGTTCCAGACGAGCGTGCTGGTCGTCTGCAACCGCCGCTCGAATTCATCGATCGTGTCGGGGCCGACATCGAGGATCATCTCATTGTGCAGCACTTCGCCCACCGGCACGGTGCGGTGATGGGCGTTCGGTTTGAACTCCGTCGCCACCACAACATCCACCGGCAGGATCAGCACGGTTCCGGTTTCGGTTGCGAGCGATACGATCCGCCGCGCGGTATCCATGTGCTCGGGTTCGTAAAGCGATTTTCCGACTAGAATATCTTCGGCGGCAAGGAATGTGTTCGCCATCGCGCCGCCGATCACCAGAATATCGACCTTGCTGATGAGATGTTCCAGCAGCGGAATCTTGGTGGAGACTTTCGCGCCGCCCACCACCGCCATCAGCGGACGCTTGGGATCATCCAGTGCCTGATGCAGATGCGAGAGTTCGGCTTGCATCGCGCGGCCCGCAGCGGAGGGCAGCAGATGCGCGAGGCCTTCGGTCGTGGCATGCGCGCGATGCGCTGCCGAGAACGCATCATTGACGAAAATATCGCCGAGCTTTGCGATCTGCTTTGCGAATTCGGGATCGTTCTTTTCCTCGCCCGCGTGGAAGCGCGTGTTTTCGAGCAGCAGGACTTCACCGTCTTTCAGCGCGGCCACCGCTTGCTCGGCAACCGGCCCAACGCAATCCTCGGCAAAGGCGACATGGCGGCCGATGCCGTGTGACAGCGCAAACGTCACCGGCTTCAGCGACATGGACGGCACGACCTTGCCCTTCGGCCTGTCGAAATGCGACAGCACGATCACGCGCGCGCCTTTTTCGGCGAGTTCGCGAATGGTGGGCGCCTGCCGCTCGATGCGCAGCATGTCGCTCACGCGCCCGTCTTTCATGGGCACGTTCAAATCCGCGCGCACCAGCACGCGTTTGCCCTTCACGTCGAAATCGTCAAGCGTGCGGAAACTGTCCATTTGCGTCAGATCAGTTTTCCCATCGCAACCGCGGTGTCGGCCATGCGGTTGGAGAAGCCCCATTCATTGTCATACCAGCTCATCGTGCCGACGAAATTGCCATCCAGCACTTTGGTCTGGTCGAGGCAGAAGGAGGACGAGAAGGGGCTGTGGTTGAAATCGTGGCTGACGAGCGGCGCATCCACGATATCGAGAATGCCTTTCAAGGCGCCTGCTGCGGCTGCCTTCATCGCATTGTTGATTTCTTCGACGCTGGTGGCGCGCTTGGTGACGACCTTCAAATCCACCAGCGACACGTTCGGCGTCGGCACGCGCACGGACACGCCGTCAAGCTTGCCTTTCAGTTCCGGCATCACGAGGCCGACCGCTTTGGCAGCGCCCGTCGATGTCGGGATCATGGAAAGGGCTGCGGCGCGGGCGCGATAAAGGTCCTTGTGCATCTGATCCAGCGAAGGCTGGTCGTTGGTGTAGGAATGCACCGTCGTCATGAAACCTTTTTCGATGCCCACGGTTTCGTGCAGCACCTTGGCCACTGGCACCAGGCAATTGGTGGTGCAGGACGCATTTGAAACGATGAGATGATCCTTGGTCAGCTTGTCGTGGTTCACGCCGTAAACGACGGTGAGGTCCACGCCGTCTGCGGGTGCGGACACCAGCACGCGTTTTGCGCCAGCGGTTAAATGTGCCGAGGCTTTTTCCTTCGAGGTGAAGATGCCCGTGCATTCCAGCGCGATATCGACGCCCAATTCCTTGTGCGGCAGCTCGGCGGGATTCTTGATCGCGGTGACGCGGATCTTGTGGCCGCCCACGATCATGTGCTCGCCGTCCACTTTCACTTCGCCGGGAAAGCGGCCATGCACGCTGTCATAGCGTAAGAGATGCGCGTTGGTTTCCACGGGTCCCAGATCGTTCACGCCCACCACGACGATGTCGCTGCGGCCGGTTTCCACGATCGCACGCAGCACAAGCCGTCCGATGCGGCCGAACCCGTTGATCGCGACGCGAATTGCCATCACTCCCTCCTAATGCTTTTCCGACAAAGCCGCGCGCGCTGCATCCGCTGCGGCCTCGGCGGTGATGCCGAAATGCTTGTACAAATCCTTGATGGGCGCGCTGGCGCCGAAGCTGTGCATGCCGATGAATTTGCCGTTGCGCCCGATATAGTGCTCCCAGCCGAAACCTGCGGCCGCTTCGATGGCGACCTTAGCGGTGCCGGGGCCGAGAATGGATTCACGATATGCTGCAGTTTGTGTTTCGAACAATTCCCAGCAGGGCATGGAAACCACGCGCGCGCCAATGCCGTCGGCAGCCAACAAATCGCGGGCCTTCAATGCGATCTCGATTTCGGAGCCGGTGGCGAGGAACGTAACTTTCGCTTCGCCATTCGAAGGCGCAAGTTCGTAAGCGCCGCGCGCGGAAAGGTTCTCATCGGTGTGCGTGGTGCGCACGGTCGGCAGGCCTTGGCGCGTCAGGGCGAGGATGCTCGGCTGCTTCTTGTCGCGCAGCGCCAGCTCCCAGCATTCCGCCGTCTCCACCGCATCGGCGGGACGGAAGACGAGCAGATTGGGCATCGCGCGCAGGCTCGCCAGATGTTCGATGGGCTGGTGCGTGGGGCCGTCTTCGCCCAGGCCGATGGAATCATGCGTCATCACATAGATCACGCGAATGCCCATCAGCGCCGAGAGGCGTATCGCCGGGCGGCAATAATCGGTGAACACGAGGAACGTGCCCGAATAGGGAATGAAGCCGCCATGCAGCGTCATGCCGTTCATGCAGGCGGCCATGCCGTGCTCGCGAATGCCGTAATGGATATAGCGTCCGCCATATTCGCCCGGCGCGATCTCTTTCAGGCCCTTGGTGCGCGTGTTGACGGAGCCGGTGAGGTCCGCCGAGCCGCCAATGGTGGTGGGCAGGATGGCGTTGATGACATCCAGCGCCATTTCGGACGCCTTGCGGGTGGCCACCGATGGCTTATCGGTGCTGACCTTCTTTTTGTGTTCGTTGAGGGCGGCGGTGAGCGCTTCGGGGATATCGCCCGAAAGCGCGGTATCGAAATCCTTCGCATTGGCCGCGGCGGATTTGCGTTTTTCCCACGCCTCGCGGGCCGGTGCGCCCCTGCTGCCGATGGCGCGCCATCCGGCCAGAATATCTTGCGGAATCTCGAAAGCCGGGTAGGGCCAGTCCAGCGCCTTGCGGGCACCGGCGACTTCTTCGGCGCCCAGCGCCTCGCCATGCGCCTTGGCCGTGCCGGCCCGCGTCGGCGCGCCAAAGCCGATCACGGTGCGGCAGCAGATCAGCGTCGGGCGGTCGGAATGCTGGGCGGCTTCCAGCGCGCGGGCGATGTCTTCATGGTCCAGCCCGTCCACCCGGTGAGTGTCCCAGCCCGCCGCCTTGAAGCGCTCGGGCGTGTTGGTGGAGTCGGAAAGGGCCGTGTCCCCGTCGATGGAGATGTTGTTGTCGTCATAAAGAACGATCAGATGGCTCAGCTTCCAATGGCCCGCCAGGCTGATGGCCTCATGGCTGATGCCCTCCATCAGATCGCCGTCGCTGGCGATGACATAGGTCTTGTGATCCACCAGATCCTTGCCGAAGCGGGCATTGGCCATCCGCTCGGCCAAAGCCATGCCCACGGCGGTGGAAATGCCCTGTCCGAGGGGACCTGTGGTCGTCTCGATCCCGTCCGCATGGCCATATTCGGGGTGGCCCGCGCAGGGACTCCCCAATTGGCGGAAGCGCTTGATGTCCTCGATGGTAATGCTGCCGTAACCCGTGAGGTAAAGCAGAGCATAGAGCAGCATCGAGCCGTGCCCGGCCGACAGCACGAAGCGGTCGCGGTCCGGCCAATGGGGATTTTGGGGATCGAATTTCAGGAATTTCGAGAAAAGCACCGTCGCCACATCGGCCATGCCCATGGGCATGCCGGGATGGCCGGAATTGGCGGCCTGCACCGCATCCATCGCCAGAGCGCGGATGGCATTGGCGAGGCGGCGAGTGTCGGTTTGAAGGGCGGTATTCATGCTTGAATCTGACCCCGAGGCGCGGCCCGTGGCCTTAGCGAGCGGGGGGCGTTGCCGTCAAGTGGTGCGGTTTATCCGTGCCCCTCTTAGACGAACGCGTTGACCCTGATTCCGTTGCGGGCCTAAGGTCTTGGCGGATTTCACGAAAGGGCGCTCATGAGCAGGATCGACATGGCCGCAGCCAAACTCATGGCGGCGCTGGATTCCCTGGAAATCGCGATTGCGCCTTTGACCGCCGCCCGCACGCAGGGCGCCAAAGATGCGGCGCGCGTTTCGGAATTGCAGCGCGAACGCGAAAGCCTGATTGCGCGCATCGCCGAACTGGAAGAAGAAACCCGTTCGCTTGCCGGGCTTACTGAAGATGTCGAAGACCGGCTCGATACTGCGATTGCCGAAATCCGCACCGCACTGGGACGCTGAAGGAGACGCGAATGCCACTCGTCAACGTCATGGTGAATTCACGCGCTTACACCATCGCCTGCGATGAAGGCGAAGAAGATCATCTGCGCGAGCTTGCAAGCCATGTTGACGGCAAAGTGCGCGAGCTTCTGGAATCGGTGGGTCAGGTCGGCGATCAGCGCCTGCTGCTGATGGCGGCGCTCCTCATCACCGATGATTATTTCGATGCCGTTTCGCGCATGGAAGCGCGCGCGAAAGAAATGGGCGAGCTTGCGGGATCGCACGGCGAACTCGGCGAGAAGCTCGACCGCGCCGAAACAATCGCCGCGGAAACGCTGGAAACAGCCGCCAGACGCATCGAAGACATTGCAGCCCGCCTTGCACGCGCCTAGATTAAGGACGGACGGGTACTGCCTCGCGCGTCAGGATTGCGATGCCCAGGGGCCTTAATGGTACTCACCGGGATCTGTCCCTGGCCGAGATCGTGGTCTCGGTCATATGGAGCCCACCTGCACTTGCAGGCCCGTGAGGATCCACATCCAACGGCGTTGGCGGTCCCGTCCGCTTTCATTCAAAGATAGAGATGCTCTCCAAAAAAAATATGCGAAACGAAGCGCGGGCCCGGCGCGTAGCGCTTTCGTCTGCGCTGCCGGATTTTGCAGAGCGCATCGCAACGCATGCAGCGGCGCTTGATTTGCCGTCCAATTGCATTGTCGGCGGTTACGTCGCGTTGCCGGGTGAAGCTGATCCCAATCTGCTGTTGAAGCATCTGGAAGCGAACGGCCACGAAATCGCGTTCCCGCGTGTTACTGCAAAGGACGAGGCATTGGCGTTCCATCTCTGGCATGCCGGACGCATGCTTTCGCCGGGCGCTTTCGGTATTCCGGAGCCCTCGCCCGATTGGCCCAAAGCCACGCCCCGCGCGCTGCTGGTGCCGCTTCTGGCCTTCGATTCTGAAGGATTCCGCATCGGCTATGGCGGGGGCTTCTACGACCGCACGCTTGCGCAATTGCAGGAAAAAGGCCAAGTGCTGGCCATCGGCATCGCCTTTGTGGGCCAGCGCGTGGAGCGCGTGCCGCGCGATGTTAATGACCGCCGCCTCGATATGGTGGTAACGGAAGCGGGCATCGAGAATTTCGGATAGCTATGCGCCTTCTCTTCATCGGTGATGTTCTTGGAAAACCCGGCCGCGATGTGCTGGCGGCGGAATTGCCGCGGCTGTGCGATGTGCTGAAGCTCGATTTCATCGTCATCAACGGCGAAAATCTGGCAGGCGGTTTCGGTATCACACGTAGCGTTGCAAACGAGATGTTCGCATTGGGTGTGGATTGCATCACAACGGGAAATCATTGGCTCGATCAGCGCGAAATTCTGTCCTTCATCAATGATGAAGACCGCATCCTGCGCCCGTGCAATCTGCCGCCGGGCACGCCGGGCAAGGGCGCCAATCTCTATCAGGCGAAGAACGGCGCCCATGTGCTGGTGATCAATCCCTTGGGGCGTGTGTTCATGGAGCCGCAGGACGATCCGTTTGCAGCGGTGGAACGCGAGCTTAACGCGTGTCCGCTCGGTGAAGGGGCGGATGCGATCATCGTGGATATGCACGCCGAAGCGACAAGCGAAAAAATGGCGATGGGCCATTTCTGCGACGGCCGCGCCAGCATGGTGGTGGGCTCGCATTCCCATGTTCCCACCGCCGACGCGCAGATATTGTCCGGCGGCACGGCATTTCAGACCGATGCGGGCGCCTGCGCCGATTATGATTCCGTCATCGGCATGGAGAAATTCGAGCCGCTGCAGCGCTTCACGAAGAAGATGTCCACGGGGCGTTTCTCGCCCGCCACCGGCCCCGCCACGCTGTGCGGCGTGTTCGTGGAGACGGGCGCCAAAGGGTTCGCGACGCGCATCGAGCCAATTCGTGTCGGCGGGCGTCTGAAAAGGGCCTTGCCCGAACTCTGAGCCCAGAACTGCAATGGCGGCTCGCGCGTTTTCTCCGCGATGCGTCTGCTCGCCCATATCTGGAAATTGCTGAAGGAAGGCGTTGCCGCCTTCGTCGACGATGAAGTGCAAAGCCGCGGTGCGGCGATTGCCTTCTACGCCATGGCGGCTTTTGCGCCGGTCCTCTACATCGCCGCCGCCATTGCGGGCCTCGTTTTCGGGCGTGAAGCGGCCGGCAGTGCGCTGTCGCATCGCATCGGCCATCTGATCGGCCATGAAGGCGAAAAAATTCTCTACACCGCCATCCACAATTCGCAATCGGAGAGCAGCAGGGGTTTCTGGGCCAATGTCATCGGTGTCGTCGCCCTGATCGTCACCGCATCGGGCGTCTTCAGCGAAATGCAATCGGCCTTGAACGCCGTCTGGAAGACGAGCCCGGAAGGCACGCCGCTATGGCGGCTCGTGCGCATCCGTCTGGTGAGCGTCGGCCTTGTTCTGGCGCTGGGATTTCTGCTGCTTGTGTCGCTTGCCATCACCGCCGCCATCGAAGCGATGGGCGAGCGCATCCGCAATTATTTCCTCTTCAGCGCCGCGGTCGTGTGGTCGCTGAATATCGCGATTTCCTTCGTGCTGATGTCGCTGCTGTTCGCGGCGATTTTTAAAATCCTCCCCGACAAGGATCTCGAATGGCGCGATGTGATCGCGGGCGCCGTGGGCACATCGGCGCTGTTCATCGCGGGCGAATATCTGATCGGCGCTTATCTAGGCTCCAGCACGGTCGGCGCGGCCTATGGCCCCGCCGCCGGCATATTGGTGCTGCTGATGTGGATTTATTATACGACGCAGATATTCTTGCTGGGCGCGGAATTCACCAAAATCTATTCCCAGCATCATGGCAGTCAGGCCGCACAATCAGAAAGGCCCAAATCATGATCCCGTTTGCGCTGAAGGCCATCGATCATGTCGTGCTGCGCATCGCCGATCTGGAAAAGAGTTTGGCGTTCTATGTCGGCGTGCTCGGCTGCACGATCGACAAGCGGCAGGAGAATATCGGCCTCATTCAGGTGCGAGCAGGCGCATCGTTAATCGATCTGGTGCCGCTCGATGGTCTGCTCGGAAAAATGGGCGGCGCAGGGCCGGGCAAGGAAGGCCGCAATGTCGATCATTTCGCGATTCAGATTGCGCCCTTTGATGAACCCACAATTCGCGCCCATCTGACCGCGCACAACGTGACCATCACCGATTCCGGCAGGCGCTATGGCGCGGAAGGAAACGGGCCCTCGATCTATGTGGCCGACCCGGACGGCAATATCGTCGAACTCAAGGGGCCTGCAGACAACAGTTGAAACTGCAGCCTCGCGCGCTCACATTAAGCCCATGTTGCCAGCAATCTTCGTTTCCCATGGTGCGCCGACGCTGCCCTTCGACGATGTTCCGGCGCGCGATTTTCTGCGCGGGCTTGGACAGGCCATCGAGCGCCCGAAAGCGATCCTTGCGATCTCGGCGCATTGGGACACGGACGCACCCATGCTCAATGCGGTCGCGGCGAACACCACGATCCACGATTTTCACGGTTTCCCCGAAGCGCTTTATCGCGTGCGCTATGACGCGCCCGGCGCGCCAGCCTTGGCGAAACAAATTGCATCGGCGCTGAGCGCGGCAGGTTTGCCTGCCGGTCTGGATGAAGAACGCGGCCTGGATCATGGCGCGTGGGTGCCGCTGATGCTGATGTATCCGGCCGCCGATATTCCCGTGCTCCAGCTTTCGGTGCAGAGCAGGCTTGATCCCGCCCATCATATTGCGCTGGGCCGCGCGCTTGCTGGCTTGCGCAAAAGTGGCGTGCTGGTGCTGGGGTCCGGCGGCTTCGTCCACAATCTGCGCCAGCTCGACTGGCACGGTACGGGTGCCGCCGAGCCCGTCTGGTCTGCCGCCTTCGCCGAATGGACGCATAACGCGCTGATCGACGGCCGCACCGAAGACCTCGCCAATTATCGCCGTCTGGCACCCGATGCCCCTCGCGCCCATCCCACGGAGGAGCATTTCATGCCGCTGCTGGTGGCCTATGGCGCAGGTGGGCCGGGCGCGAAGGCCCGCCGCCTGCATCGCAGCGTCACCTTCGGTTCGCTGCGCATGGATGCCTATGCCTTCGAATAGCGCTTGAAAGCCCGCGCCCGGCCCGGCTATCTCACGGCCCTCAAAGGTGAGACATGGCCGGTCATTCCCAGTTCAAGAACATCATGTTCCGCAAGGGGCGGCAGGATAAGGAGCGCTCCAAGCTCTTTTCCAAGCTCGCCCGCGAAATCACGGTGGCGTCCAAATTCGGCCTGCCGGACCCGGTCCATAACCCCCGCCTGCGCGCGGCCATCATCGCGGCCCGCGAAGAAAACATGCCCAAGGACAATATCGAGCGGGCCATCAAAAAAGGGCAGGGCGGCGAGGCCGAAAATATCGAGGAAGTCCGCTATGAGGGCTATGGCCCGGGCGGGGTGGCGCTGATCGTGGAAGCCCAGACGGACAACCGTAACCGCACGGCGGCGGATATCCGTGCCGCCTTCTCCAAATATGGTGGGGCGCTGGGCGAGACCAATTCGGTCGCCTTCATGTTCAACCGCGTGGCGGCAATCGTCTATCCCAAGGACAAGGGCAGCGACGATGCCATACTGGAAGCGGCCATCGAGGCGGGCGCGGACGAATGCGTCTCCACCGGCGACGCCCATGAATTCCTCTGCCGGATCGAGGATTTCGGCGCGGTGCGCGATGCGCTGGAGGCCAAGCTGGGAGCGCCCAAATCCGCCTCGATCGTCTTCCGCCCGCAGACCATGAATCCGGTGAGCGACGAGAACGGCGAAAGCCTGGTCAAACTGCTCGACGTGCTGGACGACCATGACGATGTGCAGAACGTCTATGGCAATTACGAGCTTTCCGACCAGTTGATGGCGAAATTGTCCGGCTAGTTGCCGCTTTCGCCCGCTTGCCCGACACTGGCGTTTGCGATTCGTTCGGAAAGCAGATGGCGGCAATCCGCATCCTTGGCCTCGATCCCGGCCTCGCCCGTATGGGCTGGGGCGTGATCGATGTTTCGGGCACGAAGCTCACCCACGTCGCCCATGGCGTGCTTGTGAGCGATGCGAAATCCGATCTGGGCGCGCGATTGATGGTGCTGCACGCAGCACTTTGCGAGGTAATCGCTGAACTGGTGCCCGCTGCCATCGCTGTGGAGCAAGCCTTCGTGCACAAGGATCCATCGGCCGCGTTGAAACTCGGGCACGCACGCGCGGTCGCGCTGCTGGCTGGCGCGCAAGCCGGGCTCGAAATCGCGGAATACACACCCAACCACATCAAAAAATGCGTCGTCGGCGCGGGCCATGCGGACAAGCAACAAGTGCTGGCGATGGTACGCCGTTTGTTGCCCACCGCCGGTGTGGAGCAATCGGATGCGGCGGATGCGCTGGCCGCGGCCATAGCACACGCGCATCTGGCGGGAACACGCGCAAAAATAGCGGCAGCGCTCGCATGATCGGGAAACTGACCGGCACCGTGGATTCGATTGCAGAGGATCACGCGATCCTCGATGTGAACGGTGTGGGTTATCTGGTGAGTTGCCCCGCATCCACGCTGTCGAAATTGTCGGCGGGTGCGAATGTTTCGCTGATGATTGAAACGCGCATCAATGACGAGACGATCAAGCTCTTTGGTTTTTCCAGCGCCGAGGAACGCGAATGGTTCCGCCTGTTGCAGACGGTGCAGAATGTCGGTGCGCGTGTGGCGCTGAATGTACTTTCCGCTTTGTCGTCGCGCGAATTGGAACGCGCGCTGGCGCTGTCCGACAAAGCCGCGATTGGCCGCGCACAGGGCGTGGGCCCGAAACTCGCGTTGCGCATCGTTACGGAATTGAAGGATAAGTCGCCGTCCATGATGCTGCGCGGCCATGCCGATGATGCAGCGCCCGCAATTGC
Organism: Rhizomicrobium sp.; assembly: GCA_035944195.1. Lineage (GTDB taxonomy): Bacteria > Pseudomonadota > Alphaproteobacteria > Micropepsales > Micropepsaceae > Rhizomicrobium. The sequence goes on along the minus strand of DASZBL010000013.1, from coordinate 56,789 downwards.
GCCGCGCGGGCCGGAATCCGATGCAGTCGCGGCGCTCGTGAAGCTCGGCTATTCTCAAGGCCAAGCTGCCGAAGCGATTGCGCGGGCTGCGCGCGATCTCGGCAACGCGCCGGTCGATGCGTTGATCCGCGAATCCTTGCGGCATATGGGACGATAGATGGCTAAGGTTGTCGCCATGCCGAATGACCGCCTCGTGACACCCGAGCGCAGCGAAGAGGATTCGCTGGAGGCATCGCTGCGCCCCAAGCGGCTTTCGGAATTTGTCGGTCAGCAGCAGGCGCGCGAAAATCTTTCGGTGTTTATTCAGGCGGCGTGCGCGCGGGCCGAGGCGCTGGATCATGTGCTGTTTTCCGGGCCGCCTGGTTTGGGCAAGACTACGCTGGCGCAGATTGTGGCGCGCGAATTGGGTGTGAATTTCCGCTCGACATCGGGGCCGGTGCTGGCGCGCGCGGGCGATCTGGCGGCCATTCTCACCAATCTCGAACCGCGCGATGTTTTGTTCATCGATGAAATCCATCGCCTCAATCCGGCGGTAGAGGAAATCCTTTATCCGGCGATGGAGGATTTCGAACTTGATCTCGTCATCGGCGAGGGGCCGAGCGCGCGTTCGGTGAAGATCACGCTGGCGCCGTTTACGCTTGTGGGCGCGACCACGCGCTCCGGCCTCATCACCACGCCGCTGCGCGACCGCTTCGGCATTCCGGTGCGGCTGAATTTCTATTCGGCGGAGGAATTGCTTTCCATTGTGGAGCGCGGCGCGCGCGTGCTGGGTTTCGAACTCACTTCCGATGGCGCGCGCGAGATCGCGGGGCGTGCACGCGGCACGCCGCGCATTGCGGGGCGGTTGCTGAAGCGTGTGCGCGATTTTGCGTCCGTTGCCGGTCATGCGCGCGTCGATGCGAAGATTGCCGATGCGGCGTTGACGCGGCTGGAAGTCGATGCCCGCGGGCTCGATGCATTTGATAAGCGCTATCTGAAACTGATTGCCGAAGCTTTTGGCGGCGGACCGGTGGGGATTGAGACGATTGCCGCTGCATTGGGCGAAGCGCGCGATGCCATTGAGGAAATTGTGGAACCGTTTTTGATGCAGCAGGGTTTCGTGCAGCGCAGCCCGCGCGGGCGTATTCTCACGGGTGCTGCTTTCGCGCATATTGGATTGCCCGCACCGCCGCAATCATCGGTCCAGCCGCAATTGTTCGAGGAGGAAGAGTGATGCCGCACCGTCAATTGATCCTCGTCATCATGGGCGCGATCATCTGGTTCATCGCGGCCATGCTGATCCGATTTACGCTGCCGCTCGGATGGCTGGCAGGCGGGGCGATCACGCTGGTGCTCTTTGCGATCACCATTCCCTTTGGCGCGATCATGATCGAGGGCGCGCATCGGCTCGTGAAAGGCGATCCGCGCAGCATCATGAACACGGCGGTTATTATCTGCCTTGTCGGGCTGATGCTCGATGGCATTGCGTTCGTCTGGGCCTCGCCGCTCTACACCGGCGACCGCGCGGTTCTGTGGCAGGGCGGCGCGTGGCTGTTGTGGACGGTGGGCGCTATTCTCGCTTACGCCACGCTGCGCGATGCGCGGACCGCTGCGGCATGAGCACGCAAGGTCTCGGCCGCTTCGAGGGCAAGGTGCATATTCTGCCCTTGCGCGTCTATTACGAAGACACCGATCTTTCCGGCGTTGTCTATCATGCCAATTATCTGCGCTTCATGGAGCGGGGCCGCTCGGAATATTTCCGCTGTGCGGGCATCACCCGCATGGCCATGCTGGAAGATTCCGAGCCCACCGCCTGGACGCTGCGCAAGGCGAGCCTGGAATATTTTCGCCCCGCGCGCGTGGACGATCTGATCGAGGTCCACACCATCTGCCCGCAACTCTCCGGCGCGCGCATGATGGCGGATCAGAAGATTTACGCGTCCGGCAACCTTCTGGTGCATGGCAGCGTTGAAGCCTGCATCATCACGCTGTCGGGGCGGCCGCGCCGGATCCCGCAGGAACTGCGCGACAAACTCGCACCTTTCCTAGTGGAAACAGGCGCTTAACCATTTGCGCCCAAATTCGGCCACGTTCAAATGCGCTTCTCGTCCGGGGCGCGGGAAAGGTCCGTTCATGAATGTCAGGTGTGTGATCGCGGCGGCTTGGCTGGCGATATTCAGCGTGTCGCCCGCCTTCGCTGCAAGCGGACCCATCGCGGCGCCCACGGGCGGAGCGCCCACGCAGACGCAGGAACTGGGCGCACCGGCCGCAGCACCCACCACGAATGTCGATGTGATGCAGACGGGAGGCAGCGCCGGCCCGGACATCAGCGGCATTTCGGTGGTGTCGCTGTTCATGCGCGCCGATCCGCTGGTGAAGACGGTGTTGATCACGTTGTTCCTGGCTTCGCTATGGTCATGGGCAATCATCCTCAACAAATGGATGGCGCTGGGCACGCTGAAGCGCCGCGCCACGAAATTCGAGAAAACCTTCTGGTCGGGCCAATCGCTGGATGAGCTTTATCAGCAATTCGCCAAGACCGCCGATCATCCGATGGCGGCAGTGTTCGTCTCCGCACTGCGCGAATGGCGCAGAGCTTTCGAAGGCGGAACGGTGCGCGAGGCTTTGCTCCCCGGCATCAAGGACCGCATCGAGAAGGCGATGTCTGTCACCATATTGCGCGAAACGATGGGCATTGAACGCCAGCTTGGGTTTCTCGCGACCGTCGGCGCCACCGCGCCGTTCGTGGGATTGTTCGGCACGGTGTGGGGCATCATGAATTCGTTTTCGGCGATTGCGGCGCGCCATGATACGACGCTTGCCGTGGTCGCACCGGGCATCGCCGAAGCGCTGTTCGCCACCGCAATGGGTTTGCTCGCCGCGATCCCGGCGGTGATTTTTTACAACAAATTCGTCAACGATATCGGCCGCTATACGGCGCGCCTCGAAGGTTTCTCGGACGAATTCTCCGCGATCCTGTCGCGCCAGCTCGATGAGAAGGCGGCGCGCTGATGGCGGCGGCGATCAAACGCGACGGCGGAAGACGGCGCGGGCGCATCCGCCCGATGGCGGAGATCAACGTCACCCCGTTTGTGGACGTGATGCTCGTGCTGCTGATCGTGTTCATGGTGACGGCACCCTTGCTTACGGTGGGCGTGCCGGTCGATCTGCCCAAGACACACGCGCAGGCACTGAGCCAGGACCGCGAGCCGCTGTCCGTCACCGTGCGCAAGAACGGCAAGATTTTTTTGCAGAACACGCCCATTGCCGAAGACGATCTGATCGCGCGCCTGCAGGCGATTTCGCAGAACGGCTACGACCAGCGCATCTTCGTGCGCGGCGACAAATCCGTGGATTACGGCCGTGTGATGGAAGTGATGGCGCTCATCTCTTCGGCCGGCTTCACACATATTGGGCTCGTGACCGATGTCGCAAAGCCAAAGACTGAAGAGAAGTAGAATCTCGATGGCCTCGCTGGCGGGCGACAGGCGCTCGCCGCTGGGACTCATCGGGGCCGTCACGCTGCATGCCGGCGTGATCGCGGCCACCATGTTCACATGGGCGCATCGCCTCGACATCGCAGATGAGACGCCGCCGGTTGTGCCAGTCGATCTCGTCACCATCGGCGAAAAAACCGACATCGCGCCGATGGTGCGCGTAGAGCCCAAGGCGCCGCCCAAGGAAGAGCTCCAAACCCAGCCTGAACCGTCGCAACCGAAGCCTGAGCCGCAGGATCAGGCCGAGGCTGCACCGCCGCCGCCCGATCAGGCGCCGTCCGAGCCGCTGATAAAAGCGCCGCCACCGCCGCCCACCATCGTGCCGAAATTCAAGCCGCAGCCCGCCAAGCCGGAAGCGAAGAAGGATAAATTCGACATCAACAACATCATGGCAATGCTGGACAAGCAGAAGGCCAGCAGTCCTGCGAAAGCCAAGCTCGGCGAGCGCAATGTCCGCGGCGTGGGTGCGCAGGATGCGGCAACCATGGATCTGGTGGATTCGCTGCGCAACCAGATTGCGCAGTGCTGGAGCCCGCCCATCGGCGCGCCGCATCCCGAGCAATTGGTTGTTGTTTTCGATCTCTTTCTGAATTCCGACGGATCGGTCGCACAGCCGCCACAATTGGCTGCAGACTCTGCAGCGGCAGCCGCCAGTGATCCCTATGTGCGGGCGGCGGTGGAAGCGGCGCGAAGGGCGATCTTTACCTGCGCGCCATACAAACTGCCGGCGAACCGGTACAGCCAGTGGCGCGAGATCAATCCGTTCATCTTCGATCCGCGTCAGATGGCGGGTCAGTAGGAGTTTGAAATGAAAAAAATCGGAACGGCGTTGGTAGTCGGATTGTTTGCGATATTCGCGAGCCTGCCCGCATCGGCGCAGCTTCATGTCGATGTCACGCAGGGCAATTTGCAGCCCATGCCCATCGCCATTCCGAATTTCGTGGCGCCGGGTGCGGGCGATGCAACGGCTGCCGCCAATATCGCGGGCGTGGTGCGCGCCGATCTGGAACGCTCCGGGCTTTTCAAGCCGCTGGATCAGAAATCCTTCATCGAGCAGATCAAGGACATCAACACGCCGCCGCAATTCAGTTCGTGGCGCGTGATCAATGCGCAAGGATTGGTCACCGGACAGGTTGCAATGCAGCAGGATGGACGGCTGCGTGTGGATTTTCGCCTCTGGGATATCTATGGTGAAAGTCAGATGCTGGGCCTGCAATATTTCACCACGCCGGAAAACTGGCGGCGCATCGCGCATCTGATTTCCGATGCCATCTATCAGCGCATCACGGGCGAGAAGGGTTATTTCGATACGCGCGTGGTCTTCATTTCGGAATCGGGTCCTGCACTCGACCGCAAGAAGCGTCTGGCGGTGATCGACCAGGACGGCGCCAATCCGATCTTTCTCACGCGCGGGGATTATCTGGTGCTGACGCCGCGCTTCAACCCATCCGCGCAGATGATCGCCTACATGTCGTACATCGCGGGCAAGCCGCGCGTGTATCTGTTCGATCTGGAGACGGGCCGCCAGCAGATGCTGGGCAATTTCCCGAACATGACCTTTTCTCCGCGGTTTTCGCCGGATGGAAACAAGGTTGTCATGTCGCTGGAGTCCGGCGGCAATTCGGACATTTATGTGATGGATTTGCGCAGCCGCGCCGTCACGCGGCTGACCTCCGATCCGGGCATCGACACCTCGCCCAGTTTTTCGCCGGATGGACGGCAGATCGCCTTTGAATCCGATCGCGGCGGCAGCCAGCAGATTTACATCATGGGAGCGGATGGTTCGAACCCGCATCGCATCAGCTTCGGTTCGGGCAAGAACGGCACGCCCGTCTGGAGCCCGCGCGGCGATCTCATCGCATTTACCAAACAGGGCGACGGCGCATTTCGCATCGGCGTCATGCGCCCGGATGGTTCCGGCGAGCGCATCCTCACCAATGGCTGGGAAGACGAGGGCCCGACCTGGGCGCCGAATGGCCGCGTACTGATGTTCGGACGCACAATCAGAGGTGGCCGCGGCAGCCAAATATGGTCCGTAGATGTCACAGGCCGTAATGAAAGGCGCGTTTTGACGCCCGGCGATGCCTCCGATCCTGCGTGGTCGCCCTTGATCCAGTAGGAGTGTCTTTCTACTATTGGGACAATCCCTCAATGGCACTTTGCAGCTTTTGAGGCGTTCGTATTGCGGTGCGCGTGTTGCTTTCTGCGTGGTCCTTGCGCACTCGGGGCCCGCTATGGTGGAGCCACTTCCATGATGAAATTTTCAACGGGTCTCAAATTGGCGGCCATAGCAGCCGCATTTACGCTGGCAGGATGCACGACCAAGCCGAAAGCGGTGGAGACGGCGCCGCCGCCGGAGTCCACGTCCACGGTGCAGCAATCCCAGACGAGTATCGTTCCGGGCAGCGCCGAAGATCTGCGCGTCAATGTGGGCGATACGGTGCATTTCGATTACGACAAATACGATCTGCGCGAAAACGACAAAACCCTGCTTCAGCGCCAATCCGCCTGGCTGCAGCAATATCCTTCCGTCCGCGTGACCGTCGAAGGCCATTGCGACGAACGCGGCACGCGCGAATACAATCTGGCGCTCGGCGCGCGCAGGGCCAATGCCGTAAAGGAATATCTGGTCAGCCTCGGCGTCTCCGCGGCGCGCGTGGACACGATCTCTTACGGCAAGGAACGCCCGGTCTGCACGGAATCGACGGAAGATTGCTGGGCGCAGAACCGCCGCGGCGTCACAACCATCGCCGGTGGAGCGGGTTCTTAAATTTCGGGTGAGCTGAAATGGCGAAAGGGCGTCCTTCGGGGCGCCCTTTTGTTTTGGGCTTCGATTCCGCTGGGCCTCAATTTCGGCTAGATGTTCGGCTTGGTTTGCGTTCTTCCAACATCGAGTGATGGACATGAACAATCTTCTCGAGAAAAACCTGCGCAGCCGCAGTGCGGCTGTGGGCGCGCTGCTTGGCGTGATGATCGGGGCGGCAACGGCGTGGGCTTCCGACGGGATTCATGCGCCCGCAAGCCCCGCGGCGCGCATCCATGGCGTTCAGGTGGCCGAGCTTTTCGGCGAGAGCGACGAGGAAAAGGCTGCGCGTTTGCAGCGCGAGGACACTCAGGATTCCACCATCGCCACCCTCAAGCAGCGCGTGGACGATCTGGAAAATTCGTTGCGCCGCGTTACCGGTCAGGTGGAGGAACTCGATCACCGCCTCGATCAGGCCAATCAGCACATCGTCCAGATGCAGAAGGATTTCGACTACAAGCTCTGCAATATCGCCGCCCAGCAACTCGGCGCATCACCCGAGTCCGGCGATCAGAACGCGCTTCCCTGCGGCGGCCAGCAGCAGAGCTATTCGAGCCCACCGCCGCCGCAAAATACCATCACGGGCGCTGTCACGCCTGCGCCGGACAATGAAGGCGCCATTCATCTGACCCCGCCGCCGCCATCTTCGGGCGGTGTGCTGGGCACGATGCCTGCGACCGCAGCGCCGCCGCCGGCTGCCGGTTCTCCCGCTTTGCGCAAGAAATTCGATACCGCGATGAATCTGCTCGCCAGGGCGCAATATGACGAAGCCAGTGCCGCCTTCCGCAATTATGCCGACAGCTATCCGCAGGACGATCTCGCTCCGCAGGCCGTCTATTGGGTGGGCGACATAGCCTATGTGCAGAAGGATTATGCGGGCGCCGCGCGCGCTTTCGCCGAAACGATCAAGAAATATCCCACCTCGCCGCGCGGTCCCGATAGCATGCTGAAACTCGGTCAATCGCTGATTGCGATGAACCAGAAAAAAGAAGGTTGCACCACTCTTGCAGCGCTCCCGTCCAAATATCCAAACGCTTCGAAGGCGGTCAACGATTCGGCGAGTGCGGCGCGCAAAGCCGCTGCCTGCCACTGATTTCGATTTTGCGGAATGCATGAAGGCAGCGCCCTGGCCGGGTGCGGTGGCGGTGTCGGGCGGCGGGGATTCACTGGCGCTGATGTTGCTGCTGGCTGAGTGGGCAGACGCGCAAAAGAAGTCCGCGCCAATTGTGCTCACCGTCGATCATGGATTGCGTCCAGGTTCAGCGAAAGATGCCAAGCGCGTCGCACAGATCGCGAAAGAATTGGGCCTCAAGGCCCATGTGTTTGCTTGGAAAGGCGCCAAACCCAAAGCCGATATCGAAGCGGCGGCGCGCGAGGCGCGCTATCGGCTGATGGGCGAATGGTGCAGCACGCATGGGATCGCCGCGCTCTATATTGCGCATACGATCGAGGATCAGGCCGAGACTTTTCTGCTGCGGCTGGCGCGCGGCAGCGGGCTCGACGGGCTTTCAGGCATGCAATCCATCGCGTCCTTTCCGGTTGCCGGATTTGACGGGCTCTCGCTGGTGCGCCCGCTGCTGAATGTCTCGCGCGGCTCACTGCGCAACATTCTGAAAGACGCGGGCCTCGATTGGCTCGAAGACCCAATGAATGACGATCCCCGCTTTGCGCGGGTGAAAATCCGAAAACACTGGCCCGAACTCGAAGCTCTCGGCCTGACGCCCGCGCGCATCGCCGATGCAGCAAATCATCTGGCCCGCGCCCGTCAGGCGCTGGAGAAGGCGACCGCCGAATTGCTCGCCCGCGCCTGCCGCTTCGAGGCGGATGGGGCGGTGCTGGATGGCGCTGCCCTGACGGCGGCCCCGCGCGAGATCGGCCTCAGAGCCCTTGCCTCAGTGCTGGGCCAAATCTCCGGCCAACCTTACCGGCCGCGTTTTGAGCGGCTGGAGCGGCTTTTTGAAGCGATCTCAGACGGGCCGGGCAAGGGGCGCACCCTGCATGGCTGCCGGATTGGGCCCGCCGCAAAGCAGCATGCCCATTTTGGCGTCAATTCGCTCACGATCACGCGAGAAAAGCCGCGTCCCCGGCGCAGATAAGGCCAGCGATTGGCACGATTCCCGCAATGCTGTTGCGGTCGTTAAGGGGATTTGCGCGTTGTCATTGCCGTACCGGCGCAAATTTCTTAACGTTTTAATGGCTGGCAACATTGTATGAACGTCCCTATCTATGGGACAGGTCAATGGCCTTAAAGGGCCCAGGAAAGAACGCTCGTGAACAATCTTCGCAATCTCGCCCTTTGGATCATCATCGCCCTGTTGCTGGTGGCTCTGTTCAACATGTTCCAGAGCACAGGCAGCCATCCCAATACCAGCGTCATCAGCTTCACCGAATTCAACCAGCAGGTGATGCAGGGCGTCGTGAAGTCGGTCACCGTTCAGGGCGACCAGATCAAGGGCACGCTTTCCAACGGTCAGGCCTTCACCACCTATGCGCCGAACGACCCCAATCTCGTCTCGCGCATGCTGGACCACAATGTCAGCATCAATGTGCAACCAGGCGATGACGGCAGCCTCAATCTGGTTTCCATCTTCATCAACTGGTTCCCGATGCTGCTGCTCATCGGCGTGTGGATTTTCTTCCTGCGCCAGATGCAATCGGGCGGCGGCAAGGCGATGGGCTTCGGCAAGAGCCGCGCAAAACTGCTCACCGAGCGCACGGGCCGGGTGACGTTTGAAGACGTGGCCGGCGTGGACGAGGCCAAGGAAGAATTGAAAGAGATCGTGGATTTCCTCCGCGATCCGCAGAAGTTCCAGCGCCTTGGCGGGCGCATCCCCAAAGGCGTGCTGCTGGTCGGCCCTCCCGGCACCGGCAAGACGCTGCTGGCGCGTTCCATCGCGGGCGAGGCGAATGTTCCCTTCTTCACGATCTCGGGCTCCGATTTCGTGGAAATGTTCGTGGGCGTTGGCGCCAGCCGCGTGCGCGACATGTTCGAGCAGGCGAAAAAGAATGCGCCCTGCATCGTCTTCATCGACGAAATCGACGCGGTCGGACGCCATCGCGGCGCGGGCCTCGGCGGCGGCAATGACGAACGCGAGCAGACGCTGAACCAGTTGCTGGTCGAGATGGACGGCTTCGAAGCCAATGAAGGCGTGATCCTGATCGCGGCGACCAACCGTCCCGACGTGCTGGACCCTGCGCTGTTGCGCCCGGGCCGTTTCGACCGTCACGTTGTGGTGCCGAACCCCGATCTCGCGGGCCGCGAAAAAATCCTGCGCGTGCATCTGCGCAAGGTTCCGCTCGCGCCCGATGTCGATCCGCGCACCATCGCGCGCGGCACGCCGGGATTCTCCGGCGCCGATCTCGCGAATTTGGTGAACGAAGGAGCGCTGCTGGCGGCCCGCCGCGGCAAGCGCGTCGTCACAATGACCGAACTCGAAGACGCCAAAGACAAAGTCATGATGGGCGCGGAACGCCGCTCCATGGTGATGAGCGAAGAAGAAAAGAAGCTCACGGCCTATCATGAAGGCGGCCATGCATTGGTGGCGCTGAATGTGCTGGGCTCCGACCCCATCCACAAAGCCACGATAATCCCACGCGGCCGCGCATTGGGCATGGTCATGCGTCTGCCGGAACGCGATCAGCTTTCCATCACGCGCGAGAAGATGCTGTCCGATCTGTGTGTCGCCTTTGGCGGGCGCATTGCCGAGGAAATCATCTTCGGGCACGAGAAAGTCACCACCGGCGCCATCAGCGATATCGAAATGGCGACGCGCATGGCACGTGCGATGGTCACGCGCTACGGCATGTCCGACGCGCTGGGACCGATCGCCTATGCCGAAAACCAGGAAGAAGTGTTCCTGGGCCACAGCGTTTCGCGCACGCAGAACATTTCGGAAGCCACCGCCCAGAAGATCGATTCGGAAATTCGCCGCATCGTCGATAGCTGCTATCAGCGCGCCTACGACATTCTCACCACGCGCATCCACGAACTGCATATCGTCGCGCGCGGGCTGCTCGAATACGAGACGCTGACGGGTGACGAGATCATCGGGCTGATCAAGGGCATTGCGCCGGTGCGCACGCCTTACGAGGACCCCGAACCGCAACGCGGCTCCGGCCCCAGCGTACCGGCAGCAGGCCGCCCACGCGGCCCCGGCATCATCACCCCGGAACCGCAGCCGGGGCGGTGAGCCAGACGCCGGAAATTTTCGGCATTCTCAATATCACGGAGGATTCATTCTCCGATGGTGGGCGCTTTCTGGCACCCGAGGCGGCACTCGCACATGCGCGCGCACTGATGGCGAATGGCGCCGAGGTTCTGGATATCGGTGCAGCATCTTCCAATCCCGATGCGAAGCCGGTTGCGAGCGAGGTGGAAATCGCGCGCATGGCGCCGGTTGTCGCCGCGCTGAAACGCGAAGGCGCAAAGATTTCCATCGATAGTTTTTCGCCTGAAGTGCAGCGCTGGGCGCTGGCGCAAGACGCGGACTATCTGAACGACATTCAGGGTTTTCCGGATGACGCGCTGTACCCGGCACTCGCCGCTTCACGCGCCAAACTTGTCGTCATGCATTCGGTGCAGAAATGCGGCCCCGCCACCCGTGCCAATGTTCCGCCTGCGGAAATATTCGCCCGCGTCAGCGATTTCTTCGAACGCCGCATAGCAGCGCTGACGAAAGCCGGTATCGCCCGCGAAAGGCTGGTGCTGGATCCCGGCATGGGCTTCTTTCTGGGAAGTAACCCCGAAGCCTCGTTTACAATCCTGCGACGCCTTGGCGAGCTGAAACGCGCCTTTGGCCTGCCTTTGCTTGTTTCGGTCTCGCGCAAGTCCTTCTTGCGAAAAATCACCGGTCGGGGGCCTGCGGAATCCGGTCCCGCCTCGCTGGCGGCCGAGCTTTTCGCCATTCATCAGGGGGCGGACTATATCCGCACCCATGATCCGGGAGCCCTGAAAGACGCCATTTTGGTGGGCCGGGCGCTGGACAGAAACCATTCCGTGACGTAAATCCTCGCGGCCATGCTTTGTTCTCACACGGGCGGCAACAATTTGCTACAATTCGATGTTAGGGCTTCAAGACAGCTTGCCAATCCAAGGGGGCGGCAGTGACGCGTAAACTATTCGGGACCGATGGCGTGCGTGGTCTCGCCAACACATTCCCCATGACGCCGGAAATCGCCATGAAAGTGGGTATGGCTGCCGGCCGTCTTTACACGCGCGGCGATCACCGCCACCGCGTGGTGATCGGCAAGGATACGCGACTGTCGGGTTACATGATCGAGCCTGCGCTGGTCGCAGGCTTCACCGCCGTGGGCATGGATGTATTTCAATTCGGACCGCTGCCGACGCCGGCCGTCGCGATGCTGACGCGCTCGCTGCGCGCCGATCTGGGCGTGATGATTTCCGCTTCGCACAATCCCTATCACGACAATGGCATCAAATTGTTCGGGCCGGATGGCCAGAAACTTTCCGATGACCGCGAGCGCGAAATCGAAGCGCTGATGAACAACGGTCTGGAAACCGGTCTTGCCTCGCCGTCGAAAATCGGTCGCGCCAAACGCATCGACGATTCGCAAGCCCGCTACATCGAATTCGCCAAGCGCACATTCCCGCGGCATCTGAGGTTGGACGGCATGCGCGTCGTCATCGATTGCGCCAACGGTGCTGCCTATAAGGTGGCGCCCGCTGTGTTGTGGGAATTGGGCGCGGAAATTTTTGCCATCGGCGTCACGCCGGACGGTTTCAACATCAATCAGGATTGCGGCTCCACCGCGACGGCGGCGATGTCGGAGAAAGTGCGCGAAGTGCGCGCCGATTTCGGCATTGCGCTCGACGGCGATGCCGACCGCGTGATGATGGCCGATGAAAACGGCCGCATCCTCGATGGCGACCAGATTCTGGCGCTGATCGCGCATTCCTGGTCGCAAAAGGGATATCTGAAGGGCGGCGGCGTCGTGGGCACAGTGATGTCCAATGCCGGGCTCGACCGCTATCTCGCCGGAATGAAATTGAAACTGGCGCGCGCCGCCGTGGGCGATCGCTACGTGCTCGAAGAAATGCACAAGGGCGGCTTCAATGTGGGCGGCGAGCAATCCGGCCATATCATTCTCAATGACTTTTGCACCACAGGCGATGGATTGATCGCAGCCCTGCAGGTTCTGGCGGTGCTGGCCGAGGACGGCAAGCCTGCCAGCGAGGCAGCACATCTGTTCGATCCGATGCCCCAGGTGATGGAGAATGTGCGCTTCCGCAACGGCTCGCCGCTGGAAGATGCGCGCGTGAAATCGCAGATCAGCGCGGGCGAAGCGCGATTGAACGGTTCGGGACGCGTGCTGGTGCGCAAATCCGGCACCGAGCCTGTCATCCGCGTGATGGCCGAGGGCGAAGACGAAAAGATCGTGCGCGATGTGGTGCGCGAGATCGCCAGCGTCATTCGCGACGTCGCTGCATAATGGCGGGCACGCCCCGCCTTCTCATCATCGCCGGATCGGATTCAAGCGGCGGCGCAGGGCTTCAGGCCGATATCAAAACCGCGAGTGCATTCGGTGTTTACGCCATGACCGCGGTGACTGCGATCACTGTGCAGGATACCAAAAGCGTGCGCGCCATTCATGCGGTTCCGGCGCAAATCGTCGCTGCGCAGATTGAAGCCTGTTTGAAAGATATCGGCGCCGATGCAATCAAGATCGGCATGCTCGGCTCGGCGAATGTTGTGAAGGCGGTTGCGGCAGCACTTGAAAAACACGCGCGCAAGATTCCCATCGTGCTCGATCCGGTGATGGTTTCGACCAGCGGCCGCGCGCTGCTGGCAGAGAACGGTATCGTGGCGCTCAAGAAATATCTGTTGCCGATGGCGACACTCGTCACGCCGAATTTGCCGGAGACAAAACGCCTCACCGGCATGCGCGCCGTGCGCACCGCCGACATCGAACGCGCAGGGCGCAAGCTGGTCGAAATGGGCGCGAAGGCAGCACTCATCAAGGGCGGTCATTCCACCAAATCCACGATTGACGATGTGCTGGTTTGGGAGCGCGGCGTGGATATCTACGCCTTCCCGCGCATTAAGACGCGCCATACGCATGGAACCGGCTGCACGCTGTCAACGGCGATTGCATGCGAATTAGCGAAAGGCCAATCGCTGCCGCTCGCCATCGGCCGCGCGCGCGAGTTTGTGCAGCGCGCAATCGAATCCGCGCCCGGTTTGGGCAAGGGGCATGGGCCGTTGAATCTTTTATAATCTCCCTCGCCCCACGAAGTGAGGGAGAGGGAATATTACGCCACCATCTTATCCAGCCGGTTGCGAATGATCGCTTCGGCTTCGCGCATGATGCGCGCGACGAGATCCTTGCAGGTCGGAATATCGTGGATGAGCCCTTGCGTCTGGCCCGCCGACCAGATGCCCGCATCCATCTCGCCCTTGTCGAGGACGGTTGCGCCGCGCACGCCCGCAACAAGTTCTTTCACATCCGCGAACGTCGCATTGCCGCGCTTCTCGATGGCGACGACTTCGTCGCTGATCGCGTTCTTCGCCACGCGCGCGGTGTTGTGCAGCGTGCGGAAGATGAGATTGGTGCCGCGCTCGTCATTGTCGACAATCGCCTGCTTCACATTCTGATGGATGGGTGCTTCCACCGTCGCCATGAAGCGCGTGCCCATGTTCACGCCGTCGCAGCCGAGCGCGAGTGCGGCCACCAGTCCGCGCGCATCCGCAATGCCGCCGGAGCCGATGATCGGGATCGTCACTTTGTCGGCCGTCGCTGCGAACAACACCAGCCCGCCCACATCATCCTCGCCGGGATGGCCTGCGCATTCGAGCCCGTCGATGGAGACGCAATCCACGCCGATGCTCTGCGCCTTCACTGCATGGCGCACGCTGGTGCATTTGTGGATGACCTTCACACCGGCTTCCTTGAAACGCGGCAGATGCGGCTGCGGATTGTTGCCCGCGGTTTCCACGATGCGCACGCCGCCTTCGATGATCGCCTCGCGGTATTCGTCATAAGGAATGGGTGTGATCGACGGCAGGATCGTGAGGTTTACGCCGAAGGGCTTGTCGGTCATGTCGCGGCAGCGTTTCAATTCCTTGGCAAGGTCTTCGGGCTTGCCGGCCGAATGCGCCGTGATGAAGCCGAGCGCGCCGGCGTTGGCGACGGCGGCGATCAACTCCGCCTTGCCCACACGGGTCATGCCGCCGCAAGTGATAGGCGCCTCGACGCCGAACATTTCGGTGAAACGGGTTTTGATCATGGTTTCCTCGGATAGCGGTTCGCCCCAAGGGTGCCGGGATTAGCGCCCCGCATGCAAGAGGCTAGCGATCCACAAACGGGTCGCGCACCAGGATCGTGTCTTCGCGCTCCGGGCTGGTGGAAAGCAGCGCCACCGGCGCGCCGATCAATTCTTCGACGCGGCGCACATATTTCACCGCCGCCGCGGGCAAATCCGCCCAGCTGCGCGCGCCATGGGTCGAGCCGCTCCAGCCCTCGATGGTTTCGTAGACGGGAATACAGCGCGCCTGTTCCGTTGCGTCAGCGGGAAGATAATCGATCTCGCGCCCGTCGAGTTTGTAGCCGGTGCAGAGCTTGATTTCTCTGAAACCGTCCAGCACGTCGAGCTTGGTGAGTGCGATGCCGTCCACGCCGCCGGTGATCACGGTCTGGCGCACCAGCACCGCATCGAACCAGCCGCAGCGGCGCTTGCGTCCCGTGACGGTGCCGAATTCCGCGCCGCGCTGGCCGAGCATTTCGCCGGTGGCGTCAGTGAGTTCGGTGGGGAACGGGCCTTCGCCGACGCGCGTGGTGTAGGCCTTCACGATGCCGAGCACATAGCCGATATCGCGCGGAGAAACGCCTGCTCCGGCGGCGGCTTGTCCTGCAACCGTGTTCGATGAGGTGACATAAGGGTACGTGCCGTGATCGATGTCGAGCAACACGGCCTGCGCGCCTTCGAACAGAATGCGCTGACCCGCGCGGCGGCATTCATCGAGCTTGCGCCATGCCGATCCTGCGAACGGCAAAATCTTCGGCGCGATTTCCTTGAGCGATGCAAGCAGAGGTGCTGCGTCGATTTCTTCCGCACCCATGCCGCGGCGAAGCGCATTGTGATGGGCGAGTAGCCGCTCGATCTTCATCGGCAGCGAGGCGTGATCCTTGAGATCGACCACGCGCAATGCGCGCCGCCCGACCTTGTCTTCGTAAGCAGGTCCGATGCCGCGTTTGGTGGTGCCCAGCCGCGTCACGCTGTTGGCGGTTTCGCGTTGTTCGTCCAGCTCACGATGCAGGGGCAGGATCAGGCACGCATTTTCCGCGAGCAGCAGATTTTCCGGCGTCACGTTCACGCCCTG
Organism: Rhizomicrobium sp.; assembly: GCA_035944195.1. Classification (GTDB taxonomy): domain Bacteria; phylum Pseudomonadota; class Alphaproteobacteria; order Micropepsales; family Micropepsaceae; genus Rhizomicrobium. Next base: position 41,172 of record DASZBL010000013.1, on the reverse strand, counting down.
CGCCTTGAGTTTTTCAATCTCGGAAAGAAACGCCCAGGGATCGACCACCACGCCATTGCCGATCACGGCAAGCTTGCCGGTGCGCACGACGCCCGAAGGCAGCAGGCTCAATTTATAGGTGACGCCGTCGATGACGAGTGTGTGCCCCGCATTGTGGCCGCCCTGGAAACGCACAACCACATCGGCGCGCGCGCACAGCCAATCCACAATCTTGCCTTTGCCCTCGTCGCCCCATTGAGCGCCGATCACGGCCACATTCGCCATTGTTCCGTACCCGGATTATGTGTTGTCCCCGTGAGCGGGTTCGCCGGGGCACGGTGACCACTTATAGGCGATTCAGAGGCACCGCGTCAGGCGCTTTTCGGGCCAAACGGCACCAGCATGGGCACTCTGCGGCGATAGGCGTCATAAGCCTGCGGCCCCAACTCGTTGCGCAGGAAATCCTCCTCCACCCGGGCTTTGAGCCAGAACGCGATCAGGAACAGTACGGCCCCGGCGAGCGCCTGCACCGTGCCCAGTTCTGCAGCCAGCAGAAACGCAGCGAAGATGACGCCGCTATAGATGGGATGGCGCACAATGCCGAACGGCCCGGTGTCGATGATTCGGTGATCCTCCAGCCGCGAGACGAGGCCCGACCACAAGCGTCCCATGGTGAGCCGCGCCCACCAGCAGAACACAAAGGCGAGTGCAGTCAGTCCGAACAGCAACCAGCCGAGTGCGTTGCTGGCCGTCCAGAGCCGGAAGGACACGAAGGGGACGACCCACGGCGCAAAGAGCAGGACGACGCCCGCCATGGTCGCGAATTGATAGACGAAATGCACATAAAACCGGGGACCCGCGGACGGCTTCCCAGCCCAGAAAAGAGATATCAGCCAAGAGGCGTACCACACGCCCCAGAGCCAATAGAGTGCGCGCTCCGGCGACATCTATTTCGGCCCGAAGGGCACCAGCATCGCAACTTTGCGGCGATAGGCATCGTATTCCGCGCCCAATTGCTTGTGCAGGAATTGCTCTTCCAGCTTCGCCTTCAGCCAGTAACCGATGCCGAGCACGATCGCGCCCACAATCGCCGTCGCCGTGCCCGTGGCGATGGCGGTCGCCCCCGCCGCAAGAATGAGGCCGGTATAGATGGGATGGCGCACATATGCGTATGGCCCCGTCTCGACGATGTGGTGATCTTCTTTCGTCGTGACCCAGCCCGACCACAGCCTGCCCAGATGCACACGCGCCCACCAGCAAAAGGCAAAGCCCGCAATCGTCAGGATCACCAGCACCCAGGCCCAGCTTCGATCCAGCCGCCAGAGCGGACGCACTGGAAAGAAGGGCGGATCGTATACATCGAACAGAAGCACGAAACCGGCGAGAGAAATCAACCGATAGGGGATTTCGCGAATGAAGCCCGGCCGCGCCACCGCCCGGCCAGCCCAAAAGGCGCCGCCGACCCATGAGACAGCAAACAGCAGCCATGCAAGATAAAAGGCGATCTGCGGCGACATCCCACGCCTCGATTAACCGCCTCTAACTTGGGCAGATGGCGTCAGAATGCAAGCACCTTGGCGAGCTTGACCACCGGCAATTTGCGGATTTCCGCGACGGCGGACTCCGGTACCACACCATCCACCTCCACCAGCGCGATGGCGTCCTCGCCCGGCGCCGAACGGCCGAGCGCGAATGACGCGATGTTCACTTTCGCGTCGCCCAGAATGGTGCCGAGCTTGCCGATGAAGCCGGGCTTGTCCTCATTGATGACGTAGATCATGCGCGGCGCGAATTCGGCGTCGAGGTTGATGTCCTTCACCTGGATCAGCCGCGGCCGCCCGTCGGAGAACACGGTGCCCGCAACCCGGCGCGTCGAGCCGCCGTCGAGCGCGGCCGTGATCTTGATATAGCCTTCATAGGCGCCCTGCTGGCCGCGGCGGGTTTCGCTCACCTTGATGCCGCGTTCCTTGGCGACCACCGGCGCGTTGACCATGTTCACTTCCGAGAGCGTGGGCTTGAGCAGGCCCATCAGCGCAGCTTGCGTCAGCGCGCGCTGATTGAGCTCCGATGCCGTGCCTTCATAGATGATCTCCACCGATTGCAGGCTCGTGTCGGTGAGCTGGCCGACGAACGCGCCGAGCTTTTCGGCGAGCGTGATCCAGGGGCGCACCTTCTGCGCTTCCTGCGCGCTGATGGATGGCATGTTGAGCGCGTTCACGATGGCGCCGGTGAGCAGATAATCCGCGATCTGTTCGGCCACCTGCAGCGCCACATTCTCCTGCGCTTCGGCGGTGGAGGCGCCCAGATGCGGGGTCGCGATCACTTTCTCATTGCCGAACAATACATTGGCTTTCGCGGGTTCTTCTTCGAACACGTCGAGTGCGGCACCCGCCAGATGCCCGGAATCGAGTGCGGCTTTCAACGCCGCTTCATCCACCAATCCGCCGCGTGCGCAATTGATCACGCGCGCGCCCTTTTTCATTTTGGTGATGGCGTCTGCGGAGATGATGTTGCGCGTGTCGTTGGTGAGCGGCGTATGCAGCGTGATGAAATCGGCGCGCGCGAGCAGATCGTTCAGTTCCACTTTCTCGACGCCCATATCGGTGGCGCGTTCGGCCGAGAGATAGGGATCGAACGCGACCACTTTCATCTTCAGGCCCTTGGCGCGGTCGGCAACGATCGAGCCGATGTTTCCGGCGCCGATCAACCCCAGCGTCTTGCCGTAAAGCTCGGTGCCCATGAACCGGTTCTTTTCCCATTTGCCCGCCTGTGTGGAAGCGTTCGCGGCAGGTAGATCGCGCGCCAGCGCCATCATCAGGGCGACCGCATGTTCGGCGGTGGTGATGGAATTGCCGAACGGCGTGTTCATCACGATCACGCCCGCGGCGGTGGCGGCGGGAATATCGACGTTATCGACGCCGATACCGGCGCGGCCCACGACTTTCAGTTTCTTCGCGGCCTTGATGACGTCGGCCGTGATCTTCGTGGCCGAGCGGATGGCGATGCCGTCATATTGATCCACGATTTTGAGCAATTCTTCCTTGCTCAATCCGGTGATGGAATCGGCTTCGACGCCGCGCTCCTTGAAGATGGCAACGGCTGCGGGCGAGAGTTTGTCGGCGATCAGAACCTTGGGCATGACATTCTCCATCAGAGAGAAGCAAAACTATTTCCCTCTCCCCCTCAGGGGGAGAGGGCAGGGTGAGGGGGTGCCGGTGCAGAGCGCGATAGCTGCAGTTTCACTCGCATCCTGCGATGCAGATCAGCATCGGCAATTCCCAAACCCTTTGAGATTGAAACCTTGCGGATACACCCCCTCACCCCAACCCTCTCCCCCCGGTGGGGGAGAGGGGGAATGAGTGTCATCCGTTTTTCACCTGCGCCCAGGCCCAATCGAGCCATGGCGTCAGTGCTTCGAGATCGGCGGTATCGACAGTGGCGCCGCACCAGATGCGCAGGCCCGGAGGCGCGCTTCTGTATGCAGCGATGTCGAGAGCGACGCCTTCTTTATCGAGCAGGCTCGCGATCTTCTTCGCGGCTTCGGCTTGTGCTTCTTCGCCAAGCCCCGCGAACCATGGATCGATGATCTTCAAGCACACGCTGGTGTTGGAGCGAATCTTCGCATCGCTGGCGAGGAAATCGGCCCAGCCGCATTCCTTCATCCAGCGCGCAAGCACCGCGGTGTTGGCATCGGCGCGGCCGATCAGGCCTTTCAAGCCGCCAACACTTTCGGCCCAATTCAGCGCATCGAGATAATCTTCCAGCGCCAGCATCGACGGCGTGTTGATCGTTTCGCCTTCGAAGATGCCTTCGTTCAGCTTTCCGCTCTTGGTCATGCGGAAAATTTTCGGCATGGGCCAAGGCGGGGAATAGGATTCAAGCCGCGCAACGGCTCGCGGCGAAAGCACGAGCATTCCGTGCGCCGCTTCGCCGCCGAGCACCTTCTGCCATGAGAATGTCACGACATCGAGCTTGTCCCACGGCAGATCCATTGCGAACGCAGCGCTTGTGGCGTCGCAAATGGTGATGCCTTCGCGGTTGGCGGAAATCCAGTCGCCGTTCGGCACGCGCACGCCGCTCGTCGTTCCGTTCCAGAGGAACACGACATCATGCGTGGGATCGACTTGCGACAGATCGGGGAGCGCGCCGTAGCCTGCCTTCAGCACGCGCGCGTCCTTGAGCTTCAATTGCTTGACGGTATCCGTCACCCAATCCTCGCCAAAACTTTCCCATGCGAGACAATCGACGGGCCGCGGACCCAGCATCGACCACATCGCCATTTCAACGGCACCCGTGTCCGATGCCGGCACAATCCCCACGCGATAATCGGCGGGAATGCCAAGCACTTTTTTGGTGCGGTCGATGGCTTCCTTGAGCTTGGCTTTGCCGGGCTTTGCGCGATGCGAGCGCCCCAGCAACGCGCCCTTGAGCGCGTCAGGCGTCCAACCCGGCCGTTTGGCGCAAGGTCCGGACGAAAAAAAAGGCCGTGCGGGTCGCACGGCCGGACGATTCCCGGTCATGTTCATTCCTTTCAGAATGATCGCACCTCGTTGGGGAGGCGTGGCCCACGGCGGATATAGAGATTCCTGTTTGCGGCGTCAATTGCGGCGCGATGATGCACGCACGCACACTCACCTCCCCCTTTGTGGGGAGGTCGACGCGCGCAGCGAAGCGAGCACGTCGGGTGGGGGACGGTGGTGAAAGCGAGTGCTATCCGTCAACACCGCCCCCAACCGAATTGTTTTCGCTGCGCTCAAACAATTCGACCTCCCCACAAAGGGGGAGGTGAAGAAGCTAATGCGCCGCCGTCTGCATATGGCTTCGTTTTTCGCCGAGCGCGCGCTTCATCTGCTGTTGCAGCTTGTCGAAGGCGCGCACTTCGATCTGGCGCACGCGTTCGCGGCTCACGCCATATCTCTGCGAGAGCTCTTCCAGCGTGGCCGGTTCGTCCTGCAGGCGGCGCGCGGCGAGGATTTCGCGTTCGCGCTCGGTCAATTCGCCCAGTGCTGCCGAGAGCAACTCTTTCCGCTCGCCGAGTTCTTCGGTTTCCGCCATGCGGGTTTCCTGATCGAGCGTGTCGTCGACCAGCCAATCCTGCCATTCGGATTCGCCTTCGGATTTGAGCGGCGCATTCAGCGAGGAATCCGGCGCCGACAGCCGGCGGTTCATGTTCACGACTTCGGTTTCCGAAACGCCGAGTTTGGTTGCGATATCGGCGAGATGCTCGGGGCTGAGATCGCCTTCCTCCAGCGCATTGATCTTGGTTTTCGCCTTGCGCAGATTGAAGAAGAGTTTCTTCTGCGCCGCCGTGGTGCCCATTTTCACCAGGCTCCACGAGCGCAGGATATATTCCTGGATCGCCGCGCGAATCCACCACATGGCGTAAGTGGCCAGACGAAATCCGCGGTCGGGCTCGAAGCGCTTGACCGCCTGCATCAACCCGACATTGCCTTCCGCCACGATCTCGGAAACTGGCAGACCGTAGCCGCGATAGCCCATGGCGATCTTGGCCACGAGGCGCAAATGCGAGGTGACGAGCTTGCGTGCAGCGTCGGGGTCCTCATGCTCTCGCCAGGCTTTGGCCAGCATGTATTCCTCTTCCGGCTGCAACAGCGGAAATTTGCGGATTTCGCTCAGATAGCGCGAGAGCCCACCTTCGCCTTGAAGGGCTGGAAGTCCGCGGCTGCTCATTTCATATCCCCTTTATCTATCCAACAACGCGTCCCTCACCGAATATACAACGCGCGAAACCCCTGTTGGATAAGGATGGCCCCCAAATGTGACCCGAATATGGGACAACACGTAGTTACGATTGGGAAATCTGCAAGCCGCGCAGGGCTGCGATCAGCGCGGATAAGTCAGTCGGCCAGGGCGATTCAAACCGCATCGTTTTATGTGTGGAAGGGTGCTGGAAGCCCAGAATATAAGCATGCAGCGCCTGCCGCGGGAAATTGGCCGCCGCGGCAAAGGCTTGCACCTCCGCATCGGTTTTTGCGCGCGGCGGCTGGCGGGCTTTACCATAAGAGGGATCGCCGATCAGCGGGTGGCCCAGATGGGTCAGATGCACGCGGATTTGATGCGTGCGCCCGGTTTCCAACCGGCATTCGATAAGGCTTGCGAAGGGCCGCGCGGGATCCCCGAAGCGTTCGATGACGCGATAGCGCGTGCGCGCATTCTTGCCGCCGCCGCGCAGCACGCCCATGCGCTTGCGGTCGAAGGGATTGCGCCCGATCTGCGTATCGATCACGCCGTCGCCCAGCCGCGGGCTTCCCCACACCACGGCATGATAGGCGCGCTCGATGGTATGTTTGGCGAATTGCTTGCCGAGGCTCGACATGGCGCGCTCGTTCTTCGCTGCCACCAACAGCCCGCTCGTATCCTTGTCGAGCCGGTGCACGATGCCCGGCCGCGCCTCGCCGCCGACACCCGCAAGCGATGTCCCGCAATGGGCGATCAGCGCGTTGACGAGCGTGCCGTCGAGATTGCCCGCTGCCGGATGCACCACCAGCCCAGCCTGTTTGTCGATGACGATGAGGTCGGTGTCCTCATAGACCACCTTCAGCGGAATATCCTGACCTTGCGGTTTGGCGGGCAGCGGCGGGGGGATGTCGATACGGTAAACCTCCCCCGGTTTGACCCTCGTATTGCCGTCTCTTATCGTCGTTGTGTCGCGGCTCACCGCGCCCGTTTGGATCAGGCCCTGCAGACGCGAGCGGCTGATCTCGGGCAGGGTGAAGGCGAGAAAGCGGTCCAGCCGCACGCCGCCCTGATCGGCAGCGACCGCGGCGATCCGAGACGATCCGTCTACGGAGGAATTGTCCTTGTCCGATGTCACGCCCACGCCTGCCAATGAGGATTACAAATCGAGCCCAAGCTACCGCGGCGCAAGGGCCGCCGTCATCCTGCTTGGCGTGCTCTTGGGGCTCGCCTTCATCATGCTGGTGGTGGGGCTCATCATGCGCATGACAGGTCACGGGCCGGGGCAGGCGTCAAGTGCGCCCGCGAGCTTCACGCTGGCCCCCGGTGCCAAGATCGTCTCCACCGATGTGACCGAGACGCGGCTGATCTTGCGCGTGCGCTCCTCCGCCGGCGATGAAATCGACATCATCGACACGGCAACTGGGCGATTGATCGGGCAGGTGAAGCCCGCGCCGAGATGATCGCAACGCTGCATCTTGCAAAGGAACTGCGCGACCGGATCGCGGCCGAAGCGCGCGCCGCTTTCCCGAAAGAATGCTGCGGCCTCATCGAGGGCACGCGCAAAGGCCAGTCGGCGCACGCCACCGCCATCCATCCCACCAGCAATCTGGCGGATGCGCCGGACCGTTTCGCAATCGATCCTGCCGAGCAGATCCGCGTGATGCGTGCCGCGCGCGAAGCCGGGCGCGCGATCATCGGCTGCTATCATTCCCATCCCAACGGACGCGCAGAACCCTCCGCGATCGATCTGGAAAACGCCTTCGAGGAGGATTTCCTCTGGCTCATTGCCGCGATCGAGCCGGGCGCCGAAGCCCGGCTTTCCGCTCACATTTTCCGCAGCGGAGCCTTCGCCCCTGTCTGCCTTGCCCGCGCGCAGGGCGCAAAGGTATAAGCCCTCACCGCTGGCCCCCATCGTCTAGCGGTCAGGACGCGGCCCTCTCAAGGCTGAAACAGGGGTTCGATTCCCCTTGGGGGCGCCAATTTTATGGGGTTGCTGGCATGTATGCACCCAATGAACCGGAATCGGGCGTGACGGGCGAGGCGGATGCGCCGGAGCCTGAAAAGAAGAACGAGGTCACGGGCATATTGTGGCTCGCGTCCTATCCCAAATCCGGCAACACCTGGACCCGCAATTTCCTGCACAATCTGCTCAACATCCTGGAAGGCCGCGATGAGTCCGAGCAGGACATCAACGCGATGAACGAATTCACCTTCTGGGAGATTTCGGCGAAGGCTTATGAGAAATTTCTGGAAAAGCCCGTCACCGAAAGCACGCGCGAGGAAATCGCCGCGGTGCGCCCCAAGGTGCAGGAAATGATCGCCGAAAGCACCGACGGGCTTGCCATGGTCAAGACCCATCATTGCCTGGTGATGGACCGCGGCGTGCCGGCGATCAATCTCGCGGTGACGGCAGGGGCTGTCTATATCGTGCGCAATCCGCTCGATGTCGCGATCTCGCTGGCCAATCACATCAGCGGCACCATCGATGATGCCATCAGGATGATGGAAACCCGCGGGCTTGAAACCGCCATCGGCGAGAAGAACGTTCACGAGATTTACGGCTCATGGAGCCAGCATGTCGAAAGCTGGACGCGCAAGGCCCATCGCGGCATCTATGTCATGCGCTATGAAAATATGCTGGCCGATCCGGTGCAGATTTTCGGCGGGCTGGCGCGGCATCTTCTGCTCAATCCCAAGCCCGACCAGCTTCAGCTTGCTATCGACCGCTCCTCTTTCGAAGTTTTGAAAAAGCAGGAAGACGAAGCCGGTTTCCGCGAAAAGCCCGACAAGGCCGAACGCTTCTTCCGCTCCGGCAAATCCGGCGAATGGCAGGACAAGCTCACCCGCCGCCAGGTCCGCCAGATCGTCTCGGTGCATCACGTCCAGATGCAGCGTTTCGGCTATCTGACAGACGATCTGAAACATCTGGTTGGATAATCATGTCCGCATCCGGCGAATTGCAAATCCACACGCTCCTGCAGCAGACGCTTGCGCATTTGCAGCGCAACGATTTTCAGGAGGCCGAAAGGCTGCTGGATTTCACTCTGGCGCGGGAAGAAAACAATTGCGATACGCTGCACCTCTACGGCCAGATGCGTCGCGTGCAAAACAGATTCGCCGAAGCCGAAGTTTTTTATCGCAAGGCGCTGGCGGCTGGTCCCGGCCGGGCCGAACTTCATTATCATCTCGGCCAGCTTCTGGTTCTGATGGACCGCCTCGACGAGGCGCTGCCCAGTTTTCACGAAGCCATCCGCCTCAAGCCGAATTTCTTTCATGCCTATCTCGATCTAGGCCTCGCCCTGTCGCGGAAGGAGGATTACGCCGCGGCCGAGAAAGCGTATCGGCAGGTGCTGCGACTGCAGCCCAATCTTCTGGCCGCCAAGCAGGCGCTGAGCGCCACGCTGATTATTCTGGGGCGCGCCAAGGAAGCGGAAACCGTTGCGCGCACGGGATTGATGCAGGCGCAGAAGGACCCGCAGGCGTTTACAATACTGGAGCACAATCTGGCCATCGCGATCAGCGAACAGCGCCGTTACGCCGAAGCGCTTGCGGTGTTCGACGATCTTCAGGCTCGCGCGCCCGGATTGCCGCGCGCCGCATACAATCGCGCCAACACGCTGCAATCGATGGGGCGCTTCGCGGAATCGGAATCATCCTATCGCGAAGCTCTCGCGCGCGATCCGCTGGATATGAAAGCGCACACCAGCCTCACGCAACTTCTCTATCGGCTGGGGCGGGAAGATTTTCTGTCGTCCTATGATGTCGCGATGGGCGCGCGTCCCGACAGCGCACAATTGCCGACGGAGAAGGCGAGGTTCCTGTTCCTGTCCGACCGCTACGAAGAAGCGCGCGAGGCCTATGAACGCTCACTGGCGGTTGTGCAGGACAATCCCGGCGCACGCGACGGCTTGGGTTCTACGCTGACGCGGCTTGGCCGCTATACGGAGGCCGCGCGCGAATTCGAGCGCGTTCTCGAAATTTTACCGGATCATGTGGAAGCGCGCTGCAATTTTGCGGAATGTCTGTCGCGCTCCGGCGATCCCGAAAGAGCGCTTGCCGTCGCGCAAGAGGCGCTACGGCGCCAACCTTACAATCAGACGGCGCTCGCCTTATGGGGCACGGCCTTGCGCCAGACAGGCGATGAGCGCGAACACGCACTGAACGATTACGAGCAACTGGTGCGAGTTTTCGATCTGGAAGCGCCGCGCGGTTTCTCCGATATGGCGAGCTTCAACCGCGAACTCGCCGCCGAACTTGCGCTGCTGCATCTGGATTCGCGCGAACACATCAACCAGACCTCGCGGCTGGGAACCAAGACATCGGGCTCACTGTTCGGCGCGGGCCATGAACTGGTCGAGCAGTTGAAGGAACGCATCGATGCGGCGGTTGGCGATTATATCGCCGGCATGAAATCCGATGTGGAACACCCTCTGTTCCGCCGCCGCGGCGACGGCTTTCAATATTGGGGCTCATGGTCCACGCGGCTTAACGATTGCGGCTATCACACCAACCACGTTCATCCGCGCGGCTGGATCAGCTCCGCCTATTATGTGGCATTGCCCGACGCCGTTGCCGACGAGCGCGAGACGCAGGGTTGGATAAAATTCGGTGAGCCTTCTTTCGATGCAGGTTTCAAGGATCCGATCCGGCGCGTGGTTCAGCCCGCGCCCGGGCGCCTCGTGCTGTTCCCGTCTTATATGTGGCACGGTACGGTGCCATTCCGCTCCGCGCAGCCGCGCGTGACGCTCGCCTTCGACGCCGTTCCGTCGCAGACGGCAGTTTAGAAAAACCACGAAATCCTGGGTTTTGCGCCAGAACTGACATATTGTCATTTCTCCGCATTGCGCTTAAAACTGGTCCCGATCAGGCCGAGGCTCAGGAATGGCGCAGCATTTTGACGTGGTGATTGTGGGTGCGGGGCTTTCCGGCATTGGGGCTGCTTATCATCTGCAGGCCAATTGCCCGCGGAAGAGTTATGTCGTTCTGGAGGGCCGCGAGGCCATCGGCGGCACATGGGATTTGTTCCGCTATCCCGGCATCCGCTCGGATTCCGACATGTACACGCTGGGCTATTCCTTCAAGCCGTGGCGTGAGGCCAAGGCGATCGCCGATGGACCCTCCATCCGCAATTATGTGTGCGAGACGGCATCGCAAAACGGCATCGACCGGAATATCCGCTTCCACCATCAGGTGAAGCGCGCTTCGTGGTCGTCGGCCGATGCGCGCTGGACGGTGGAAGCCGAACGCGGGCCGCAGAAGGAAATTGTCCGCTTCACCTGCAATTTCCTTTTCATGTGCAGCGGTTATTACAGCTATGCGGGCGGCTATACGCCGGAATTTGCGGGCAGCGAAAGTTTTGCGGGGCGCATCGTGCATCCGCAGAAATGGCCGGAAGATCTCGACTACAAAAATAAACGCGTGGTGATCATCGGCAGCGGCGCGACCGCGGTGACACTGGTGCCGGAAATGGCGAAGGACGCGGCGCACGTCACCATGCTGCAGCGCTCGCCCACTTACGTCGTGTCGCGCCCCGGCGAAGACGCGTTCGCGAACTGGCTGCGCCGCAACCTGCCGGCCAAGCTCGCTTACGGCATTGCGCGCTGGCGCATGGTGCTGCTGCAGATGTTCACCTTCCGGCTCGCGCGCAAGCGCCCTGAGAAGATGAAGAAATTCCTGCTCGATATGGTGCGCCAGGAACTCGGCCCCGATTACGACATCGCGACCCATTTCACGCCGAACTACAATCCGTGGGAGCAGCGGCTTTGCCTGGTGCCGGACAGCGACCTTTTCCAGTCGATTAAAAGCGGAAAATCCTCGGTCGTCACCGATCAAATCGAAAGCTTCACGCCGAAGGGAATCAAACTCAAATCCGGCAAGGAACTGGAAGCCGACATCATCGTCACGGCGACGGGACTGAAACTGGAACTTCTCGGCGGCATGCAGGTGAACGTGGATGGAGCGCCGGTCAATATCGCAAAAACCATGTCCTATAAGGGCATGATGTTCAGCGATGTGCCGAACCTGGCTTCAGCATTCGGCTACACCAATGCGTCGTGGACGCTGAAATGCGATCTGACCTGCGAATATGTTTGCCGCATGCTCAATTACATGGACGCGCACGGTTACAAGCAATGCACGCCGCGGCAACGCGATCCCTCCATTCATGAGGAACCGTGGTTCGATTTCTCGTCGGGCTATATTCAACGCGCCGCAGACGTTCTGCCCAAGCAGGGTTCGAAAAAACCCTGGAAGCTCTACCAGAATTACGCGCTCGATCTGGTCACGCTGCGCTTTGGCAAGGTCGATGACGGCACGATGGAATTCTCATCGCCGCAACGCGCGGCAACGCCTGCCGAGGAACCTGTTCGGGCAGTCGCTTAGCGGCCGGATTATTGTTCTGGCAGATTGCGCCGCGCGCTATTTGCTTTTTGCCGGGGGAGGAGTGCTGCTGGCGTCCTCGGTTTTCAGGAGCGAGCTATACACCCAGCCTTGTTGGGACTTGCCGTCCTTGCCTGCCACCTGAACGCTTGTCCAGTTTCCGCGTTGTTCGACGATTGCGATTTTGAGGCCGCGTTGCAATGTCGAAACGATGGCTGCTTCTTTGGAAGGCTCCGCGCGCACATTTCCGTTGTGAACGATGACTGCCATGTGCTGCTCAACGACGCGCGGCGGCGCCGGTGCAGGCGGCGGCAGAGGTGCCGCTTCCGGCTGTCCAAAAATACTCGACTGCCACTCTTCGGGAATGAAACCTTCGAGAGTGGGATAGAACACAATCGCCATTGCCGCCAAAGCTGCCGCGATAATCGCATCGCGCATCAGATGGCTGCGCTTCGGCGGTTCGGGATCGTCAACAAGGCGCGCGCGATCCTGCTGGATGACGATTCTGGGTTCCGGCTGCCCGCGCGTGGCAATGGCGGAGCGCGCTTCGGCGAGTTCCGCATCGCGCCCGGCGAGCGTTGCCTGCAACGCGGCGATTTCTGCCTGCAGATGTCCGATTTTCGACTCGCCGGTGTGAAGGCGCGCGGCATCCATCTTGACGCGCAACTGCGCCAGCGCGGCCTCGGCCGTTTCGTAGCGCTCTCTGGCATCGTCCAATTGCTGGCGCCAGTTCATTTCCGCCGCGGAAAGGCGAGGAGCTTCGCTTGCCTTCCAATTGGCTTTTGCCTGTGAAAGGGCCGCTTCCAATTCGCGCTGGCCGCGCGCACGCAGATCTTCATGTGCCGCGCGCAACTCGGCGAGTGCTGTCTCGGCTTTTTCGAAACGCGCCGTCGCATCGACCAGGGTGCGCGCCGATTGATTGCGCCAGTTTTCTTCGGCGGCGGAAAATCGCGCGGCCTCGGCGCCCGCCCAATCCGCTTTGGCTTTTGCAAGCGCAGTTTCATGCTCGCGCCGCAGACGGTCCTGCGTTTCGTCGGCGGCGACGCGCGTTTGTGCTAGCAACGCCTTGCGCTCTGCCAGTGCGGCCTGCGACACCGCAAGCTCGGCCCGCAAATCCTGAAGTTCGCCGTCGCGCGGATCGGGCGCGGCGGATTGAGCGCGCGCGGCTGCCAGCGCAATTTCGGCGCGCTCGCAGCGGGCGGTCATTTCTGCAAGCGCGGTTTCGTGCTCCTGCCGCAGACGTTCCTGCGTTTGCTCGGCGGCAACGCGCGTTTGCGCCAGCGTGGCCTTGCGCTCCGCCAAGGCGGCCTGTGCGACCGCGAGTTCCGCGCGCAAATTCTGAAGTTCGCCGTCGCGCGGATCGGGTGCTGCAGATTGAGCGCGCGCATTCGCCAGCGCCGCCTCGGCGCGTTCGCAGCGCGCGGTTAGTTCCGCAATCGCGCTTTCGGATTGTTTGCGCCAATTGGCTTCCGCTGTGGCAAGCCGCGCAGCCTCGCCGGCCTTGCTGTCGGCATGGCTTAGTGCTTCGGCCGCGGCAAGCCGGGCAGTTTCACCGGCTTTCCAGTCTGAATGGGCTCGGGAAAGTGCGGTTTTGAATTCCTGCCGCAAACGCTGCTGGGTCTGCTCGGCGCTCAGGCGCAACTGCTCCAGCGCCGTCTCCCGCTCCGCCAAGGCCGATTGCGCCTCCGCCAATTCCTCGCGCAGGCGGAGTTCGCTTTCATCTGTCTGAACTGAAGCAGCTACAGACCGCGTCTGCGCCAATGCGGTTTCAGCGCGTTCGCATCGCGCCGCCGCATCGGCAAGCTGTTTGCGCCAATGCGCTTCGGCAGCGGCAAGCCTTGCCGCTTCGCTGGCGTTCCATTCCGCTTGTGCTTTTGCAAGTGCGGCGTCCGCATCGCGCTGCCAGCGCTGGCGTTCTTCCGCGAGCTGTGCGCGCATATCCGGCTGGGCGGCGCGTGAATTCTGTTCCGCCTTTCGCCGCGTTTCCACCAATTCGGAATCGCGCGCGGCAAGAACCGCTTTCAGTTTCGCCAGTTCATCTTGCAAATGGTGAGTTTGCGCATCGTCATCTGCATCCGTCTCCTCCTCCAGATCGGCGACGACTGGAAAATCAAGCACCGCAAGCGTGGACGCTGCAACGCCGTCGAAGGCAACGATCCGGATCGCCAGAACATGGCGGTGGTCCATGCCTTCCGGCAGCAGGAATGCGAGATCTTCCAATTCATCGAGTGCCAGCGACCATGTGTTGTCGCCATTGTTGCGGCCCGCGGAGAGCCGCGACAGCAAAGGCATGCGCTCCACCCGAAGCGACAACTTCCCACGCCCCTTATAGATGGACACCAATGGTGCAAGCTTGAGCGGAATGGCGCGCAGCACCACGGGCACGTCGGCCTCCGCAATCGCCAGCGCAGAGTCGCGCCCGCGGTTCGCTTTCGCGGCCGGCCTTTTGGCAAATCCAGTTGCGCTATGCCCCATGGCCCATTTCACCGTCAGCAATCGGGGCATGCTAATGGGCAAGCGATGCTGCCGCGTTATGGAAAAGGCGAGAGATTATTTCAATTTGTCAGGGCCGGCCTTTTAATTTGGCGAAAACCATACGGTCCTTGTTGTCCCGCATCAGCATGGTCAGGCCGGAAATGGTGGAAAACCCAAGCCCGCCGGGCATTCCCGTATCGGGATCGGCCACGATTTTGGAATAGGGTTCGCCCGAAATCTTTTCCCATTTTCCGGCCGGCTTCTTGATTTCCAGGCTAGCCACCGTGGCCTTCAGCACCAGGCGTACGATTGCGGTGTCAGGCTGAGACGGCTTGGTAAGACTCGGGAAGCCGCCGATCATTTGCCAGCCATTGGCCAGCGCCCATGCGGTCAATTCGTCCTTCGTCATCCAATGTTTCCTCCCATAGGGCGATCAATGCGGCTTCCACTTGCGCAGGTTGATCGAGACGGCAGAGATGCGATCTTGCCGCGCGTCGCGCTTGCTCGCAGGCGGACCTCGCACCAGTTTCGACATACCAACCCAAATGCTTGCGAAAGATTTTCAAGCCGAATGCATCGCCATAAAAACGCAGCGTGTCGCGAAAATGTTCGAGCGCAATTTCCAGACGCTCGGCGAGACCGGGTTCGCGCATGGCCTCACCGGTTTGCAAAGCTTGCTCAATCGCGGATGCAATCCACGGCCTGCCGCAAGCGCCGCGCCCGACCATCACCGCATCGGCGCCGGATTGTTTCAAGGCTTCGCGCGCCGAAGCCGCGTCCACCACATCGCCATTGACGATGACGGGCAAACGCGTCGCCGCTTTCACCTCTGCCACTGCACGCCAATTGCTGGCGCCCTTGTAGAATTGCTGGCGCGTGCGGCCATGCACCGTGATGGCCTTCACGCCGGATTTTTCCGCGCGCTCTGCAAGCGCCGGTGCGTTTCGCGTTTCATCGTCCCAACCCAGTCGCATCTTCAATGTGACGGGACGGGTGGTGGCACCTACCGCCGCATCGATGAGGCGTATCGCAAGATCGAGATCGCGCATGAGCGCGGAACCGGAAAGTCCGCCGGTCACGCATTTCGCCGGACAGCCCATGTTGAGATCGATGATGTCGGCGCCTGCTGCCTCGGCCATCGCCGCACCTTTGGCAATCCACTCCGCCTCGCGCCCCACTAGCTGGACGACCATCAGCGGCAGGCCTTCGCCCACGGCAGCGCGGCGCATCACATCGGGCCGCCCGGCGGCCAGCATGTCGCAAGCCACCATTTCGGTGGCGACATAGGGCGCACCCAATCGCGACGCCGTGCGCCGGAAAGGCAGGTCGGAAACCCCGCTCATCGGCGCGGTCAGCACGCGGCCTGCGATCGTCACGCCGCCGATCTGGAATGTTCTGCTCATATATAAAGACCGTGCCCGCTCCGGGGCCGTGCCGCAAGCGCGCTATTTGGGCGCGCGGCGCTTGATCGACTGAATGGCATTCTCCAGCGCGCCCAGGAATTGCGAGCGGTTCTGCTTGGTGAACCCGGCATTGAAGGTTTGGTTGCCTGTCGCCTCGCGCAAATGGCGGTGGAAATCGCGCATGCCCAGTGCCACGCCGATGCTGGCCTCGGTGAACGGCTTGCCGGTCGGCCCCAGCACGAACGCGCCTTTCTTCAGGCAGCGCGAGGCCAGAGGGATATCGGCCGTGATGGCGATGTCTCCAGCCTCGATGCGCTCGGCGATCCAGTCATCGGCGGCGTCCGCGCCTTCGGCCACGATCACCGTGCGCACCAGAGGATTGGTGCTCGGCCTGATGCCGCCATTGCTGACGATATGCACCACCATGCCGTGGCGCTGGGCCACGTCCTCGATCTCCCGCTTCACGGGGCAGGCATCGGCATCGACGAAAATCTCGAGCAATTGCGGGCCATCCAAAAATGAAATTCTAGCGGCGCGGCGAATAGGGTAGAAGCCCCCATGGCCGCACCGCTTCTCACCTTACAGGATATAAGCCTCACCATCGGCAACACGCCCCTTCTCGACGGTGCGGAACTGTTTGTCGAGGCCGGCGAGCGGCTATGCATTGTGGGGCGCAATGGTTCGGGCAAATCCACGCTGCTGAAGATCGCGGTGGGACTGATCGAACCCGATTCCGGCCGTCGCTTCGCGCAGCCCGGCGCCACCATCCAATATCTACCGCAGGAACCGGATCTCTCCGGCTATCCCACGACGCTCGCCTATGTGGAATCCAATCTCGCGCATGGCGATGATCCCAGCCGCGCCTATTATCTTCTCGGCCATCTTGGTCTGACGGGAAATGAAGCGCCGTCATCGCTTTCCGGCGGTCAGGCGCGCCGCGCGGCGCTCGCGCGCGTGCTTGCGCCCGCGCCGGATATTCTGTTGCTGGACGAGCCTACCAATCATCTCGATCTGCCCGCCATTCTCTGGCTGGAACAGGAATTGGCGTCGATGAAGGGCGCGCTGGTGATCATCAGCCATGACCGGCGCTTCCTGCAAAATCTTTCGCGCGCCACGCTGTGGCTGGACCGCGGACGTACGCTGCGCCTCGACCGTGGCTTTGCGGAATATGAAGCCTGGCGCGATCAATTACTGCAGGAAGAAGAAGCCGAGCGTCACAAGCTGGATCGCAAGATCGCCGCCGAAGAACATTGGGTCCGCTACGGCGTCACTGCGCGGCGCAAACGCAATGTGCGGCGCATGGGCGAACTTGGCGAGTTGCGCCGCGCGCGCCGCGAAGCGCGCCAGCAATTGGGTCAGGTGAAAATCACCGCCACCGATGCGGCGGGCGCGGGCAGCCGCATCATCGAAGCAAGGAACATTTCCAAATCCTATGGCGAGAAAACCGTCGTGAAGGATTTTTCCATCCGCATTGCGCGCGGCGACCGCATTGGCCTTGTCGGTGAGAACGGTTCGGGAAAGACAACGCTGATCAATCTTCTGACCGGGCGGCTGCAGCCGGACACAGGCCACGTAATATTGGGCACCAACATCTCGACTGCCACACTGGATCAATCCCGCGCGCTGCTCGACACCGAAACCACGCTTGCCAGCGTGCTGACGGGCGGCATCGGCGACACGGTGGAGGTCGGTGGCCAGCGCCGCCATGTCATCAGCTATATGAAGGATTTTCTTTTTCTTCCCGAACAGGCCAAAACGCCGGTGCGCGTATTGTCGGGCGGCGAACGCGCGCGGCTGTTGCTGGCGCGGACGCTGGCCACGCCTGCCAATCTGCTGGTGCTGGACGAGCCCACCAACGATCTCGATCTGGAAACGCTCGATCTGCTGGAAGAAACGATTGCCGATTATTCCGGCACTGTGCTGCTGGTCAGCCATGACCGCGATTTCCTCGACCGCACGGTGACGGCCACGATCTATGCCGAAGGGGACGGGCGCTTCACCGAATATGCCGGCGGCTATAGCGATATGGCCGCGCAGCGCGGCGAGGGCATTGCACCGAAGCCGCCGCGATCCGAAAGCAAATCTGCGCCTCGCGAGCGCAAACCCTCCGATCAAAAGCGCAAAAAACTCGGCTTTGCCGACAAGCACGCGCTGGAAACGATCCCTGCAAAAATCGAGGCGCTGGAACGCGAAATCGCCAAGCTCCAAAAGGATTTGTCGGACGGAAACCTCTATGCGCGCGATCCGGAAAAGTTCCGCGCGCTCTCCGAAAAGCTCGCCGAGGCCGAGCGCGGCCGCACCGAGGCCGAAGACCGCTGGCTGCGGCTGGAAATGCTGCGCGAGGAAATGGAGGGATAGGCTTCGCGCTTCTTGCGTTATACTGAAGACCACATTCTTCGGAGCAAACGCATGATCCGTGAACCCATTCAGGAAGGTTTCGATGTTTTCGTCCATGATGGCGACAAGGCATTCGGCGCGGTTCGCCGCGTCTCGCCGGGCGAAATCGTCGTCTATGTGGAAAACGCCGGAGATTTCACCGTGCCGCTTTCGGCAGTTCGTGAAGTCTCCGCCGAAAAGGTGACGCTGGATTGCGACAGGATCAGTCCCGCGCTAAAGCGCGCCATCGGCCATGCGCATGCGGGCGAAGACCCGAAAATCTGAATCTACACCGCGCCGCCATGGGCGCGGATGATGGATTTGGCGGCGGCGGCGCTCTCGCGAACGCCTTGCCGCAATCTTCCGACGGTAATGACGGATTGCACGCCGGGGGCATATTCATCCGGCAGCGTCGCGCGAACCGAAATAACTGTGCCGCCATCGATCATCACTGGCAAGCCGTTCGGCCGCGTGAATTTTACCAAACTCCCATGCCCGCCTCTTCGCCCCGCCAGCGAATTTGAAATGCTGGCGAGATAATTGCGCGTTTCGATGGGCAGCAATCCGCCGCGCACGAGGCGTTCTTCGAGATTGCCCGGTCCGTCATTATAGGCGGCAAACATTTCGGGATAGCCATATTTGCCGCGCAGCCAACGCAGATAGGCCGTGCCCGCCAGAATATTGTCATGTGGATCGTAAGGATTGACGCCAAGCCCATATTGCGCACGCATGTCATTATAAGTCGAAGGCATAAGTTGCATGAGGCCCTCAGCACCCATGCTGGATTTGATGGGCCGGTTTTCGCCGAGCATCGTGCGGCCGCCGCTTTCGATCTGGATGACGGCATGAATCCAGTTTTGCGGAACGCCGAAGCGCTTCGATGCTTCGGTAATGAAGGGATTCCATCTTTTCATGAGCTGACCGAAACTCATCTGCTGTTCCTGTTCGAAAGCGGATGGCGCCTTTTTTGGAAGCGCTTTTGCGGTCTGGGCAGCGTCTGCCGCTGAAGCTTGCAATGGGATCGCGGCCAGCAGCGAGAGGCTGGCGATGGCAGTCAATGTCCGACGGATGCCGCGCATGGATACCTTGCAGACTAGCAACGCGATGATCGCGCAATTGACGC
Organism: Rhizomicrobium sp.; assembly: GCA_035944195.1. Lineage (GTDB taxonomy): Bacteria > Pseudomonadota > Alphaproteobacteria > Micropepsales > Micropepsaceae > Rhizomicrobium. Next base: position 21,738 of record DASZBL010000013.1, on the reverse strand, counting down.
CATTGGGGAAGAATATTGCGGCCGGGCGGCCTCGCCAGGAGCAAAAGATGCCGGCATGGAACTTTTTCGCGACCCGAGAATAATTGTCTCAAGCCCAAGGCCATATAATAATAGGTGCGCCAACCTTCCCTGACCCCGAAGGATTTCCCATGCTCCGCACATTCTTCCTGGGTGCCACCGCGATTGTTGCGCTTGGCGTTGCACCGCAAGCTTTAGCCGCCAATCCCTTCGCCGAGCCCAGCGCGTTGCCACTGCAGGCGCCGCCCTTCGACCGGATCAAGGACAGCGATTATCAGCCCGCGCTGGAAGAAGGCATGAAGCAGCAAATCGCGGAGATCAACGCGATTGCCAACAACAAGGCCGCACCCACTTTCGAGAACACGATCGTGGCGATGGAAAAATCCGGCCGCATGCTCGACCGCGCCAGTCGGGCTTTTTACGGCGTGGTGCAGGCCAATACCAACGACGCGCTGCAGAAAGTGCAAGCCACCGAGGCGCCGAAACTCGCGGCCCATCAGGATACGATTTATCTCAATGCGAAGCTGTTCGCGCGCGTAAAAGCGATCTATGGCCAGCGCGACCAACTGCATCTCGATCCCGAGGCGGGGCGTGGATGAGCACGTTTGTCGGCCAGTCGAAACTGCTCGGCACCAAACCCGTGGTCTATAATGTCGCCAATTTCACCAAGCCTGCGCCCGGTCAGCCCGCGCTGCTGAGCTTCGACGATGTGACGACGATGTTCCATGAATTCGGCCATGCGCTGCACGGCCTCTTCGCAAACCAGGAATATCCCGCGCTCTCAGGCACCAACACCGCGCGCGATTGGGTGGAATTCCCTTCGCAGTTCAATGAGCATTGGGCGCTTTATCCCGATTTGCTGAAGCATTATGCGGTGAACTACAAGACCGGCGCGCCGATCCCGCAGGCGCTGGTGGACAAGATCAAGAAATCGCAGACCTGGGGGCAGGGCTATGCGCTGGGCGAATTGCTTGCGGCCTCCGAACTGGATATGCAATGGCACACTTTGCCCGCAAGCGCGCCGAAAGAAGATGCCGATGCTTTCGAAACCCAGGCGCTGAAAAACACGCATACGGATTTTGCGAATGTGCCGCCGCGCTATCGCTCCAGCTATTTCCTGCACATCTGGGCCAATGGCTATGCGGCCGGTTACTATGCCTATCAATGGACGGTGATGCTGGATGACGATGCGTTCGCATGGTTCACGCAGCATGGCGGCATGACACGCGCCAATGGCCAGCGCTTCCGAGACATGATCCTGTCGAAAGGCCATAGCGAGGATTATGGCCCGATGTTCCGCGCTTTCTACGGCAAGGATCCCGACATCGGGCCTATGCTGGAGCACCGCGGCTTGGTGCCCGCCAAACATTAATCCGCCGGTTTTCGGGGTATTTCTTAAGCGATCCATAACCCGATTGCGGGACCGTTGGGCGTCCGCTTCAGGGATAAGTCGATGACGCCTCCCCGCTCATTCGGCCGCCGTGTCAATCCGCAACTTCAGCGCGCGCCAGAACCTGCGCGGGCGCAACCAATCGTACACGCAAAAGAGATTGTCGAGGTTCCGGTCGAGCCGGTTTTGCCGCCCGTGGTCAAAACGGAGATCCTCGATGAAGACTTGCAACAGTGGAAACAGGCGCGCGAATTCAAAATTCCATGGCGGCAACTGTCGCTGATGGCGTCATTGTGTTTCGGCATCGCATCCTTCGCGCTGCCGGATTCGGTGAATGACAGCGTGCAATGGCTGCTCTATGCGCTGATGGGCGCGAGCTTGTATGTCGGCTTTTCAAAGCGCTGGCGGAAATCAAAGCCCTGAATGTCGGCGCTGGCTCGGAGATTCGCCCGCGTCGGCAGATGTACCGGCTCGAGAAATTCTACAGCGCTTTCGGGAAGTGCGCGGAAAGATGGTTCGCGCAGGCCTCGATGGCGGAGATTGCGCCGTTCGCGATCTCACCTCTTTTGGCGGCGGCGGTGAAATCGGCGACGATGGCGTTCCATGCTGTCTCGCCGACGCGCGCGTGGACTTCGCGCGTGGCGAGAATTTCCACATAACGTTCGCCGAGCGAGACGAAGAACAGGATTCCCTCCCGATGGTCGCCTGCCGAAAGAATGCGGGCGGCGAATTCGCGATGGGCGAGATTATGCGCGTGGCTGCGCTTCGCGTTTTTGGGGACGAGCAGCAGGCGTAGCTGAAACCAGTCGAAGACCAGCGCAAAAGCCGCGAACGCGATCATCTCGATCAGCACGCCATACTGCAGCGACAAATCCGGTTTCAGCAGCGCAAGGCCCGCGCCAACCATCAGCGCCAAGGCTGCGCCCCAGACCAGCGGATAAAGACCGTAGCGGTCGCTTGCCGGAAGAATGACGCAGGCGAAATGCGCGCTGGTCTGCGCTTCGGCGGAGGCGATGGATGATTGGATGCGCGCGCGATCTTCGGCAGAGAGTTTCATCACCAGCTCCCCGATGCGCCGCCGCCGCCGAAGGATCCGCCGCCGCCGGAAAATCCGCCGCCGCCGAAGCCTCCGCCACCGAATCCACCACCGCCAAACCCGCCGCCAAATCCGCCACCGCCCCAGCCTCCGCGGCGACCGCCCAATGAACTAAGGAAAAGCAGTGGCCAGAGAAAGCGGCCGAATACGAGCCAGCAAATAAAGACGCCTATGACCAGAGGAAATTTGCCGCCTTGATCGTTTTGCTGTCCGGTGTCTTGCGGCAGATATTGATCGACATCCTTTGTGTCCACGCCAAATGCGCTGAGGATCGTGGCTGTGCCCGCAAGCGTGCCGCCGTCATAATCGCCTTTGCGGAAGGCGGGCAGCATGACATTCTCAATAATGAGTTTGGATTGTGCGTCGGTGAGCATGCCTTCGAGCCCATAGCCGACTTCGATGCGAACCTTGTGTTCTTTGGGTGCGATGATGAGCAGCGTGCCATTGTTCGCGCCCTTCTGGCCGATGCCCCAGTGACGGCCAAGCTGATAGCCATATTGCTCGATTTCGTAGCCCTGCAAGGATTTCAGCGTCACGACGACAAGCTGATCATGCGTCTTGTCTTCCAGCGCCTTGCTCATGGCGGCAAGACGGGTTTGCGCGTCGGATGAAAGCACGCCGGCATCGTCCACCACGCGCCCGGTCAACGCCGGAAAGGTCGGATCGGCGAAGGCCGCGCTCGTTTGTAACGAAAGCGCGCAGATGAGTACGCCGAGAAAAACACGCGCCGCGGAAAACATTCTCGCCATTGTCATTTAGAACTGGACATGCGGCGCTTGCTGGGCCTGCTCACTGATCGTGAAGGTTTGGCGCGGCTTTGCGTCGGGATAGAAGATCGCGGCGATCCAGCGGCTGGGGATGGTGCGCAGTGTCGTATTATATTGCTGCACGGCATCGATGTAATCGCGCCGTGCCACTGCGATGCGGTTCTCCGTGCCTTCGAGCTGGGATTGCAGCACCAGAAAATTCTGGTTCGATTTGAGATCGGGATAGGCTTCGCTGATCGCGAGCAACCGCCCCAGCGAGGCGCCGAGTTGCGCCTGGCTTTGTTCGAATTGATGGAAGGCCTGCGGATTGGTCAGAACGTCGGACGGCAACGTCATCTGGGTTTGCGTCGCCTTGGCGCGCGCCTCGGTCACTGCCGTCAGCACCGTCTGTTCCTGCTTGGCGTAGCCTTTCACGGTGGCGACGAGATTGGGCACCAGATCGGCGCGGCGCTGATATTCGTTCAGCACCTGGCTCCAGGCGGCTTTCACCTGTTCGTCCTGCGTCGGCACGGCATTGATGCCGCAACCGGCAAGCCCGAATGTGACAAGAAGAACGGCGCCCGCGCGCGCGGCGAGACGAATGATCGGATGCGACATGGCTGGCTCCCCGGAAATTGCAATTGTGTCATCTTACATGGGCGTGGGCGCGAGGCCAGACAAGGCCCGTGCGCGCAATTTCACTTGCAGGCCGAACGCTAACCCGTCAGTTTCCGGCCGCCCCCATAAAGGCATGACCATGAACGCCAATTCGACGCTGACCAAAGTTCCCGCTGTCACACTGGGCTTCTGGATCATCAAGATCGCCGCCACGACGCTGGGCGAAACCGGCGGCGATACCGTCACCATGACCATGGATTTCGGCTATCTGGCAGGAACCGCCATATTCCTTTCGCTTCTGGTCGCGCTGGTGGTGTGGCAGACCATGGCGAAGAAATTCCATCCCTTCCTGTATTGGGCAACCATTATCGCGTCCACGACCGCCGGCACCACGATGGCCGATTTCGCCGACCGCTCGCTCGGCATCGGCTACACCGGCGGTTCCGCCATCCTGCTGCTCTGTGTGCTGGCGTCTCTGGCGATCTGGTATCGGGCGGAAGGAACGGTGTCGGTGGCGACGGTGAGCACGCCGCGGGTGGAAGCATTTTACTGGATCACCATCACCTTCTCGCAAACGCTGGGAACCGCACTTGGCGACTGGACGGCCGATAGTTCGGGCTTCGGCTATATCGGCAGCGCGCTTATCTTCTCCGCGGCGCTGGCAATCGTCGTCGCACTTTATTACTGGACGAAGATCTCGCGCGTGATGTTGTTCTGGGCGGCGTTCATTCTCACAAGGCCGCTCGGCGCCACGGTGGGCGATTTTCTCGACAAGCCGCTGGGCCATGGCGGCCTCGCGCTAAGCCGGCCAATCGCCTCGGCGGTATTGGCGGTGTTCATCATCGTCTGCATTCTCGTCATCCCGCAAAGAGCGGGGACGCATCCCGGCGCCGCATCGGCCGAGGCTTCCTGACCGCGCGCTAGCTTTTCTTCGAATAGAACCGGCACCAGCCGTTCGGGCTGATCGTGCCGTCCACGAGCGTGCAGGATGACGGCGCCTTGAACAGCGCGCAGGATGCGCAGGCTAGATCGCCCTTGGGCGTGTCCTGATAGGCCGCTGCCTTTTGCGGCATCTTGGCCTCTGCCGGCAACGCGGTTCCCACCACGATGGCGGCACCGCCGGCAATGATTGCGGCGCTGCGCAAAAGATCGCGGCGCGAAACGGCTTGCGAGGATTTTTTTGAATCGTCAGACATTGGCAATCTCCTATTGTTTTTCGCGGGCCGGATCGTGCGTCTGCCCGCAAGGTTTCAGAGCGACGACAGGTACGATGCGATCTGGCGAATCTGCTCGTCCGTCATGTGTTCGACATTGCCGTGCATGACCGGATCGTTGCGCTGATTGGTGCGGAACGCCAGAATTTGCGCGGCAAGATATTCGCGGTGCTGTCCGGCCAGCCGGGGAATCGTCGATGTGCCTGCGGCGGTGTCGCCGTGGCAGGCACCGCAAGCCGGCACATTCTCCGCATCGATGCCTTTCTCGAAGATGGTTCTACCGGCAGCGACTTCAGCGGAATCGAGATTTTTCGCGCCCTGCGGCGCTGGCAACGCGGCGAAATAGGCGGAAATGTCGGCGATGGCATCGTCGCTTAGCGGGCCTGCCATGCCCCACATATAGGCCTGCGCATGGGCGTCGCTGCGTTTGTGTTCGCGAAAGTTCTTCAGTTGCGTAATGAGATAATCCTTGTCCTGTGCCGCGAGGTTGGGAAACAGCGGCGCGCTGCTGATCCCGCGATCGCCATGGCACTGGCTGCAAGTATTGGCGACCATATCGGGCTCGGGCGGAACTGTCGTTCCCGCCGACGCACCCAAGGCAAAGAGCGCTGCGCCGGTGGCTGCAAGAATTGCAATCGATCTCATGGTTTTCCCCGGCGTTAGAACGCGACCCAAAGATAAGTGTAGATCGTGTTGTTGTCTGAGGCGTTGCGCCCCGCACCATCGTAATTGCGGCTCGCTCCATTGAACTTGGTGTAGGCGGTGTAGGCAAGGCCGAGTTTGACGTTCAGCCAGGGCAGATAATCCGCCTCGAAGGTGACGCCATCGCTGTTCGGCTTGACGTTGGCGGAATCGAAGAGCAGCGGGTTGGCCGATCCAAATATCTCGAACGGCTGTATGCTGCCGCCGATAAACCGGTTGTAGAAATAGGAGAGGCTGCCGCGCACCGTATCGAGATGCGTGCTGGACGCCATGACGTCCGTGCCATTGGCGAGATTGAACGCGGCTGCGGTGCTGTTGAGCTTGCTGTTTTCATGAATCCAGGTCGCCGCCGCGGTGACGATGTGATGATCGGCGATGAACTGATATTGGGTGTCGAGCGCGACATCGAGGTAATTGTCGGTCGGGCCTGCGCTCAGCGTCTGGCAGGGCCCGCTCGACGTTGTAAAGACATCGACCGGATTGCCCGCACTATCGGTGAGTTGCGTCTGCATATCGCAGCTTCCCGCAACGCGCGTTTTGGCGGACATTCCGTAAGTGCCGATCTCGAAGGAATTGTCGCCCCATTCCCATTGTCCGGCAAAGCGCCAGTAAGGCGCGCCGCCGCTGATCAATGTGTCTGCGGCGGTGTCGTAAGGCTGGCCCACGCCCTGCGGCGCGGATGTGTAAACGCCGAACTCGCCATAGAATGTGTTGTTCAGCATGGCATAGGCGGTTACGCCGGCGGTATTTCCGGCGAGAGACTGGTCGATCAAAGTTGCTGCTTCCGGCGTTTGCGCCGCAGCCGATGCCATATAGGGGTTTGACCATGCCGGAACGGTATTCCAGAGATCCTGCACGGTCGGATTGTTGTTGAGGCTGATGCCCCAGTTTATTTTGCCACCATTCGTTGCAGCGCTGTCGGCGTAACGAATATCGGAATTGTCCATGCCGATGGCGCCGCTGCCCGGATCATAGGTGAGCTGGATGAAGCTGCCGATCTGGGGCGTGATTTCGCCGGCATAGAACAGGCTCAATTGCTGCGGATAGGCGGCCGTGCCGTTGTTCGCATTGCCCAGACCGTTCGAATCCGGTGCGGCTTTGGCGGTGTGGGTGTAGGACGCCACGACCATTGCCGATACCGGCGAGAAAAAGCTGAGCGCCAGATTTTTGTGCGCCGCCTGATCGACATCGCCGATCTGTTCGCGATTGTTGATAATATAGCCGTTGAGCTTGAACTTGCGGCCGAAGGGCGTCAGCTCGGGAAACACCGTATGGCAGGCCTCGCAGGCGAGCCCGGTCTGCCGCGCATAGCTGGGAACGGCCGCAGCTTGCGTCGCGCTGAGTACAAGCAGACTGACGGCCCCTGCGATCGCGAGCCACATGCTCCGAGCGCCGGTGGAGGACGATTTGGTCAACATCGCTGATTTCCCCTGCTGAAACGAGTCGGGGAGCCCCGCATCGCGGCTCAGAGATTCGGCCAATTTGCGGGATCGGTTGTTGCGGGAGATCAATAATTACAGTTCTGTAATATTTCAGAAAGCCGAGCCGGCGTCTCACTGGAAAATCAGAATCCGCCGATGGTTTCAGGGCGCTTTTTGCGTCCGGGGCGCTCCCACACGACACCGGGGAAACCTTTGAGCGGCACCAGCGGTTCGCCCCGGTAAGCCCATTCCGGTGCCTGTTCGATGGCGATGTGATAGCGCGGCTCGCGGCCCGTGCGGGTTTCGAACAGCGCGCGCGGGACGTTCACCATCTGGGGCGAGTGCGCCCGCTCGTAGAAAAGCGGCGTGCCGCATCGCGCACAGAAACTTCGCGCCGTCTTTGTCGTCTTGTCTTCGAAGCGGGCGATGCAGGCAGCACCCTTCACGATGCGAAAACGGCTGCGCCAGCTGCCCACATAAGTGGCGCACGCGGCGCCATGAGCAATCCGGCTCGCGCGGGAATGATCGTGCCAGGCCCAGCGCGCCGGAATGCCGATCTCGATTCGCACCTTGCCGCAAAGGCACTGGCCTGCCGCAACCGCCACGCGCGCATTTCGCATCTTCGCCATTGTCGCTCTCTTCGCTTGGGTCATGGAACTGTCATTCATTCCATGCCGTTCGCCAATCATATTTCATCGCATCGTCATCAATCTGAATCCGAATTGCGTTCAAGGGCTTCGTAGATTGCCGCTACCGGGATGATCAAATCCTCTTTTGGTAGTGGGGGTAATAATGACCGCAAAATCTATGCACGCATATCTGCTCTGCTCCGCAGCCTGCATCACAATATTGTTCGGATATGTGCCAACGGCCAACGCCGATTCCGCTTCGCAATCGGCGAACGGCGTCGAAACCGTGGTGGTGACGGGCTCCCGCGCCGAAGCGAACGAGGCCAGGAAAGATGCGCCGATCGTGCTCGATATTGCGTCGCTGCAGCAGATCCGCTCGCTGCCTGATGCCAATGCGGCCGAAGTGTTGCAGCGCCTGCCGGGCATCTCGATGGAATCGGATTCGGGCGAAGGCCGCTTCATCAACATCCGCGGCATGGATGCCGATCTCAACGGCACGAGCTATGACGGCGTGCGGCTGATGGCGAACAATCCGGCTTCTCCGCAAGGCGGCGCCCGCGCGGTCGCGTTCGATGCGTTTCCGGCCGGTATTCTGGGCGGCGTGGAAGTGGCGAAATCGCTGACCCCCGACATGGACGCGGAAGGGCTGGGCGGCGCGGTGAATATCCTGCCGCGCACGATACCGATGGGACAGGACCATATTCTCGACGCCTCGGCCGGCACCGGCATCGAAACGCTGCGCAACAAGCCCGTCTATAAAGCCGACATCACCGCCGGCGAACGCTTCGATGACGGCAAAGTTTCGATCATCTTCAGCTACGGCTATGAGCAGGATCATCGCGGCATCGACGACATCGAAGCGGATTACATCAACGATCCGACCGCGGTTCCGGCCGGTACCAGCGCGTTTCTCGCCCAGAAGGCGTTCGATGATGTACAATATCGCTGGTACGAATATCACCGCACGCGCCAGGGCTTTGGCGGCGGCATCACTTTCAGCCCCGATGACGATACGAATCTCTATCTGCGTGGCTTTCACGCGGGCTATGTCGAAATTGGCAACAAGCATGAATTCGTGCTGAACGGTCTCGCCGACGATATCACCAGCGTCAACAACGCGAGCGGGGATTTCTCGTCCAGCGGCGTAGAGTCCTATTATTCCGACATCAACACCAAGGAGATCCTCGGCAACGACCTCATCGAACTCGGCGGCAACACGCTGATCGCGGATACCGTCAAGATGGATGCGCGCGTCTCATGGACGGAAGGTCATGACAGATTTCCCTATTCGATAAACGCGCGCTTCAAGGATCCCAACGCGTTCGATGTCGTTTACAACAATCTCGATGCCAACCGGCCCGTCTATCAGACCGCCACGGACGTCACCGATCCCTCGCTCTATACAACATTGGCCAACGGCAACGGCCCTTCGAAGAATACCGACACGGAATATGCCGGTGTGATGAATTTCCTGCTTCCCATCGATGTCGCCGGTGACGGCGGCATGTTCAAATTCGGCGGCAGTGTGCGCGAACGCACGCGCAAGGCTGATGCCTTCAATGCCGGTTTCGTTCCGGACACGCTCTCGCTGAGCGACTATGTGAGCGGGCCGGATGTCATCTATTACAAGGGCGAATATGATATCGGCCCGCAGCCGATCTATTCCAAGCTACTGACGATTCCTGAAACCCCGCTCGTCGAAGACCCCACCACCTTTGAGGACGACAACGAAAACGTCTTCGCAGGCTATGCCCAATACAGCACTAGTTTCGGTCAGCTTGACGTGGTCGGCGGCGTGCGCGTGGAAGGCACGGACGGCACCTATCGTGCGAACGATGTGGACGGCGACGGCAATCTCATCGGCCTGCACACGACCACGCACAGCTACACCAATGTCTTTCCCGATTTGAGCCTGAAATATCAGGCGAGCGACGATCTTCAGCTTCGCGCCGTCTATTCCACCGCCATCGCGCGTCCGGGCTTCAACCAGATCACGGCCGCCCGCTCGATCGATCTTTCCAACGCCAATCCCATCATCACGCAGGGCAATCCCGATCTGAAACCGACGACGGGCCAGAATCTGGATTTGATGGCTTCCTATTTCCTGCCCCATAGCGAGATCGCATCGGTGGGGCTCTTCTACAAGGCGTTCAGCAATTACATCATCCCGACCGAGCAGGTGAACGACACCAATGTCCCCGGCTTCGTGGGCCAGAATGTCGATCTCATCAGCTATTCGAATATCGGCTCGGCGCACGCCGAAGGCATCGAGCTGGAATATAATCAGCAGTTCGATTTCCTGCCCGTTCCGCTCGACGGGTTCGGCTTCGACGGCAATCTGACCTATGTGCAATCGCGCGGTGAAATCCGTCCCGGCGAACAGCACGCTTTGCCGCAGACGTCGCCTTTCAATTACAATGCCGGCATCTATTATCAGCAGGGTCCGCTCTATCTGAAACTCGCGGCATCCTATGTTTCGATCAATTTGTGGGCCGTGGGCGGGGATGATTCCACCGATCTTTATTCGCAGGCGCGCTTCCGCCTCGATTTCGGCGGCACCTATGACATCACCGACCAGATCGAGCTTTATGCCGACATCAAGAACATTACCAACACGCATCTGGAATTCACCCAGACGAAAAGCAAGAATTTTCCGGTTCAGAACGAGTTCTACGATGCGGATTATCTGGGCGGCATTCGCGTGAAGATATAAGGAGAATGATGATGTTCCGCAAAATGGTGGCTCTTGCCGCTGCGTGTCTCGGCATGTTCGTAGCAGCTTCGGCGAATGCGGCGGGGACCATGCCGCGCTACGACCACATCCTCGTCATCATCTCGGAGAACAAGGGGCACGACCAGCTTATGTCCCATCCCGAATGGACGCCGGTGATCCATAGGCTTGCGGCGGAATATGGCCAGGCCTCGCAATTCTATGGCGAGGTCCATTCCAGCGAGGGCAATTACATCGCAATGCTGGGCGGCGACACGTTCGGCATTCACGACGACGATGCGTTCTACTGCAAGGCGGGCATGAAGGACGAATTCTGCGAGAAAACGGACAGGCCGGATTATGCCGATCACAATCTGGCCGCGCGCAGCCTGATGGATCAGATGGCGGAAAAAGGGCTCAGCTGGAAAGCCTATATGGAGGATATTCCTTCGGCGGGATCGCTGGTGCCGCGCTGGCCGACGAAAGATCATCCCGTCAAGGGCCGGCCGAACGAGCTTTACGCCGCCAAGCACAACGGCTTCGTCAGTTTCAAAACCGTCAACACCGAATCCCCTGCGGCGCTGAAACAGCATCTCGTCGGCCTTCCCCAGCTTTATGCCGATCTCGCTTCCGGCAATCTTCCGAATTACGCCCAGATCGTGCCCAATCAATGCAACGAGATGCACGGCATGGGCAGCGGTGACGGGCCCAACGTCCCCGCTGATTGCAACGAAGACACCAATCTCCCGGGCCTCATCAAGCGCGGCGATACGGAAATCGGAATGCTGGTGGATAAGATCATGCATTCGAAGATGTGGAGCGAATCCGGCAACAACGCAATCGTCGTCACCTTCGATGAGAACAACAAGGAAGAGCGCAAAACCGGCCCGCAAGGCTGCTGCGGTTACGATCCCAAAAGCGCGGCGAATTTCGGCGGCGGCCATATTGTGACGATCGTCATCACCAATCATGGCCCGCGCCATGTCGTGGACCCCACACCCTATAATCATTATTCGCTGCTGCGCACGACCGAAGCCGCTTTCGGCATCGCAGAATATCTCGGGCACGCCGCCGACACGGACAAGGGCGTTGTGACCATGACGCCGCTGTTTGCCGTCTCCGGAAAATAACACAACAAGAGGAACGCCACACATGACTTTCGCAATCCGCGCTGTTGCAGGCGCCGCAATTGCCGCCGCCATCACCACGCAGGCCATGGGCGCCGGCGCGCCATTGCCCGCGTACAAGATCGTCAAGACGGTAAAGCTGGGCGCGCCGGACAAATGGGATTTCCTCACCTTCGATCCCGCGTCGAAACTGGTCTATGTCTCGCACCGTACGAAAGTCGATGTAGTCGATCCATCGCTTGGGAAAGTCGTGGGTGAAATATCGCCCATCGGCGAAAGCCATGGCGTGGCGGCGTTGCTGGGCCACATCTATGCCGGTGACGCCAAGGCCAATGTTCTGATTGCCGCCGACGCAAAAACATTCTCCAAGTCAGGTTCGGCGCCAGTCGGCATCGATTCCGATGCCGTCGTCGCCGATCCGGCGGCGGCGCGCGTGTATGTCATGAATGGCGACGGCCACAGCGTGACGGCCGTCGATGCGGCAAAAAACAAGGCGCTGAAAACCGTCGCACTCGGCGGCTCGCCGGAATTCGCGGCCATCGACCGCAAGGGCAGATTGTTCATCAATATCGCCGATACCAATGAGATCGTCGTATTCGACACAAACAAATTATCCATCGCCACGCGTTGGCCGACTGCGCCATGCGAAAAACCTCACGGCATGGTTATGGACATCGCGACGAACCGCCTGTTCGTAAGCTGCGGGAATGCGCGCATGATCGTGGTGGACGCTCAGAGCGGAAAAATTGTCGCCAATCTGCCGATTGGCAGGGGCACAGATGCCGCTGCGTTCGATCCGGTCAGAAAGCTCGCCTTCAGCTCGAATGGCGAAGGCACGCTGTCGGTCATCGCCGAACGCGGAGCAAATGATTTCGTCCCGCTCAGCGATATCAAGACCGCGCCGGGCGCCCGCACCATGGCGCTCGATCCGAAAACCGGGCGCATCTTTCTTGTCACCGCGGATGTCGTCAAAACCGAACCGCCCGAGAAACCCGGACACGGCCCGCATTTCGTATTCGCGCCGGGTTCGGTGAAACTTCTGGTACTCGATCCCAAGTAGACGCCGCACCAATCTCCCACTGTTGACCTTCGCGCGCCTGCTGCGCCGCCGCGCTTGTTTTGCGCCGCAATAAATCTCGCAGCCCACCCTAAACTCGCCGCAAGCTTTTCGTCTAATCCGCGTAACCTTGGTTTTGAACCCTCAACAGGCAGGATGCTCGCGGGGGATGGCCGAGACATCTGACATCAATTGCAAGAGCGCGGGCTGCGCCAGCGTGGGCATTCCTACGTCCGACGTTGTGGAGTGGTTCGTCCGCGAAGTGCTGCCGCTGGAGGCGATCCTGATGCATTTCCTGCGTCACAATTGGCGGGGGCAGAGCGATATCGAAGATCTTCGGCAGGATGTTTATGTCCGGGTCTGCGAAGCTGCCCAGAAGCAATTGCCCGAGCAGGCAAAGCCGTTCGTGCTGATGACGGCGCGCAATTTGCTTATCGACCGCGTGCGGCGCGAGCAGGTCGTGCCGATCGAAGCGGCGGCCGATCTGGAAGCCCTTGGCCTTGCCATGGACGCGCCGGGGCCGGAGCGCATCATCATCGCGCGCGATGAATTGCGCCAGGTTCAGGCCGCTCTCGAAAAACTTCCGCCGCGGGCGCGCGAAGCCGTCGTGCTCGGCCGGATCGAAGGTCTCACAGGCCGCGAAATCGCGCATCGCATGGGTATCGCGGAAGGCACCGTGTCCGAACATCTCGCCAACGGCATTTGCATTCTTGCCGATCTGCTGCTCGGCGAACCCTCCGGTCCGAGGCTGAAGAAATGAGCGGCTCTCAGACGCCGGCTGCGCTCAGCGCCCGGGAAATCGATGCGCGCGCGGCCGATTGGCTTCAGCGCCGGGAATTCTGGGATTGGTCCGATGCCGATCAAGCCGCACTGGATGAATGGCTTGCGCAATCCTGGGCAAACCGCGTCGCCTATCACAGGCTCGAAGCAGCCTGGAGCCGCACCAACAGGCTCGCGGCTCTAAGCGGTTATAAGCGCGAGAACGAAGAAGAGCGCGGCGGCGCGCGATTTCTTCTGAGGGCTGCCGCGGCTTTTGCGCTGGTTGCCGTGATGGGCGCAAGTGCTGCGGTTTATATCTGGCAGCCGAAAGCCAAAGCCTACAGCACCGGCACCGGTGAGCGCGAAACGCTTTCGCTCCCCGATGGATCGCAGATCGAACTGAACACCAACACATCGCTGCGCATTTTGGCGACGCCCACCGAGCGGCAGGTTTGGCTCGACAAGGGCGAAGCCTATTTCTCCATCATGCACAATCCCAAGCGGCCGTTCACCGTATGGACTGCCAACAAGCGCGTGACCGACATCGGCACGAAATTCGTCGTGCGGCAGGATGCGAGCCGGCTCGAACTCGCCGTCATGGAAGGACGGGTGGGCGTTGCCAGCGCGAGCGACGCGCATTCCGCGCGCAATCTGCAGCTGTCGCAAGGCGATATACTGGTCGCCACCGCGAACGCCTCATCGGTGACGCGCAAAGCCCAGCGAAAGATCGCCAATGATTTCAGCTGGCGGCAAGGCATGCTGGTATTCGACGACGTTCCGTTTTCGAAAGTCGTCGCGGAATTTAATCGCTACAGCACCGAAAAGCTCGTGGTGGCCGACGACACCGCCGCACGCACACGCGTCAGCGCGACGTTTCCGATCAATGGTGTCGAAGATTTCGTGAAGCTGGCGCACAGGGTTCTTGGGCTTCGCGTGGAGCGCCGGGATGGGGAAACCGTAATTTCGCGTCCGCAACCGTAGGGTCGCAGATCGCAGAACATGAAAGATCTAGGGGGGTATTCAATGCTCAATCGTTTCAAGACGGTACTGATCGGCACCACATCCGTGGCGGTCATCGCATCGAGCGCCTGCGCGCAGGATTTCAATATCCCGCGCGGCGATCTGAAGATCGCGCTGGACGCCTATATGAAGCAGGCCGACATCGCGCTGATGTATCCGCCGGCGTCGGTTTCCGGCATCAGATCGCAAGGCGCGCGCGGCGATTTGCCGGTCGATGTGGCGCTCGCGAAGATTCTCGCGGGCACCGGGTTCAGCACGCAACGCACCAGCACGGGCGCCATCGGGATCGTACGCGGCGAGCCCGCAACGGCGCCCACCGTCGTCGCGCAGGCGTCGCCGCGAATGGCTGCAGCCGCGGGTATCGAATCCGTCGTCGTCACCTCGTCAAAGATCAAGGGCGACATTCAGACGGTTCCGATTGCGATTACGGCGCTCTCGCAGGAACAACTTACCGCGCGCCAGATCGCAGGTGGACCCGATCTGGTGAAGGAAGTACCGAATCTCACTTTCTCGAAAACCAATTTCACCGGTTACAACATCCAGATTCGCGGCATCGGCACGCAAGCGATTTCGGTGACGACCGATCCGGCCGTGGCCGTCGCGTTCAACGACACGCCGTTTATCCGCAATCACTTCTTCGAACAGGAATTCTTCGACGTTTCTCAAGTCGAAGTATTGCGCGGCCCGCAAGGCACGCTGTATGGCCGCAACGCGACCGCGGGTGTCGTCAACGTCATCTCCGCCAAGCCAACGGATCAGTTCGAGGCGATGGCGTCCGCCGATATCGGCAATTATCACAATCGCCGCTTCGAAGGCATGGTGAATATTCCGGTCGTCGGCGACAAGCTCGATCTGCGCGTGGCGGGTGAGTGGACAAAACGCGACGGGTATAGCTTCAACGAAACCACGAATGCGCCCATCGACGGGCGCGATCTCTGGTCGAGCCGCGTATCTCTGCGCTGGAAGCCCGTGGAAAGCGTGACCGCAGATCTCATCTGGGAACATTTTTCCGAAAACGATGATCGCCTTCGTTCCGGCAAGCAGCTTTGCAAAACCGATTTTGGGCCCGGTGCTTCCAGTCTTACGGATACAGGCAAGTTAACCGCCGCGGATGGCTCGACTGTTACGGTGCCCGCCGCGCAAGGCACCGTCTTTAATCTCTCGACCGCCTATTTCAGCCAAGGTTGTCTGCCGGCATCTCTTTATTCGAAAGATTCCTTCGAGGTGCCGAACGGGTTCTCGCTGCCATTCGTTTCCGGCGCCGCTTTTGTGGGCCTCCTCGATGAGAGCATCGATCCTTATGGTCAAACCCGGCAATCGACCAATCTGCGCGACATCCAATCGGCGATTGAGCCGAAATATCTGGCGAAGAACGATACGGTCGAGTTGAACGCAAGCTGGAACATTTCGCCGGAACTCATGCTCTTTTCCGACAGCGGCTACAACAACGATTTCCTTTGGTCTACGGAAGACTACAACCGCTTCGATACGTCGGCGGGCATCTTCAAATATCCGACCAACAAGAATTTCATATTGCCAGACCCCAACTCCACGGGTGGAATTTTCTGCGACCCGCAACTTGGTTGCAGCGACCGACTCGTGGTGCAGGATCTCGCAACGGAACGTTCGTGGCAGTTGAGCCAGGAATTCCGGCTCGCGTCGAATTTCCAGGGTCCTCTCAACTTCAGCGTGGGCGGAAATTTCCTGCACTACGAAACGGGTGAAAACTATTATGTTTTCTCTAACACCTTCACGATGATCTCTTTGGGCACGTTGGAATGCGGCCGCCCTTATGTGCCTAATGTGACGGATCAGGTCTATTGCCTGCCAAACGGGCTTGCCTACAACTATGATCCCAAAAATACCGAAACGGTTCCGACGGAACAGGCCGTCTATGTCGATCCCCACTCACTTAACAGTTTGAATAATGAAGGCCACAATTATTTCATCAGCAACAATCCTTATGTTTTGAACTCCTATGCGGGCTTCGGCGAGGCCTACTACAATGTCACGCCGGATCTGAAACTGACTGCGGGTTTGCGGTGGACCGACGACGAGAAGCACTTCATCGAAATCCCCAGCGAGCTTCTGGTGAAGAATTACGGCTATCCCTCGATCGGCAATCTCGATCAGAAGTGGAACCAATGGACCGGACGATTCGTCGCCAATTGGTCGCCGAAGCTCGATTTCACTGATCAATCGATGTTCTATGCATCCTATGCGCGCGGCTATAAGGCGGGCGGTGCCAATCCGCCTGGCCCAATTCTCGTCAATGCGGACAATACAAATGATGCTTCGCGGACGATTTTCCCAGTGCATCCGCTCGACTTCAAGCCGGAATTTATCGATGCGTATGAGATGGGCACCAAGAACACCTTGCTCGACGGTGGACTGACGCTGAATGGCGATGTGTTCTTCTATAATTACAAGGGTTATCAGATTTCGCAGATCGTCGATCGCAATTCGATCAACCTGAATTTCGATGCGACGGTCAAGGGCGCGGAACTCGAAGCAACCTATGAGCCGCTTCCCGGCCTGAAATTCTCCTTCGCGGGCGGTTATGAAGATACCAACATCAATAAGAACCAGTTCGCCATCGATCTGATGGACCGCACGGCTGGCGTGCCCGGCTGGGTGTTGATGAAACCTTCTGTTGGCGAATCCTCGAACTGCATCTTCCCGGAATATGTGGTTGCGGCGCTCTTTACGCGCTATGCCGGCTATGGCGAAGGCAATCCTGCTGTAGCGGCGTGCGGCATCGCATATACCGCGCACGAGGATCCGATTACCGGTCTCGCATACAAGCAATATCCGACTGTGACGGATGATGGTCCCGGCTATCCCGTGCCGGCCGGATATCCCGGCTTCGATCCGCTCAGCGTCGATCCAACTGCGCCCGCAAATGTCAACAATGGCCTTGGCCTGCCGCCGAACAATGGCGAAGGTTTTGCCAAGCCCGTCGGCGGCAATGAACTTCCAAACGCCCCGCATTACACGGTGTCGCTGACGGCTGATTACACCATGCCGGTTTCGACCGACTGGGCGGCGACGTTGCACGGCGATTTCTACTGGCAATCGCAAAGTTTCGCGCGCGTGTTCAATGACAGGCCTTACGACAAGATCCGGGGCTATTCGAGCGTGAACACCGCGCTGATTCTCACCGATGCTTCCGGCTGGCAGGTGATGGGTTATGTGAAGAACATCTTCAACGCAACCGCGATCACCGGCGATTTCCTGAACTCGGACGATTCCGGTCTCACGACCAATATCTTCCTCACCGATCCGCGCCTCTATGGCATTCGCGTGACGAAGAATTTCGGCGGCGGTTCGTCCGACAGCTTTGACTGGTTCTCGAACACAGCCGGCGAGCGCCCGCAAATCTGGATCGACCTTGGCGGCAGCTTCAACCAGTTGGCCGACAAGAGCGAGCCCTATGTGCCGCCATTCGAATCTTTGATCCCCAGCGATCTGCCGGGCGGCGTATCGACTCAGAATGCGCCCAAGGCCAGTTTCGATTGGCAAGGGTCCATAAGCTATCAGCCGAATGATTCGGATTGGGTGCTTAAAGCGGGCGTGCGCTACGGCCGCTCGGCGCAGCATAAGCATGTGCACAAGAGCCTGCCTGTGCCCACCGAAAAGTCACTCTATGCTTTCGGCAAGTATTTTTCGTGCACGCGCGTTGCGCAGATTCTCAACAACGGGCTCCAATGCCCGTTCCAGGGATATTTCCACGAATTCACCGATGCCGTCGCGAGTTCCAGCGAGAAGCACGCGATTCTCGATTTCACGCTCGGCAAGGATATCGGCATCGGCATGTTCGGCGGATCGGGAACGCTGAGTGGCGGCATGCGCGTCGCGCAATTCGATACCAAGGCGCGCGCGCAGATCAATTCCGATCCGCATTACGTTATGACGCCGCATATAAAATATTTGACTCACAATAACTGGAACGGCGTGGACAGTGAGAAACGCAAGTTCCATGGCATTGGTCCCGAGATCACATGGGATTCGACGATGCCGCTTTTGGGTCAACCCGAGGATGGGCAAGTCGCGTTCGATTGGGGCCTGAACGGCGCCATCCTCTTCGGCCGCTCCAGCGCCAAGGTGAACCACCAAACGTCAATATGCCGTGTGGAAGGCAGCAGGACGCAGGCGCATTGCGTTTATACGCATACCCAAATGCATCCCTATTCGCGCTCCCGCTCCGTCACCGTTCCCAATCTTGGCGGGTACGCAGGCCTTTCCATGCGCTACACCAACGCCAAGGTCAGCTTTGGTTATCGCGCCGACGAATTCTTCGGCGCCATGGACGGCGGGCAAGACACCGCGAAAAAATACAATCGCGGCTTCTTCGGCCCTTATTTGAACCTCAGCCTCAGCTTCGGAGGCTAGGCCAATCGCCTTGCCACACTCTTCCCGCACGCCACCGGAGCGTGCGGGAAGTTTGCCGGGCACAAGAATGCGCGCATAGCAGACATCACCCGCGGCCACATCCGCATGCCGCTTTGATTGCGATGCAGCAATCGCGAAGCTTATTTTTTCAGCTCGATTTAGTGCATTGCACAAACTTCGCTGTCGCTACCCCTACACTCATCGCCCGGCTCCGTCTGAATAGATGTAGCCTCAAGCGAAACCCTCGGAAGGCAGGCGACTGGCGGGGGATGAGCGACGTACCGGATACCACTCGTGAAAAGGCCGATCTGCGCCGTCCTGGTTCGACCATGACAGCGGCGCAGGTGCGCGACTGGTTTGTCCGCGAGGTGTTGCCGCTGGAGCCCGCACTGATGCAATTTTTACGGCATAATTGGCGCAACAGCAGCGATGCCGAAGACATGCTGCAAGACGTCTATGTGCACGTGTGCGAGGCGGCGTTCAGGGAATTGCCGCATTCTTCCAGAGCCTTTGTTTTCACCACGGCGCGCAATTTGCTCATTGATCGGGCGCGCACCGCACGCGTCATTCCCATCGAAATTGCCGACGATCTTGGCGCGTTCGAGATCGCGGCCGAGGAGCCGGGAGCGGAGCGCAGCATCACGGCGCGCGAAGAATTGCGTCTGGTATGGGACGCACTCGATCGGCTTTCGCCGCGTTGCCGCGAAGTTGTCGTGTTGCGCCGCATAGAGGGAATCTCGCGGCGCCAGATCGCCACCCGGCTGGGCATCTCAGAAGCAACGGTTGCCGAACACCTCGCCAAAGGCATGAGCAGGCTTGCCGACATTCTCTATGGCGAGCACTCCGGAAGAAATCCATGAGCGAAGCCCATAGCAACGAGATGGTGAGTGCTGCCGCGATCAAGGCGCGCGCCGCCGCATGGCTGGAGCGCCGCGACCGTGCGGATTGGAGCGAGGCCGATCAGGCTGTCCTCGATGCGTGGCTCGCCGAATCGATGGCGCACATGACGGCCTATTGGCGGCTCGATGCAGCCTGGGCGCGCACCGAGCGGCTCGCCGCTTTGCGCTCGCCATCGGGTGAGGTGATGAGTTCGCGAGGGCGCCTCTCGATACCGCCGCTCGTGATCGGGATTGCTGCAGCGCTGGCAATCCTTGTGGTCCTTGGCGCGGGCACGCTTCTTCTTCTGCGCCCCGAAGAGCGCACCTATGCCACCGCTGTCGGCGGCCATGAATCGGTTGCCTTCGAAGACGGATCGAAGATCGAACTCAACACCGACACTATTTTGCGCGCGCGCATGACGACGCGGGAACGGATCGTCTGGCTCGACAAGGGCGAAGCCTATTTTCAGGTCAGGCACGATCCCTCGCATCCCTTCGTTGTCATGGTGGGCGATCGCCGCATCACGGATTTGGGCACGCAATTCGTTATCCATCGCGGCGTGCGCAAGCTGGAAGTCGCAGTACTGGAGGGCCGCGTGTGGCTCGATGCGCCTGACCGGCAGAGCTCGGCTCAGAATTCATTCCTGACGACGGGCGAGGTCGCCACGGTCAGCGCGGAAAAAATATCGGTCACAAAGAAAAATGTTCACGATATCGCCAACGGGCTTGCATGGCGGCATGGCGTTCTTGTGTTCAAGCACAAGCCGCTCGCCGAAGTGGCCCAGGAATTCAACCGCTACAACACGCGCAAGATCGTCATCACCGACGATGCAATCGGCAATCTGAAGATTTACGGCACGTTCCGCACCGAAGACGTCGATCTGTTTGCGCGCGTCATCCAGGTTGCGTACCGGCTGAATGTTGAAACCGGGGAAAATCGAATCGTGATTTCGCGCTGATTGCGTGGACCAAGAATGCAGCAATTGCGGCGCAGGCCGCTTGTGAGGGGGACAAATGAACAAGTTGCGATATCTCAAATCAGCGCTGGTCGGCAGCGCCGCGGCCGTGATGCTGGCGCCGGCAGCCCATGCCGATCAGTTCAATATTCCCGGTGGAGATCTAGCACTTGCGCTCGATGCCTATATGGCGCAAACGCGGATCGAACTCGTCATCCCCGATGAAACCTTCAATGGCGCGCACACATTCGGCGTCAAAGGCAATCTGACGGCGGATGTGGCGCTTTCGAGAATCCTGGCCGGCACCGGATTTGTCACCCACCGCGAAGGCAATGCCATAGTCGTTATTCCCGAAAGCCACCCGCTGAAATCCTCGAGGCAAAATGGCGACGCGCTCACCGTTCTGGCGCAGGCCGCACCGCGCGCGGCAGCGGCCACCGGGATCGAATCGGTTGTCGTTACGTCGTCGAAGATCAAGGGCGATATACAGACGGTTCCGATTGCGATCACCGCGCTGTCACAGGAGCAATTGACATCGCGCCAGATCGCGGGCGGCCCCGATCTGGTGAAGGAGGTGCCGAACCTAACCTTCTCGAAAACGAACTTCACTGGATACAACATCCAGATCCGCGGCATCGGCACGCAGGCAATTTCTGTCACCACCGATCCCGCGGTCGCCGTCGCGCTGAACGATATGCCGTTCATTCGCAATCACTTCTTCGAACAGGAATTCTACGACGTCAATCAAGTCGAAGTATTGCGCGGACCGCAGGGAACGCTTTATGGCCGCAACGCAACGGCAGGCGTGGTGAACGTCGTCAGCGCCAAGCCGACCGACCAGTTTGAAGCCATGCTGTCCGCAGATTGGGGCAATTATTCCAACCGCCGCTACGAAAGCATGGTCAATATTCCCATTATCGATGACCGCGCCGATTTGCGCATCGCAGGCGAATGGACTAAGCGGAATGGTTATACGACCAACGCACTGACCAACAGCCAGGTCGA
>DASZBL010000012.1:0-39090 GCA_035944195.1 Rhizomicrobium sp. | reverse complement strand
TACGAGCGCCGCGTCACCCGTGTATTTTCAAACGCATTGGATGCCATGAAAACTGCGCTTGCTGAGGCAAATCGGGGACAAGGCCGTAGCGGATTTGATGAGGCAGTTAGTTCGGGCGTGAGTGCTAACCTGTGTGAAGCAATCGCAGCGATCTGTGACAGAGGAACGGGAGCGGAAATATCCTTGTCGTGGGCCAAAACACGGCCTACACCAACCCCAAGTAAGAGGGCATGGTTTAGTCGGGATGACGGTAACGTACTTAAGGAAGTTGCCCGTGAGTTCCGGCTGAAGGAACCGAGGCCAGATACCGTTCTGATGGGCTATATCCCAAATCTGCAAAGAGCAGAAAGCCAGACAAGCGGGACCGTCAGACTGCTGACCATTGTCGATGGTCATCCTCATTCCGTCACAGTCGACCTACTCAAAGATGACTATGAACGCGCTGTGGAAGCGCACGGTAAGCAGACGGGTATATCTATCACTGGCGATCTGGTGCGTGAGGGCCAACGCTGGAAGCTTGCACAGCCGCGCGATGTCACGATTGTTGCTTCCTAAAGCGCGGGAACGCTCTTGCTTTCTGCTTAGCCATTCGTGGCTTCGTTAGTCCACCGAGGTAAGACGCTTGCCGACGATGGCCGATTGTCGCATCTACTGCGGCCCGGATCACTGCTCTTGCTAGGCAAAAGCTTGAAAATCCGGGCCCACTATGCGTCCGACAACTCATAACGCTTCACCATCCAGCAGCTTCGAATCAGATGATCTGGAGCAACCTGATCAGCGCCAATCAGCTTTGGGAATCATGAATGTCGATGGCCCTAGCTGGCGTCGGAACCACTATTACGGAGTTTTTGTGCAGAGGCTGGGGTATTTGTGCAAAATGAGTGGAAGTTGAGTTATATGTGCAAAGCCCCACAAGGGGGAGGTGAAAAAGTGGGTTGGCGCCCTTCCATTCAGACCACCGGTTCGACGAACACTTCGATGCGTCCGCCGCAGGCGAGGCCGACCGACCACGCAAGCTCGTCGCTCACACCGAATTCCAGCGTGCGGACTTTGCCGTCGCGCATGGCTTCCTGCGCGCCTTCGATCACAGCACCTTCGATGCAGCCGCCGGAGACGGAGCCCACGAATGCGCCGTCGTCGCGCACGGCGATCTGGCTTCCGGCCTGGCGCGGTGCCGAGCCCCAGGTTTTCACCACCGTTCCCAGCGCCACTTTGCGCCCCGATGCGAGCCATTCCGCTGCGGTTTGGAGAACGTCTTCGCTCATGCTGCCGCGACCGCGCGCTTGGCCATCACCGTCACCAGATGGGCGCGATATTCCGCCGAGCCGTGGATGTCGGAATTCATGTCGTCCGCGGGAACGGTGATATTCGCGAGGGCGTCGGGCGAAAAATTCTTCGTGAGCGCCGCTTCCATTTCTGGCACGCGGAACACGCAAGGTGCCGCACCCGTTACCGCCACGCGCACGCCATGCTTCGTTTTCGCGACGAACACGCCTGCCATCGCATAGCGCGACGCAGGGTTGGGGAATTTGGCATAGCCCGCGCGCTCGGCAATCGGGAACGAGACTTCTGTGATGATTTCGCCGTCATGCAGCGCGGTGGAGAACATGCCGGTGAAGAAATCATCGGCCGTAATGGAGCGCCGCGTGGTCTTGATTGTGGCGCCCAATCCTAAAGCGGCGGCCGGATAATCTGCTGCGGGATCGTTGTTGGCGAGCGATCCGCCCAGCGTTCCCATATGGCGCACGGCAGGATCGCCGATTTCCTCCGCGGTAAACGCCAGCGCGGGGATCGCGCGTTTCACATCCACAGAATTGGCAACATCGAAATGCGTGGTGCCCGCGCCGATGACAACCGCATCGCCGCTCGCGCGGATGAACGACAATTCCTTCAATCCGGAAATGTCGATCAATGCGGTGGGGCTTGCCAGCCGCATTTTCATAGTGGGGATCAACGTTTGGCCGCCCGCAAGGAATTTCGCATCCGGCGTGAACAGTTTCTCCGCTTCGGCCAGCGACTTCGGGCGATGATATTCGAATTGATAGGTGATCATGCTGCACCCATTTTCTTCGACGCATCTTCAATCGCGCTGACGATGTTGTGGTAGCCGGTGCAGCGGCAGATATTGCCCTCCAGCTCTTCGCGGATGGTTTTGCGGTCCAGCACCGGCTTGCGGCGGATCATATCCACCGCCGTCATGATCATGCCCGGCGTGCAGAAGCCGCATTGCAGACCGTGGTTTTCGCGAAAGGCTTCCTGCACGGGATGCAGCTTGCCGTCTTTCGCGAGGCCCTCGATGGTCGTCACCTCTGCGCCTTGCGCCTGCGCCGTAAACATCGTGCAGGATTTCACCGCGCGCCCGTTCACATGCACCACGCAGGAGCCGCATTGGCTGGTGTCGCAGCCGATATGCGTGCCCGTCAGCCGCAAATGCTCGCGCAGGAAATAGACGAGCAGGGTGCGGTCTTCCACATCGGCGGAAACAGGCTTGCCGTTCACCGTCAAAGATACGGCGGTCATTTATTACCTCTCGAAAATATCGTTCGAACGGAGTCTTGGCCGGACGCGCGCCAGCGTCAAGCTAAAGCACAACACCAAAGAGAATAAGCAATATGACGATAACGCCGATCAGCCCGACCACCCAGATTTCCGGCGCGAGGCCCTCGCGGCGCGCTTCTTCTTCCTCTGCGGTTGGCGCGAGTGCGGCGGCTTCCACCGCAATCGTCTCGCGTTCCTCCGGCAGGATTGCGCCCGGCGTGGCGCCCACCACATGGGCGAATTTCGCGAAAAATTCATCGGCGATCTGTTTGGACGCGCCGTCGATCAGCCGTTGGCCGATCTGGGCGAGCTTGCCGCCGATAGAGGCTTTGGCGGTGTAGGTGAGTGCCGTCCCGTCTTCCACCGGCGTCAGCACGATTTCCGCTTCGCCCTTCGCAAAACCAGCGACGCCGCCTTGTCCTTCGCCTCTCAACACGCAGCGATGCGGCGGCTCCATTTCCTCCAGCGCCACATTGCCTTTGAACGTCGCTTTCACCGGCCCGATCTTCAATGTAACCGCGGCTTCGAAATGTGTGGGATCGGTTTTGACCATCCGCTCGCATCCATTGATGCAGGCCTTCAGCACCTCCGGATCGTTCAATGCGACCCAGACAGCCTCAGCTGCGGCGGGGATGACGTATCGGCCGGTGAATTCCATAAACAGATGTGCTCCTTTGGCCACAGGGGGAACGGAAGCTCAAACAATGGCTTAGTATCCGCGTAGTCGAGTTCCCTCAATTCCCGCTTGTAACTGTGTTCGGATTTCCTTCACGCCAGTGCAACAATTATGTTAACCTTACAGCCACTACCTAGAGTTTGCTTATCGGGGCAACGGGGATGGAAACGAGTGTACTGGCCTCGCCGGGAATGGGCGATGCCGCGTTTGAGGTTTCGGGCCTGATCAAATGGTTCGACCTCTCCAAGGGCTACGGCTTCATCAAACCACTGAGCGGTTCGGAAGGCGACGTTCTTCTTCATCAGACCTGCGTTCGTCAATCCGGCTTCAAGGCGGCCTATGAAGTCGCCAAGGTGGTATGCGAGGCGGTGCATGGTCCCAAGGGCCTGCAGGCGCGCAGGCTTTTGTCGCTCGACAATTCGACGGCCGCTGCACCGCCACCCGCCATCGAGCGTTCTTCGCGCTATGTCGCCGAGCCGCGCGGGCCGGCTTTCGATGCGATCGTGAAATGGTTCAATCGCGGCAAGGGTTACGGCTTTGTCTCGCGCGGAACGGATTCGCCGGACATCTTCGTTCATATGGAAACGTTGCGGCGCTATGGCATTCGCGAACTTCGTCAGGGCCAGCGCGTGCGCGTGCGGGCAGGCGACGGGCCGAAGGGCGAATTGGCCGCGGAAATCACCATTCTGGAAGCTTGACGGCGTATAAGGGTGCCTGAGTATGGCGCTGTCCCGCGCCAAGGAAATCTTATGCGCCTGTTGCTGGTAGCTATCTTTGCAGCACTGTTGCCGGCTTCGGCGAATGCCGCGCCAGCACTTCCCGTATCACTGCTGACGATCAACACGGCAAACGGCCCTGCCAAATTCATCGTCGAAGTCGCCGCCGATCCGGCGACGCAGGAGCGCGGTTTGATGTATCGCCGCGGCATGGCGCCAAATGCGGGCATGCTGTTCGATTTCCACCAGCCTGCTTACGTCTCTTTCTGGATGAAGAACACGATCCTGCCGCTGGACATGATCTTCATCCGTCCCGACGGCACGATCTCCACCATCGCCGCCAATGCAAAACCCTATTCGCTGGATTTGATCCGCTCGGCGGAGGCTGTGCGCGCCGTGCTGGAGATCAATGCTGGACGCGCCGCGGCCCTTGGAATCGAGCCCGGAGAACGGGTGCGCCACGCCATATTCGGCGGCCGTTGAAGGTGGGGCCTCGACCGTGTAAGCACCCTTCGGCCGGAACGGAGCGTGGCGCCGCCTGGTAGCGCATCTGCTTTGGGAGCAGAGGGTCGTGTGTTCGAATCACACCGCTCCGACCATCCTACGCTGCGCAGCAGCGGAGGATGGTCGTCCTCCGAAGCTTTGGCGTAGGAGGACTGGTAAGGCTTCGCGCAGCTTCGGGTGGCACGCCACCCGAGCGAGTATAATTGTTGGAATTGAGGAGCATGTCATGCGCGCACGCATCTACCGCCCTGCTCGAACGGCTATGCAGTCCGGACAGGCCCGCACCCGCAACTGGGTGCTGGAATTCGAGCCCGAAAGCCCGCGCGCGCCCGATCCCTTGATGGGCTGGACCAGCTCCGCCGACATGCGCGCGCAGGTCGAACTCGAATTCGATACGGTGGAAGAGGCCGTGGCCTATGCCGAGAAGCACGGCATCGCCTATCAGGTGTTCGAGCCGCATCCGCCCAGACCGCGCGCCAAATCCTATGCGGAAAATTTCCGCTTCGACCGTAAGGTGCCGTGGAGCCATTAGGCCCTGCGGCCAAACGGCCCCGTAGCTCAATGGATAGAGCACCAGCCTTCTAAGCTGCGATATGCAGGTTCGATTCCTGCCGGGGTCGCCACCCTGCGCTGCTGCGCAGCTTCGGGTGGCAGGCCACCCCTTTGATTTCGATCAGGGAAATGCCCATCTAAGGGTGGATAATTCCGACGTTGCAGACCGGCCAAACCAATCCATGTCCAGACGTTCGATCCTGATTTTGGGAGTGGTAGCCCTCGCGCTCATTGCGGGTTTGGCTGCTTGGCGGATGATGAGCGCGCCCTCCGTCGAAGTCGTGCATCCCACGCGCGGGCCCGCGGTGCAGGCGGTTTATGCCACCGGCACGGTCGAGCCCACGATCATGACGCCGATTGCGCCGCGCATCGGCGCGCGCCTTGTCGAACTCGATACCGACGAGGGCGCCGATGTGAGAAAAGGCCAGACGCTCGCGCGGCTGGAAAGTGGGGATCTGCAAAATTCGATGAACCAGCTCATCGCGCAGGCCGAATTCGCGCGGCGCGATTATCTGCGCGATGCGGCGATGGTGAAGGGTGGCATCATCCCGCGCCAGACTTATGACAAGGCGAAATCGGCTTGGGAATCTGCCAACGCGGCCGTCGCCGCCGCGAAAGCGCAGCTTCAATTCATGATGCTGACGGCGCCGGGCGATTGCCACGTCATCCAGCGCGACGGCGAGGTGGGGCAATTCATTCCGATAAACCAGCCGGTGTTCTGGCTGTCCTGTCATTCGCCGCTGCGCATTTCCGCCGAAGTGGATGAGGAGGACATCAGCCTCGTGACGGTTGGCCAAAAAGTCCTGATCCGCGCCGATGCTTTTCCGGGCAAGATTTTCGATGGCCGCGTGCTGAGCATCACGCCGAAGGGCGATCCGGTGGCGCGCTCTTACCGCGTGCGCATTTCCATCGGCAATGCGCCGCTACGCGTCGGCATGACGGCGGAAACCAATATTATTGTGCACACGGCGAACAATGCGCTGCTGATACCCGCAACCGCATTTGCGGACGGCAAAGTGTGGAGGGTGGAAAACGGCGCGCTCGCGCAAGTGCCTGTCGAAACCGGCGCGAAGGGCGAAAGCGAGATCGAAATTCTCCGTGGCGTTTCCGATAGCGATCTGATCGTGCGCCAGCCCGACGCCACGCTGAAACAGGGCGCGCGCGTTCGCACGAGCCTGAAATGAATCCGCTGCTGCTTTCGATCGCGGTGAAGCATTTGCTGGCACGCAAGCGGCAAAGCATCGTTTCGCTGTCGGGCATTGTGCTGGGCGTGGCGTTTTTTCTCGCCATTTCCTCGATGATGCAGGGCTCCGAACAGGATTTCATCAAGCGGCTGGTCGATAATTCGCCGCATATCACCATCGAGGATGAATACCGCAATCCGCGCCTGCAGCCGGTGCAGCAATTCTATACGCATGGCGCCATCGAAGTGCGCCGTGTCAAACCGGAAACCGAAACCCGCGGCATTCGCGGCTATCAGCAGATTCTGGATTACGTGCGCAAAATTCCCGGCGTGCTTGCATCGCCATCGCTGAAAGGACAGGCGCTGGTAAGTTTCGCCGGAAAGGATGTGGCGATATCGCTGAACGGCATCATTCCGTCCGAAGTGAAAAGCGTTTCCACCATCGAGAGCTACATGAAACAGGGCTCGATAGACGATCTGATCGCCAATCCCGACGGCATCGTGCTGGGCAGCGAATTGGTGAAGAAGATGTCGCTGCAGATGAATGAGAATCTCACGGTCGCAGCAACCACCGGCCAGATCCATACCTTCAAGATCGTCGGCATTTTTCACACGGGCCGCGCCGATTACGACGAGGGACAGGCCTTCGTCACGCTGAAGCGCATGCAATCGCTGCTCAACCGCGCCAATCGCGTGAACACCATCGTCGTCAAGCTCGCAGATCCCTATCAATCGCAAGCGGTCGCGGCGCAAATCGAAGCGCGCAGCGGTTATAAATCCGTGTCGTGGCAGGAAGCCTCGGCGGATATCACCAGCGCGCTGCTGATCCGCAATGTCATCATGTATTCGGTGGTGAGCGCGGTGTTGATCGTGGCGGCGTTCGGCATCTACAACATCATCTCAACTGTCGTGCTGGAAAAGCAGCGCGACATCGCCATCCTGAAATCCATGGGCTTTCACGCCCGCGATATCGAGCGCATTTTCCTCACTCAAGGCTTGGTTCTGGGGTTTGCGGGATGCGCGGTGGGATTGCCGCTCGGCATGATCATCATGGTGAGCCTGATGAGTCTGGAATTCCACATTCCCGGCAACGACCCGATTCACCTTCCGCTTGACTGGAGCTGGTATCAATTCGCTATTGCCGGCGGTTTTGCCGTGACCGCGGCTACGGTCGCGGCGCTGTTACCCGCGCGCAAAGCCTCGCGCCTGCACCCGGTGGATATTCTGCGCGGCACACAATGAGCGATGTCATCGTCAAAACGGAAAAACTCGGGCGGCAATTGGCCGGCGAAGTGCCGGTGACGCTGGTGGAAGACATTTCCATTGAAGTGCGCAGCGGCGAATTCGTCGCCATCACCGGGCCGTCGGGCTCGGGCAAATCTTCGCTGCTGTATTTGCTGGGTTTGCTCGACCGGCCCACTTCCGGGCGCATCTGGCTGAACGGCATCGAGACTTCCACTTACGGCGAAGACCGTCTCGCGGATGTGCGCCTTGCCGAACTCGGTTTCGTTTTCCAGTCGCATTTCCTGCTGCCGGAATTTTCCGCGCTGGAAAATGTGATGCTGCCGATGCAACGGCTGGGCAGGCTGAGCACCGCCGATATCAAAGCGCGTGCGATGGATGTGCTCACCGATCTCGGTCTAGCCGATCAAGCGCACAAATTGCCCAAGCAGATGTCGGGCGGGCAAAGCCAGCGCGTGGCGATTGCGCGCGCGCTGGCCAATGAACCGCGCCTCATTCTTGCCGATGAACCCACCGGCAATCTCGATACGAAATCCAGCGCCACGGTGCAGGAAATCCTGCGCCATCTGGCGCGCGAACATGACCGCGCCGTCGTCGCCGTCACGCATGATCCGGTATTTGCCGCATCCGCCGACCGGCGAATAGTCATCGTCGATGGACGTATCGCCGCTTAGTCTCAATATCCCGAAGGCGGCGGGGGAGGCGGATAATCGCGGTCGTCGCCCCGATCGCCGTCATGATAGTCGCGGTCGCGATCGTCCCGATCATGGGAATCCTGATCGCGATCGTCGCCGTCCGGCCGTTCATACCAGCCCGGCACGTCCTCGCCGCGCGAAGCCATGCATTGCGCATAGGCGATGTCGTATTGGCGTTGCACGCCATATTGGCTGTAGCCCGCGCCGGAAGATGCGCCGATGGTTGCACCCGCAGCACCGCCCACAACCGCGCCTCTCGTGTTGCCGACGGCCGCACCGAGCGCCGCGCCGACAATCGTGCCGACCAGACCGTTGCGAACCGCGCGGTCGTTTGCCTCGTTCACATGACCGGCCACTTTGTCGGACGCATAGTCCTGGCAGAAATTGTCGTCGTTCCGGAAGTCGCTGAAGGACTTTCCGGGTCCCGGCCGGGCGGGCACATCCGGCCCATAAGGCTGGCTTACGCAGCCTGCCAGAAGGGTCAGCGAAGAGACTGCCAGCAATGCGAGTCGAAATGTTTTCATCACACAATCCTCGGTGCGCACCGGAGGTAACGCAATTGCATGCCCCGGCGATCCATTTCAAGCGCAAGATTCCGCTGGCGAACCTGAACCGCCGATGAACGGCGCCCGAATGTAAAATTCCTCATGAAGCGTGGATATGCAAGGCGGCTCGTCCGTTCAGTAAGCAACGAGTTCGACAGGACAGGTCATGACGAGAGAAATCAATTGGGTGCTTGGGCCATTGGCCGTGGCTGTTGCGTTTATATTCATCGCGCCAGCCTTCGCTGCACCCGCAGACAAAACGGTCGCGCTGACGAATACTTCGTCGCGCTTGCATTCCACCATCGACAGCGGCGAAGCGGCAGAGATCGTCGATCCGGACAGTGTCGCCACCCGCGCGCCTGCGCGGTTGAGCCCGCTGGCGGGAAATGACGATATCGCCTGGCAGAGCGCAAACAGCATTCACGTTCCGAAAGTGCAGCGGATTAAGTTCAAACGCCTTTGAATTGCGGCTCCTAGCGCTCCCCGCCCGCTTGGCCGTTAGCTGAGATTCCCCAGATTGCAAGATTGACGTGGGCCGCCCGGGCGTTAAAAGCGCTCGGCCAATCGCGCATCCGGGCGGAACGATGAAGATTGTCGGCGGAAAATGGTCGAACTGGTCGGGCGGCGTCACGGCCAAACCGAAGCAGATTCTGGCCCCGAAGGACGAGGTGGCGCTTGCCGCCGCCGTGCGCAACGCCCAGGCGCCGGTTCGCGCGCCGGGCACCGGGCACTCCTTCACCCCGCTTTGCGCGACCGACGGCACGCTGATCGACCTTGCGGCGTTCACCGGCCTGAAGAACGTAGACGCGACGAAAAAGGTCGCCACCTTCGCCGCCGCCACGCCGCTTTGGGCAGTGGGACCGGCGCTCCACGCGCACAAGCTCGGCCTTTCCAATATGGGCGACATCGACCGGCAGACATTGGGCGGCGTCGTCGGCACCGGCACGCATGGCACGGGGCGCACGCTGACAAGTTTCTCCGCGCAGGTCGCGGGCTTCCGGCTGATCCTCGCCAATGGCGATGTGCTGAATTGCACGCCGACGGAGAACGCGGAAATTTTCGCGGCGGGGCGCACCTCTATGGGCACGCTCGGTTTGATGACCGAAATCTCGATACAGGCGCGTGACGCATACAAGCTGGTAGAGAAAAATTTCCTCATGCCGCCGGATGAACTGTTTTCGAAACTGGATTCATTGGTGGCGTCCAATCGCCATTTCGAATTCTTCTGGTTTCCCTATGCCGAAACCGCGGTGTGCAAAACGCTGAACGAAAGCGATGAGGCAGCACCCGAACCGCGCTCCGCCGAAGCGCTGCGCGACAAGGGCGAAGAGGGCGGGGCGGATGCCAAGGCATTCGCTTATATCAACGAAGTGCTGCGCTTCACGCCGCCATTGCTGAAATCTGCGCACCGATTGTTCTCACGATTGATGCCGGGACCGGGGCGCGTACGCTGGAGTCACGAGATTTTCCCGAGCCCGCGCACCATTCGTTTCAACGAAATGGAATATGCCGTGCCCTATGCGAAGGGCGCGGATTGCCTGCGCGAGATCGTGGAGAATATCCGCAAGAAAAAGATCAACACCGGATTCCCGATCGAATTCCGCAGCGTGGCGGCGGACGATGTGTGGCTCAGCCCGTTCTACAAACGCGAGAGCGCGACGATTGCGGTGCATCAATATTATAAAGTCGATACATCGAAATTGTTCAACGAATGCGAAGCGATCTTCCGCAAATATGAAGGCCGCCCGCATTGGGGCAAGCGCCACACGCGCACCGCCAATGAACTCGCCGCGATCTATCCCGAGTTCGAGCGCTTCGGGGATTTGCGCCGCAGGCTCGATCCCGGCGCGAAATTCCTCAACACGCATCTGCGCCAGATTTTCGACTAACGCTCCAGCTTGCGGAAGAAGCAATTCGGCGCGCCGGTGTGGCAGGCGGGACCGGTCTGATCCACTTTCAGCAGCAGCGTGTCGCCGTCGCAATCCACATAGGCTTCTACCAGCTTCTGCGTATGGCCGGACGTCTCGCCCTTACGCCACAATTCGTTGCGCGAGCGCGACCAATAGGTAACGTCGCCGGTTTCGAGCGTGCGCGTCAATGACTCACGATTCATCCAGGCATGCATCAGCACCGCGCCGGTGGTGCGATCCTGCGCAATCGCCGGCACGAGGCCGTCGGCATTGAATGCGACGGCTTCGAGAAATTCTTTTTGAGAAATATTGTCCGTCATTGTGCTCTCTTCATACGCGCAAACCCCGTATCCAGATCCGCGATCAGATCGTCTGCATCTTCCAGCCCCGCATGAATGCGGATCACCGGTCCGCTAGCATGGAATGGCTGCGCCGTGCGATGGATTTTCGCCGGCACGATCAGGCTCTCATAACCGCCCCAGGAATAGCCGATGCCGAAAAGCCTGAGCCCGTCGATGAGCGCTGCCAGCGTATCCTGCGAAACCGGTTTCAATTCCACGCCGAACAACCCGCTGGCGCCTTTGAAATCCCGTTTCCAGATAGCGTGACCGGGATCGTCTTCCAACGCGGGATGCAGCACGCGCGTCACTTCGGGCCGAGCCTTCAACCATCGCGCCAGTTTCAAACCGGTTTCCTGATGGCGCGCCAGCCGCACGGCCATCGTGCGCAATCCGCGCAGCGCGAGGAAGCAATCGTCGCCGCTGGCATAGAGGCCCATATTGCCATGCGTTTCCGCAAGCCGCGCCTTGTGGCTTTCATTCGCGGTGACATAGCCGATCATCACATCGGCATGACCGCCGACATATTTCGTCGCAGCCTGTATCGACAGATCGACACCATGGGCAAGTGCGTTGAAGAACAGCGGCGTCGCCCATGTGTTGTCCATCAACATCGACGCACCGCGCGCGTGCGCGGCTGCCGCAATCGCCGGAATATCCTGCACCTCGAAGGTCAGCGAGCCGGGGCTTTCGCAGAATACCGCTTTGGTATTCGGGCGAAACAATTCTTCGATGCGCGCGCCAATCAGCGGATCGTAATAGCTCGTCTCCACGCCGAAACGCTTCAGCGTCTTGTCGCAGAAATGCCGCGTCGGATGATAGGCGCTGTCCACCATCAAGAGATGATCGCCTGTGCCGCACACGCTTAGGATCGCCAGCGCAATTGCATTTAGCCCGGACGGCACCGTGACGGTGCGCGCGCCACCTTCGAGCGCGTTGATTGCCTCCTCGAAACTGCGGGACGAGGGCGTGCCGCGCCGCCCGTAAGTATAAGGCTGCTTGTTCGCTTCCAGTGCGGCGAGGCTCGGATAGAGTATCGTGGAGGCGCGATAGACCGGCGTGTTCACCGCGCCGAAATGCTCCGCACTCATGCGGCCTGCATGCGTCGCAATCGTTTCGGGTTTTTCGTTTTCGTTCATTCGACCGGAGTCTGATAAGGCACGTCTTCGAGCTTGAGGCGGCGATCCTCATGACTTTTCATGATGGCTTTGAGCGGCCCATTGAACGCCAAAATGATAGGGACGGGCGCCATCGCGATTGCCGCGATGAACAAGAAGAAATTGGTTGTGCTCATTGTGCTGTAGAATTTTCCGACATAACCAGCGAGGAAGTTTCCGGGAAAACTTGTGGCGAGGAACACGGCCATCATGAGTGCTGCAACCTGCGCCGGAGCGGCTTTGGAATAGAGCGATAGCCCCACCGGCGAGTAATAAAGTTCGCCAACCGTATAAACCGCGAAAAATACAATCGACCATATCCAGTGAACCTGCCCCGCACCTGCCATGAATTGCGCGCCCGCAAGGATAAGGTAGGAGATGGAAAGTATCCCAAAACCAAGTGCCATCTTGACGACGGCGGAGGGTTCACGTCCGCGTTTTTCCTGCCGCGTCCAGAACATGATTATCAATGGCGTGAACGCTAGAATAAAAAGGCCGTTGATGGACTGAATAAAGCCGACCGTCATCGTGAAGCTCCACGAGCCGAGCGACACCACGCGGTTAAGATGATCGACGCTCCACACCTCGACCGTGTTGCCGGATTGCTCATACGCGGCCCAGAAAAGACAGCCGGGCACGAACAGCAGCCATAGTATGGCGACTGCCTTCCAGTCTTGCGCCGTGAAGGGAACTTTGGGGGACGTATCGTTTACCTTGGCCGGAACATCATTGGGCAGGACGCGCAAGGCGAAGAGATAGATCAACGTGCCGATGAGCATGCCGACGCCGGCCGCGCCGAAGCCATAGCTCCACATTTTCTGTTCGCCGAATGCGCCGCAAATGTTTTGGCCGATGAACGCGCCAAGATTGATGCCGAAATAGAAAATCGAATAGGCGCGGTCGATGCGGTGATCGCCCGGTTTGTACAGGCCGCCCACTTGCGTGGAAATGTTCGGCTTGAACGCGCCATTGCCCAGGATCAGAAACAGCAGCGCGAAATAGAAATAATTCTCGAAAGCCATCAGGAAATGGCCGACTGCCATCAGCAATCCGCCGACGATGACCGTGTAGCGCCGCCCGAAATACCGGTCGGCGAGATAGCCGCCGACCAGCGGCGTGAAATACACCAGGCTCGTATAGCCGCCATAGATGGCCGATTGCAGCTGCTGCGGCGTCGCAAACTTGCCGTAGACCATCGACAGCGCATGTTTCATCGTCTCGAAACCGACGACATGTTCCGCGTGGCCCGGCAAAAGCAGATATTGCAGGCAGTAGATCGGCAGCAGCACGCGCATTCCGTAATAGGAAAAGCGCTCCCACATTTCGGTGCCGAACAGATAGGTCAGCCCTTGCGGATGCCCAAATAGGCGAACTTCCCGGTCCGCCGTTCCCGTTGCGATTGCCACCCGTATCTCCCGGTTCTTTTATGTCGCGGCTGAGTTTGCCCGTTTGGGCAGGCGAAGCAATGGGCTTTGAGGGGCTATTGGGGCCGCCGAAGCGCCAGAATCTGTCGGAAAACGCTGGCCTACGGCAATTCGATGTAGCGTTCCTCGCGCGTGTAGGGCGCAAAGCCCATGCGCTGGTAGAGCGGCAGCGCGCGGGGGTGGTCGAGTGTGCAGGTGTTGACGCGCAGCTTGGGAATGGGCCTCGCCCAGGCGTTCAGCACCGCGTGATAGAGGAAATAGAAGCCCAGCCGGCGCCCCACATATTCCGGCACCAGCCCGAAATAGGCGAGCTGTGCGGTCTTCTCGTCGCGGAAATCCAGTTCGGCCATGCCGGCCGGGCAACCCTCGGCATAGAGCACGTAAAGCTCGACGGCGGGATCAATCAGCAGTTCGGCGATTTCGGTGTCGCTTTTCTTCTTGCGATCCACCCAGAAATATTCGCGTCCGATGACGTCATAGAGATAGCGGTAATAATGAACCGGCGCGCGATCCGCTTTCAGGATCGCGACTTTCCCTTTGGGCTGCGGCGGCGGCAGAACCGGCGGTCGCGCTTTCATTTCGAGGAAAGTGACGACCGTTGGAATCCGCTTTGCTTCGACGTCGCTTTGCGAATTCATCCCGTCTCCACGGGCGCGTTGGGATGCGCGCCCCATTCGGCCCACGAGCCATCATACACCGCAGCACCGCTCCCGCCGACAACATTCAGCGCCAGAAGCGCGATGGACGCCGTGATGCCCGAGCCGCAGGTGGTGATGGTGGGTTTGCGAGGATCGACATTGTGCGCCGCAAACACCGCGCGCAATTCCGCCGCCGGTTTCAACGTGCCGTCGGCGTCCACCAATTCCGTGTACGGAACATTGCGGGCGCCGGGCATGTGGCCGGGTCGCACGCCGGGCCGGGGCTCGGGCTCCGCGCCTGCAAACCGGCTGGCGCTGCGTGCATCCACGATCTGTTCGTCGCGCGAATTCACGGCATGTAATGTCTGCGTGAAATCGCGGACCAGCGCGTAATTCGCGCGCGGCGTGAAATGGCGATGCTGGAGCAAAGGCTGCAAGTCTTCGACCGGGCGGCCTTCGCGCTTCCATTTCGGCAAGCCACCATCCAGCACCACGACATCTTCGTGCCCCATCGCGCGCAGCATCCACCAGGCGCGAGCCGCCGAATAGATTCCTGCGCCGTCATAGACGACGATCAGATTGCCGTCGCCCAATCCCAGCCTGCGCATGCGGCTGGCGAATTTCGGCGCGGGCGCCAGCATATGCGGCAGCGGATTTGTTTCGTCCGACAATTCGTCGATGTCGAAGAACACGGCGCCCGGAATATGCGCGGAAGCATATTCGGCCTTCGCGTCGCGGCCTGCCTGCGGCAAATACCACGAAGCATCGGCAATGCGGATATCCGGCGCGCTGAAATGCGCCGCCAGCCATTCGGTCGAAACAAGCGGAGAATTCGGTTTCATCTGATGTACGGCACTTCGATTGGGTTGCGTTTTTCGGTGAGCCAGCCGGGCAAAGGCAGGCCTTTGGATATCAGGAATTCCGGATTGAACAATTTGCTTTGATAGCGCGTGCCGTAGTCGCAGAGGATGGTGACGATGGTGTGACCCGGTCCCATCTGTTTGGCCATGCGGATCGCGCCCGCGATATTGATGCCGGTCGAACCGCCCATGCACAGGCCTTCATGTTCCAGCAGATCGAAGATCAGCGGCAGCATTTCGGAATCCGGTATCGCATATGCGTCGTCAATGGGCGCGCCTTCCAGATTCGCCGTCACGCGATTCTGCCCGATGCCTTCGGTGATGGAGGAGCCTTCGGCTTTCAACTCGCCGGTCTTGATCCAGGAATAGATCGCCGCTCCAAGCGGATCGGCGGCTGCGATCTGGATTTTCGGATTGCGTTCTTTCAGCGCAAAGGCAATTCCCGCCAGCGTGCCGCCGGTTCCCACTGCGCAAGTGAAGCCGTCCACCTTGCCATCGGTCTGTTGCCAGATTTCGGGGCCAGTGGTTTCGATATGCGCCTGCCGGTTGGCGACATTGTCGAACTGATTCGCCCAGATCGCGCCCGCCGGCTCGGTCTTTGCCAATTGTTCGGCCAGCCGGCCCGAGAGCTTCACGTAATTGTTGGGGTCCTTGTAGGGCACCGCCGGTACTTCGATCAGTTCGGCGCCCAGCAGCCGCAGCGCGTCCTTCTTTTCCTGGCTCTGGGTATCGGGGATCACGATCACGGTGCGGAAGCCGAGCGCATTGCCGACCACCGCAAGGCCAATGCCCGTATTGCCCGCCGTGCCTTCCACGATCACCCCGCCGGGCTTGAGCGTGCCTCTGGCAATGGCGTCCTTCACGATGAACAGGGCGGCGCGGTCCTTCACCGACTGGCCGGGGTTCATGAATTCGGCCTTGCCGAGAATCTCGCAGCCGGTCAGCTCCGAGGCGCGTTTCAGCCGGATAAGCGGCGTATTGCCGATGGCGGCGAGGGCGTCGTGCTTGATGTCCATGGACCGAAACGATGGCGGGTTCGAGTCGAAACTAGTGATCCGCGTTGCGCCGTTCAAGCGCCGATCAATCCCTTGGCGGTTCATTGCTTTTTGACAGCCGCTTAACACAGGTGAATTAGAGGGGCCGCTCTTGGAACCGCCCCCTGCGCCGGGCGTTGTCGCCCTTAAGGGCTAGAAATTTCTCAGCAAAGGCAGGGGGTTGTGAACAGAGTCGAGTTCCACGAAGGCATCGCGGGGTGGCCCGCCATGCCGGTCGCATTGCAGCAGGCATTTCAGTCCTGGGACAGCCTGATGGAATGGTTGCCCGTGGGTATCTGTGTCTGCAACCACAACGGCCTGCTCGTGCAGTTCAATCGCCGCGCCGCAGAAATGTGGGGCGACGCGCCGGAACTCGGCAACGCACTGACCAATGTTGCAACGGGCGAAGTGCTGCGCACCGGCGAACCTTGCCACAATTACGAGATAAACCTGTCGCGCGCGGATGGCTCGCGCATGGTTGTGTGCACCAATATCGAACCGGTGCGCGACGCCGACGATCACATCATCGGCGCGGTGACGTGCCTTCAGGACGTCACGGAACAGAAACTCGCCGAAGAAGCCTTGCGCAATCGCGAGCGCTGGTATCGCGAATTGCTCGAAGCGCTCCCCGCCGCGATCTATACGACCGACAAGGACGGTAAGATCACTTTCTACAATCAGGCCGCGGCGATGCTTGCGGGTCAGCATCCTCAACTGGGCCAGGATCAATGGTGCGTGACATGGCGGCTTTACAAGCCGGACGGTTCGCCGCTGCCGCATGACGAATGCCCGATGGCGATTGCGCTGAAAGAAAATCGCCCCGTGCGCGGCGCCGAAGCCATCGTCGAACGCCCCGATGGCACACGCATTCCGATGACACCCTATCCAACGCCGCTGCGCGACGATGCGGGCCGGCTTGTCGGCGCCGTCAACATGCTGGTCGATACATCGGAGCGCAAGAAAGCGGAAAGTCAGCAGAAGGCGCTGATCGACGAACTCAATCATCGCGTGAAGAACACGCTGGCGACAGTGCAGGCGCTGGCGGCGCAAACCATTCGCGGCGCCAATATTCCCGAATCCATGCGCAATGAATTCGAGGCCCGTCTGCTGGCGCTCAGCCGCACGCACGATCATCTGACGCGCACGCAATGGGCATCCGCCGGTCTCGATGTCATTCTTGCCGAAACGCTGCTGCCCTATGCCGATGGCCGCGGCGAGCGCATTCGCCTCGATGGCGAGCGTGTCGAGCTTCCGCCGAAAGCGGCTCTGGTGCTCGCCATGATCTTCCATGAGCTTGCCACCAACGCTGCGAAATACGGCGCCTTGTCCACCAAGGACGGTTGCGTCGATGTTCTGTGGGCGCAGCCATCGGATGACCGGCTGACAATCCACTGGAGAGAAAAAGGGGGACCAACCGTGAGCGAACCCAAACAAACCGGCTTCGGCCTGCGCCTGCTTACCCGCGGGATTTCCGACGAGTTGGGAGGCGAGGCGCAACTCGAATTCGCATCGTCCGGCGTGCGTTGCCGGATCGAAGTTCCATTGTCCCCGGCAGATGCTGCCTGAACCTCACATCGGCAGTGCGATGATCGGCCACGCAATGCTCCCTCTTCATGGACGCACCATCCTCGTAGTGGAGGATGAAACGATCATTTCGTTTCTGGTCGAAGACATGCTGCGCGAATTGGGCTGCGAAGATGTGCGGCATGCGGCCAATGTCGCGAGCGCCATGAGTCTGCTGCGCGAGTTCGAGCCCGATGCGGCGCTGCTCGACGTCAATCTCGGCCGCGAATTTGCCTATCCCGTAGCGCTGCAATTGCAGATCAAATCCATCCCGTTCGTATTTGCCACAGGCTATGGGCGCAGCGGTCTCGCACCGGAATGGCGCGACCGCACCGTCATCCAGAAGCCGTTCGATACCCAGGCGCTGGGCAACGCGCTGCGAGGCGCACTCAGGGCGAATTGATCCGCGCGCTACGAAAATGGATGGCTCCCCGGGCCGGGATCGAACCAGCGACCAACGCATTAACAGTGCGTCGCTCTACCACTGAGCTACCGAGGAACATTTGTCAGCGCTGTCTAGCGCGTCCGGTATTCCGTGACTATATCAAAATTCGGCTCGCGACAATTTCTAATAGACGGACAATGGCCCGCACCCATAAAGGCACCGGCAAGCATCACGCGCGGCCCCATGGCAAGGGACCCGCGCTGCGCTTTGGCCGCCACCGTGTGGCGCTTCCCGCCTCGCGCCTCTTCCGGGTGATTCTGGGCTTCGGATTGTGCCTCGGCGGGCTGCTGGCCTTCCTGCCGGTTCTGGGTCTCTGGATGCTACCCTTGGGCATATTGGTGCTGTCGGTGGACCTGCCGCCGGTACGCCGATTCCGCCGTCGATTCGATGTGAAATGGGGCCGCTCCGAGATGCGCGGCCATACCGATGGCTGGCTAGCCTGGGCCCGCAAAAAACTCAGCCGCAAATAGGGTTTTCAGTGCCCCAAAAGAAAAGGGCCGGGTGTTGGCCCGGCCCCAAGGCGTTGGGTAATGGTGGGGTGTCTTCAAGGGAAGACGGTGCCAACTTGGCACGACTGAGTTAACGAGGCCTTAACGGGGCGAGTGCGGGTTTAGCGAAAGAGGGGGAGGCGCCCTCCGCAGCTCACGCAGCGTAGGGTGGAGGCCACGCCCGGAATTGAACCGGGGTTCGCGGATTTGCAGTCCGCTGCGTCACCACTCCGCCACGTGGCCCAAGGTGAGGGCGGCCCTATAACAGACCGGATCGCTCGCGCCTAGATCAAGCGCAATGCCACTCCAGCCGCCGCACAGAGGCCCAGAACCGGCAGCATTCCCCAATGCAGCCGGAGCAGCGCGATGGATGCGAGCAGCGCCAGAATCGCGGTGGCGGGATCGAAGCTCGCCGGATCGGGCAGGGGCAATTTCAGTATGCCCCAATGCACATCGCGCACGCGTGCGAACATCGAATGCAGCGCGAACCAGACGGTGAGGTTCAGGATCACGCCCACCACCGCGCCCGTGATGGCCGCAAGCGCGCCTGCAAGCGCGGGCTGACGGCGCAGCGATTCGGTGTAGGGCGCGCCGACGAAGATCCAGAGGAAACTCGGCACGAAGGTCGCCCATAGCGTGATCGCCGCCCCGATCATTCCGGCCGCCAGCGGATCGAGCCCGCCCGGCGCGCGATAGGCCGCGAGGAAGCCTACGAATTGCAGCACGAGGATCAATGGCCCCGGCGTGGTCTCTGCGAGGCCAAGTCCGTGCAACATCTCGGCAGGTTTCAGCCAGTGATAGGCGTTCACAACCTGATCCGCGACATAGGCGAGCACGGCGTAAGCACCGCCGAATGTGACCACTGCCATCTTCGAGAAGAAGAAACCCAGATCGGCATAGACCGATGTTCGTCCAGCGATCATCGCCACAAGCAGCAAAGGCCCGAACCAGATCAGCAGACCGGCAACACTCGCGAAGATGGTTTTCCGCGCCGATGGAATCGTATGGCGCAATTCACCGGCATCGAATGCGGCGTCGATCAGCGGAATGGATTCGATTTTTGCCGAAGCGCCATTCGCCGCTTTCTTTGTGCCGAGCATTTGCGGCCAATAGCGGCTGGCGATGGCACCGAGAATTCCTGCGCCCAGCACAATCAGCGGAAACGGAACCGCCATAAAGAAAATCGCCACGAACGCGCTCAGCGCCAATATTCGCACCGCCGGCGTTGTGAGCGCGCGTTTGGCGATGCGCAGCAATGCCTCGATGACAATCGCCACCACCGCCGCTTTCACGCCATAGAACACGCCCTGCAGCAGCGGCACTTCGGCGAATTTTGCGTACAGGATGCTCAAGCCGAGCATGAACAGCGCGCCGGGCAGGATGAACAATCCGCCCGCCATCAATCCGCCGCGCACGCCGCCGATCAGCCAGCCGATATAGGTCGCAAGTTGCTGCGCTTCCGGCCCCGGCAGCAGCATGCAGAAATTGAGCGCGTGGAGGAATCGCTGCTCGCCGATCCAGCGGCGCTCCTCCACGGTCACCCGGTGCATCATCGCGATCTGGCCCGCGGGCCCGCCGAAATTGATGAGCCCGATTTTCATCCAGACGCGAAAAGCCTCGCGTGGTTCCACCAGCCATTTCATTTGGGCGGCCAGCCATGCTTTTCGCCCGACGCTTCACGCGCCCACGCATACAACGCGTCATACATGATGAGCCCCGCCCGCAGCATTTCATGGTCATCGCTATACATCCGCGAGAGCCCCAGCGAAATCGCCAGCAATCCCGACGCTTCTGGCGCGAGATTCAGCGCGCCGGTATCCGCGCCGCGCACGATGGCTGCCACGCGATCGAGTGCTGCATCGTGCAATCCAAACTCCGAAACGAAGGTGTCGAAGCTGCAGCGCTCGCCGCTATGCGAGAAGCGCACGCCGGGAATGTCGTAAGGCTCGGCAGATTCCTCCTTCGCCACGTCTAACACCTGCGCGGGCGGAACATAGAGAAACTCCGCGCGTGGATCGACGAACCGCAGTACCAGCCAGGGGCAGGCGATGCGGTCGATCTTGGGGCGTTCGCGCGTCACCCAGCGCGACGGCCCGCCTTTGGGAAATAATTGTTTGAGTGTGGTTTGAGCAT
Organism: Rhizomicrobium sp.; assembly: GCA_035944195.1. Classification (GTDB taxonomy): domain Bacteria; phylum Pseudomonadota; class Alphaproteobacteria; order Micropepsales; family Micropepsaceae; genus Rhizomicrobium. The sequence continues at coordinate 18,449 of DASZBL010000012.1, read as the reverse complement.
CCATGGCTGAACCCTCCTTGAGAAGCCAAGGTTGGGCAGAACTTGGACGCGAGCGTCTTGGAAGACCGGGGGTCTGCGTTTCCCCGACGCAAAAATGCTATGACGGATTCCGCGCACGGTAAAGGGCCGCGTTGTCAGCTAAGCCTGCGCCCGATATAAGCCGGGCAACGATTTATCCGAGCCAGCCAATGCCCGATTACGCCGCCCAGCGCATCAACATGGTCGAATCGCAGGTTCGCGCGAACGACGTGACCGACCCGCGCATCCATGACGCCATGCGCGAAATCCCCCGCGAGCGTTTCGTGCCCGCCGCGCGCCGTGCGCTGGCCTATTCGGATGTGCCGGTGGAAGTGGTGGCGGGGCGCTTTCTGCTCGATCCGCGCAGCTTCTCGAAAATGGTGCAGCTTGCCGCAATACAGCCCAGCGACAATGTTCTCGATGTCGCCTGCAACACGGGCTATTCGTCCGCCGTGCTGGCGCGCCTTGCGAAGAACCTCACGGCGCTGGAGCAGGATGCCGATCTCGTGCGCATCGCATCGGACATGCTGCAGGCCGTGAAGGCTGGCAATGCGACGGTGGCGCAAGGCAGCCTCGCCGACGGCTACAAGGCCAACGCGCCCTATGACGTCATATTCGTCAACGGCGCGATCGAAGCCGCACCCGATAAATTGCTGGGGCAGCTTGCCGATGGCGGCCGTCTCGTCGCCGTGATCCAGAAAGGCGGGCAGGGCCGCGCCCATCTTTTCACCCGCCATCAGGGCCGCATCGGCAGCCGGCCCGATTTCGATGCATCCACACCCTTGTTGGCCGGATTTCGTCAGCCTGTTGGATTTGTCTTCTGACACCCCACATGATGGGTGCGAGACGACAACGGGGCTAAATCAAAAATGACGCGGTTTTACTGGGCCGTTCTGGCCGGAACGGCGGCTGTGCTTGCCTTTGGCGGCGCAGCGCGGGCCGAAACATTCTCCCTGAACGACGCGCTGGGTGTGGCTTACGAAAGCAATCCACAACTTGATGCGCAGCGCGCCGCCTTGCGCGCTACCGACGAAGGCGTGGCCCAGGCCAATGCAGGCTGGCGGCCCAGCGTGAATGCGGGCGGCTCCGTCGGTACGCAGAAATTCGAAATCGACGGCGTCACGGGCTCGCTGACCGACCATCCCGTGCAGGGGCAGGTGATCGTCAACCAGCCGATCTTCCGCGGCGGGCGTACCTATGCCGAAATCTCCCGCGCCAAGGCCCTGGACCGCGCAGGCCGCGCCCAACTCACGGGCGTGGAGGAACAGGTGCTGCTCGCCGCCGTCACCGCCTATATGGATGTGGTGCGCGACGAAGCCATTCTCGATCTGCGCCAGCACAATGTGGAAGTGCTGAAGAAACGCTTCGACGCGACGCAGAAGCAATTCGATGTCGGCGAACTCACGCGCACCGACGTGGCACAATCGCAGGCGCGGCTATCGGGCGCGCAATCCGATCTCGTCACCGCGCAGGGACAACTCGCCATCAGCCGCGCGAATTTCCTGCAGGTGATCGGTCGCGCGCCGGAGACGCTGGAGGAATCCTCTGCGCTGCCCGCGCTGCCGGGCTCGCAGGATGACGGGCTCAACATCGCGCTGAAGCTGAACCCCACGCTGGTCGCAGCGAAAGAAACCGAACGCGCCGCCGATTTTGGCGTCGATGATTCGGTTGGCGCGTTGCTGCCGCAGCTTTCGGTGCAGGGCCAATATCAATATTCGAAGGATTCCTTCGCGACTGGTTTCAGCCTCGGCGGCGGCGCCAGCACCATCCGCACGACTGCACTTCTCGCTCAGCTTTCGGTGCCGATCTATCAGGGCGGCGCGGACGAGGCGAGCGTGCGTCAGGCCAAGCAATTGCACAGCCAGTCGCAATTGAACGCGGTGAATGCCGAACGCGTCACGCGCGATACCGTCGCCTCGGCGTGGGAGGCGTTTCAATCCGCCCAGCAAACCATTGTCTCCAATCAATCGCAGGTGAAAGCCAATGCGCTTGCGCTGGAGGGCGTCACCAAGGAGCAGCAGGTGGGCGGACGCACCATTCTGGATGTGTTGAATGCCGAGCAGGAATTGCTGAACTCGCAAGTGGCGGTCGTCACCTCGCAGCGCAACGCGGAAGTCGCCGCCTATCAGCTACTCGCCGCCACCGGCCAGCTTACGGCGCAGAATCTCGGGCTGAAGGTGAAGCTCTACGATCCGGCCGAGTATTATGACGAGAATTCCGCACGCTGGTTCGGTTTCGGCGACTGAGGGGCGGCGTTAACTCCGTCTTTCCTTCTTTAGGCAAAAGTCCTAGGGTCGAATGCGTGAGCGCATGCCCTCGGGGCCGGAGCAAAAATGGCGTCAAATCCGCAGCATGAACCGACGATGGAGGAGATTCTCGCCTCCATCCGTAAAATCATTTCCGAGGATTCCAGCAGCGAGCCTCCGCCCGCACCCGTGCAGGCAGCGCCCGAGCCGGTAAAAGCCGCGCCCGAACCCGAAGTGCTCGAACTGACGCAAGCCATCGAGGAGCCGCAGGCGCCTCCCGCACCCAAGCCTGCCGATGAAATCATCTTCCAGACGATCGAGGAGGTCGCTGTGGCACCAGCTCAGGCTAGCGCTCATTCGAGCGAAGGCATTTTCTCCGACAAGTCCCGCAAGGCGCTCGACGACGCCTTCGCCGGTCTCGAACCCGCCGAGGAAGCGCCCGCCGCCAAACCGGCCGGACCGCTTCCGTCCCTGGCGGGCGTCAGCGTCGAGGCCGTGTTCGACCGCGCGGTGCGCGAGACCTTCGATCCCGTGCTCAACAAATGGCTGGGCGACAATGCCGACGCCATCGTGGACCGCATGAAGCCCGTCATCCGCGAATGGCTGGACGAACACTTCCCCGCCATGCTGGAAGAAGCCGTACGCAGCGAAGTCGCCCGCGTCGTAAAGGCGCGCAAGCGGTAAATTCTTGACCTGTGATCCTTTCCGCTCTCCCTTGCGGGAGGGTGTGCTAAAGGAATCATATGCTCGACAAGACTTTCAATCCCGGCGAGGTCGAAGGGCGCATCTATGCGCAATGGGAAGCCTCCGGCGCATTCCGCGCGGGGCGCAGGCCTGACGCCGAACCCTTCTGCATCGTCATCCCGCCGCCGAACGTTACAGGCCGCCTGCATATCGGCCACGCGCTGAACAACACTCTGCAGGATGCGCTCGCGCGTTTCGAGCGGATGCGCGGCAAGGACGTGCTCTGGCAGCCGGGCACCGACCACGCAGGCATTTCCACGCAACTCGTCGTGGAGCGCGCGCTGGCCGAGCGCCAGCAAAGCCGCGTCGCCATGGGCCGCGAGAAATTCCTCGAAGAAGTGTGGAAGTGGAAAAACGAATATGGCAGCGCCATCACGCAGCAATTGCGCCGCCTCGGTGCTTCCGCCGACTGGTCGCGCGAACGCTTCACGATGGACGAGGGACTGTCGCGCGCGGTTCTGAAAGTCTTTGTCGAACTGCATCGCGAAGGTCTGATTTACAAAGACAAGCGCCTTGTGAACTGGGACCCGCGCCTGCAAACCGCCGTCTCCGATCTCGAGGTGGAGAGCATCGAGGTCAAAGGCCATCTCTGGCACATCAAATATCCGATCGAAGGCGAGATGGGGCAATTCATCACCGTCGCCACCACGCGCCCCGAAACCATGCTGGGCGACACCGCGATTGCGGTGCATCCCGACGATGCGCGCTACAAGGATTTGATCGGCAGGAACGCGATCATTCCGCTGGCGAACCGTCACATCCCGATCATCGCCGACGAATACACCGATCCCGAAAAAGGCAGCGGTGCTGTGAAAATCACGCCCGGCCACGATTTCAACGATTTCGAAGTCGGCAAACGGCACAATCTGCCGCTGATCACAATCCTCAAGAAAGATGGCACGCTCGTCACAGATTTCGCTGAGGGAACAATTTACACGCCACTATCTGAAGAAGAAAAAAAGATCTTTGGCAACGATCTGCCCCATCAGTCCATGAGCGTGAATGTTATCCCGCCAACTTATCGAGGACTCGATCGCTTCGAGGCCCGCAAGCAGATCGTTAAAGATCTCGAAGCTCTTGAACTGATTGACCGGATAGAGCCAATCACGCATTCTGTACCGCACGACGAAAAAACCAAAACGGTTGTACTTGAGCCTTTTCTTACGGTGCAATGGTATCTCGACGTGAAGCCGCTCGCAGAAAAGGCAATTAGAGCAGTTGAAAACGGTAACACAAAATTTGTGCCGGAAAGTTGGGCAAATGTTTATTTCAATTGGTTGCGAAACATACACCCTTGGTGCATTTCGCGACAACTTTGGTGGGGTCACCAGATTCCAGTTTGGTACAGTCACGACAAAATGTTCGTCGAGGAAACAGAGGAGGCAGCGATTGCTGCGGCAGAGGCGCATTATGGTAGGAGAGCCTTTGTTGCACTTGACGATGAAACAGCTATCGACCTGAATAAGTTTGGAACCAATGTTTCGAATGCGTTGAGGGACGCTCCTATCCGGCTCACGCGCGATACTGATGTTCTGGACACATGGTTCTCATCCGCGCTGTGGCCGTTCTCAACGCTCGGCTGGCCGGATGAAACCGTCGAAGTGAAGCGCTTCTATCCCACTTCCGTTCTCGTCACCGGTTTCGACATCATCTTCTTCTGGGTTGCCCGCATGATGATGATGGGCATTCATTTCATGAAGGACGTGCCCTTCCACACCGTGTTCATCCACACGCGCGTGCTGGACGAGAAGGGCCAGAAAATGTCGAAGACGAAGGGCAACGTCGTCGATCCGCTCACGCTCATCGACGAATTCGGCGCCGATGCGCTGCGCTTCACGCTGGCGCTGGCGGCAGGGCAGGGTCGCGACATGCGCATCGGGCCTTCCCGCGTGGAAGTGAACCGCAATTTCGCGACCAAGCTGTGGAATGCCTCGCGCTTCTGCGAAATGAACGAATGCATTACGCGCAAGGATTTCGATCCTGCGAAAGTGTCGCTCACCGTTAACAAATGGATCATCGCCGAAACGGCCTATACAAGTAAGATGGTCACAACATTGTTGGAGGAACTACGCTTCAACGATGCAGCCGGCACCGCATATCATTTCGTTTGGGACGTGTTCTGCGACTGGTATCTGGAATTCGCAAAGCCAATCTTTAATGGCGCCGACGAAGTCGCAAAAGTCGAAACCCGCGCTACTGCAGCTTGGGTGCGCGACAATATTCTCGCGTTGCTGCACCCCTTCATGCCGTTCATCACCGAAGAGTTGTGGGCACGCACGGCAGAACACGCCGCTCCTCGCCTTTCGATGCTCATTGAAGGGCCGTGGCCGGAACTTTCCAACCTCGTTGAAGACAATGCAGCCCATGACGAAATGCAATGGGTGATCGATCTCGTTTCCGGCGTGCGCTCCATCCGCGCCGAAATGAATGTCCCGCCATCCGCAAAGATCGCGCTGGTGCTGAAAGATGCCAGCAGTGAAACCTCCGCACGCCTTCAGCGCAACATGGATGTGATCTCCACACTCGCGCGCCTTTCCGATGCGCGCTGCGATAACACTATCCCGCAAGGCTCCGCGCAATTCGTGTTGAATGAAGCCGTCGCCGCATTGCCGCTGGGCGATGTGATCGATTTCGCCAAGGAGCGCGCACGTCTCGAAAAGGAACTGAAAAAAGCCGAAGACGAAATCGTCCGTTTCGATGCAAAATTGTCGAACGAGCAATTCGTCTCGCGTGCGCCCGAAGACGTTCTCACCGAGCAACGCGAGAAACGCGGCGAAGCGCTCGCACTTGCCGCGCGCCTGAAAGAGGCTATCGCCAGATTGCGCACATAGCGCTCGGGAACTTTGCGGTGTGTTCTGCGTTTGATCTCTGAGGCGGGGAAACTGTGCCGATAGCGGCGGCAATTCCCAAGAGGAAAAATCCATGACAAATCGATTCGCGAAGATCGCTGCGATTTCATTTCTGGCGCTAGGCGCTGCAATGACCGCGGCGAATGCCGGCTGCGAAGGCCGCAAGACGACCGGAACGCTTATCGGCGCGGGCGCGGGCGGTTTGCTCGGCAACGCCGTCACTCATGGCAGCGCTGTAGGCACGATCGGCGGCGCAGTCGTCGGCGGCGTGGCGGGCCATTCCATCGCGGCGGATAATTGCCGGGGCCATTATTACTATCGCCACCACCACCATCACGGCTACTACGACAACGACCGCCGCTGGCACGATGACGATCAGCGCTGAACGCGCTTCCTGAATAAATGCATGTCATGTCCCGGGAGAGCGCGGCCGCGCCTCGCCGGGACATCTTGCTTGTTCCCCTCCGCCACGAACTTGCCTATAGGATTTCGCTTCCTATCTCTCTGCTCTGGCACAGGGCTGATGCCTGCCGGAAGGAAGGAGACAGGGAGGGGGATACCCCCCTCGATTTTCCGAGGTTCGAATAATCGGGCCTCAATGATATCAAGCCGTTAGCCCAGCAAAGCAGCCGCCATGACCAAATTCGACAAGTCGAAACTTCCCTCCCGCCACGTCACCGAAGGGCCGGACCGCGCACCGCATCGCTCCTATTACTATGCGATGGGCCTGACGGAGGAGGAGATCCACCGCCCCTTCGTGGGCGTGGCCTCCTGCTGGAACGAGGCCGCCCCCTGCAACATTGCGCTGATGCGCCAGGCGCAATCGGCCAAGCGGGGCGTGAAGGAGGCGGGCGGCACGCCGCGCGAATTCTGCACCATCACCGTCACCGACGGCATCGCGATGGGCCATGAGGGCATGAAATCCTCGCTGGTGTCGCGCGAAGTGATCGCCGACAGCGTGGAACTCACCATGCGCGGCCATTGCTATGACGCGCTGGTCGGCATCGCGGGCTGCGACAAATCTCTGCCCGGCATGATGATGTCGATGCTGCGGTTGAATGTGCCGAGCGTGTTTCTTTATGGCGGCTCGATCATGCCCGGAAGGTTTCAGGGGCGCGATGTGACGGTCGTGGATGTGTTCGAAGGTGTTGGCCAATTCGCGGCAGGCAAAATGCCTGCGTGCGATCTCACGGAATTGGAGCGTCACGCTTGCCCCGGCGCGGGCGCATGCGGCGGACAATTCACCGCGAACACCATGGCCTGCGTCGCCGAAGCGATCGGGCTTGCGCTGCCTTATTCCTCCGGCCCGCCCGCGGAAATTCTCTCGCGCGATGATTTCGCGTTGAAGGCGGGGCAGGCGGTGATGGAATTGGTCGCCAGACAATTGCGCCCGCGCGACATCGCCACACGCAAGGCATTCGAGAACGCTGCGATGGTGGTTGCGGCGACCGGCGGCTCGACAAACGCGGCGTTGCATCTGCCTGCGATGGCGAATGAGGCCGGAATCAAATTCGATCTTTTCGATGTGGCGGAGATTTTCAAACGCACGCCCTATCTCGCATCGCTGAAACCCGGCGGCGCCTATGTGGCGAAAGATATGTGGGAAGCGGGCGGCGTGCCGATGCTGATGCGGGCGCTGCTGGATGGCGGCTATCTGCATGGCGATTGCATGACCGTTACCGGAAAAACGGTCACGGAAAATCTCAAGGATCTGAAATTCAATCCGAACCAGAAAGTGATGCGCGATTGCACAAACCCGCTAGCGCCGACCGGCGGCGTGGTCGGTTTGCGCGGCAATCTCGCGCCCGAAGGCGCCATCGTGAAAGTGGCGGGGCTGAAGCATCTGCATCATCGCGGGCCCGCGCGCGTGTTCGATTGCGAGGAGGATTGCTTCGCCTTCGTGCAGGCGCGCAAATATTCCGAAGGCGATGTGCTGGTGATCCGCTATGAGGGACCGAAGGGCGGACCCGGCATGCGCGAAATGCTTTCGACGACGGCGGCGCTTTACGGGCAGGGCGTGGAGAATATCGCTCTGCTCACCGATGGCCGTTTCTCCGGCGGCACGCGCGGGCTTTGCATTGGCCATACCGGGCCGGAAGCAGCAGATGGCGGGCCCATCGGCTTGCTGCGTGACGGCGATATCATCGTGATCGACGCCGAGAAGGGCACGCTGGATGTTGAACTCAGCGATGCGGAGTTGGCGGAGCGCAAGAAAGCGTGGAAGCCGAAAGCTGCGGCGTTTGGTTCGGGCGCTCTCTATCGCTATGCGAAAAACGTCGGCCCGGCCCGCTATGGCGCGCTGACGGCGCCTGGCGCGGAAAACGAAGTGCGATGCTACGCAGACATTTAAGCACACAGATTAACGCTGCTGCAGCTTCGTCTCGACATAAGCAACGCCGTTCGGCAATCTGACGCGATGGACATCTGGTTTAGCCAATTCGCCAAAGTTGCAGCCGTTTTTCTCGGCGCCGCACTGCTGTGCTACGGCACCGCCACAGCGCTGGTCTTGCGCTATGAGGCGCGCCTCGCTGCGGACCCAACGCTTGCCGATGGCGAACCCACACTTGTGATGGGTGCAGAAGTGTCCGACGAACCGCGGCTAACGCGCGTGGACGCTTTCGTCGGCACGTTAAAGGCTGAAGTGAAAACGCTGCCATGGGAGCGCGCGCTGGTGCGCAACGCCTATGGTCCGCCGACGCTCTTCTTCGCCGTCAACAGTGTGGGCGAGGCGTTCATTCTCTGCGCCAAGCTCGCCGCCGTGCCGCCCGGTTGTGCGCCGGTTGTCGCCAGCAGCAGCGAGTTGCGGCAGATGAGCGGCGCGGCGGTGACCGACAAAGTGCTGACGCGCATCGGCGTCGAGCCTTACATTCCGCCGCCATACCCCGCCAAAGTGGCGATGGCCTACGACGCGCCGACCGCGCGCACTTTCTGACCGGCCTCGAGCCGCTCCGCGCCGCTGATAATCACGCGCTCACCCGCCTTGATCAGCCCGCGCACTTCGATAAGCGTACCATCCTCCGTACCGGTTTCCACCGCCACGCGCTGCGCCACGCTTTTCGGATTCACTTTGAAGATGTAAGTATTGTCCTCGCGCAGCACGAGCGCATCGCGCGGCACGGCGAGAACATTGCGCGGCTCTGCAGACGGCAGGAAAACACGCGCAGCATCGCCGACATAGGCCGCGCCGGGCGCCAGCGCCAGACGCACTTCGATGGTGCGGCTCAGTTCATCGCCTACCGGCACGATGGCGAGCACAGTCGCGTTGATCGGCTGCTTGTCGATCTCCACCGTGATCGGCATGCCGTCGCGCAGATAATGCGCGGATTCGATGGGCGCTTGCGTGCGCACTTCCAGCGAACCGATATCGACCAGCCGTACGATCTCCTTGCCTGCAGTCGCGTATTCGCCGGGCTGGATCAGGCGCGCCACGACGCGGCCCGGAAACGGCGCGCGGATCTGGCCGTGATCGTATTGATATTGCGTGCGGCTCAATTGCGCGCGGGCCTGCGCCAGTTCCGCTGCCGTCATATCACGCTGCGAGACTGCCTGATCGCGCGTGCTCTTGGCGATGGCGTTGGCATCGAAGAGGTTCTGCATGCGGTCCGCCTGGTCGCGGTTGAAGCGCAGGCTGGCGGCCAGTCGCGCCACATTGGCCTTGTCCGAGGCAAGCTGCGTGGCGGCGAGATTGTTGTCGATGCGCGCCACGACATCGTTCGCAGCCACGGCCGTTCCAACGTCAGCCACCCAGGCGACGCGTCCTTCCACTTCCGATGCGAGGTGGGAATCATTGTGCGCCACCACCGTTCCGGGCAGCGCGATCTTCGGTGCCATTCTCACCGTGCGCGCTTGCGCCACCGTCACCTTCGGTGGATCGGGTGCTTGTGGTGCTGCCCATGCAGCGGGCGCAAAGGCAATCAGCACTGCAGCCAATGTGTAAGAATATCGCGTATTCATGCGGCGACCCTTTCCGGGGGTATTGGCGCCTGACGCATCGCGGCCGGCTTTTCGCCCAGCCGCAACATCGCCGGCATCAAGATCAATGTGAAAATGTGACTTATCAAGATTCCGCCCACGATCACCGCGCCAAGGCCGCGATAGATCTCGGCGCCCGCGCCAGGCACGAGCACCAAAGGCAGCATACCGAATATCGCCGTGAGCGTGCTTGAGAAGATCGGGCGCAAACGGGTTTCCAGACTGGAGCGCACGGCATCCACACGCGTCATGCCCTCGGCCTCGGCTTGCCGCGTGCGGGCGACAAGCAGGATGGTGTTATTTACCACCAGTCCCAGCACGATAATGAAACCGATCATGGTGAGAAGATCGAGCGGCTGAAACACAAACAGACCCAGAATGCGCAATGCGGCCATTCCGCCGACCATACCTAACGGTAACGCGATAGTCGCAATCGCTGCATCCCAAACCGACTTGAACAGAGCTGCCATGATTAGGAACAGGATCAACACCGCGAATGCGAAGTTCTTGCCCATCGTCTGCAGCGCATTGTCCAGATGGTTCGCTGCGGCACCATAGGTGACGGTTCCATCGGCCGGTAGCAGCTTGCGGATTTCCGGTTCGATTTCATTCCGGATCTTGCGCATCGCATCCTGCAGCGCCACACCCTCCGGCGGTTGGAAATTGAGCGCGAAAGTGCGCCGCCGGTCGAGACGGTAAACCCCGCTCGGCGCCAGCGTGCTTTGCACATCGACCAGTTGCCCGAACGGCTCCAGCCCGCCCGAGGGCGTCGCCACCGGCACATCCTTGAGCGCTTGGGGCGAATCCAGGGTTTGCGATTTCAGAATCAGATAAAGCTGCTTCTCGCCATCGTAGCGCTGGCCGACATAAACGCCCTGACCGAATGCCTGCACCAGATTGCCGATGTCGGGCCGCGTCCATCCGGCTTCCGCAATCGCGCGGTCATTGGGCGTAATCTTGAGTTGCGGCTGGTCATAATCCAGAGACGGATTGGTGTTCAGCACCGCATCGGGAAATTTCTGCGTCAACAGGGCAAAGCCGCGCTTTGCGGCAGCGCGCATCGCCGCAGCATTGTTCGACTGGATGTTGATCGAAATGCCGCCGCCCTGATCGAAACCGCCGAACAGGCTGCCAATCGTGGCGAACGCCTGCGTATCGGGCAAATCTTTCAGGATTTCGTGGCGCACGATATCCAGCATCGTCTTCAGATCTTTGTCGTTGGGCACGCGCACGGCCATGTCCATGAAGCCCGGACCGTCATATTTGACGTAGTAATTCATCAGTTGCGGCTGCTTTTTTCCCTGCATGTAAGGCGTGAGCCGCGCGATGATCGGCTTGGCAAGTTTGTTGTCGGCGAAATCCACCGTGGCACCCGCGGGGAATTGCAGGAAACTGTCGACCGCCGCGCGCTTCACATCTGGCAGATAATGCACGCTCGGCAGCAGCAGCCATGTGCCCAGCAGCGATCCGCCGATCAATCCGCCGATCCACCATTTGCGTTTTCTCGGTGTATCCGTCATGACCATCACGCGGTCGCTAATGGAGCGCCACACATTGGTCAGCTTCGAATCCTTCGGCCGCGTCTTCAGAAACAGCATCGATGCGACCGGCACGACCGTGATCGCCACAATCAGCGACACGAACACCGAAACCGCGATGGTCAGCGAAAGATCGGCGAAAAGCTGGCCTTCCACATCCTTGAGGAAGATCACCGGCAGAAATATCGCGACATTCGTCGCCGTGGAGGCGAGGAGGGCGCCCCACACCTGATGGGTGCCTTTTTGCGCCGCTTCGCTCGCCGGCATGCCGCGCTCGCGCAGCCGCAAGATGTTTTCGAAGGCAACGATCGCTGCATCCAGCACCATGCCGGTGGCAAACGCCAACCCCGCCAGCGATACGACATTCAGCGTGCGCCCCGCCAATTGCAGCAGCACCACGACAGCGAACAGGCAAATCGGGATCGCCGACGAGATGATGATCGTGGCGCGCCATTCGCGCATAAAGAACCACAGCACGCCCACCGCCAGCAGAATGCCGACGATGAGGTCGGACGTGACCATCCCAATTGCCTGATTAATGAAATGCGATGGATCGAAGGAATATTGCAGCGAGACGCCTTGCTCTTTCGCCGGCCCTTCGTTGATCTTCACCAATTCGGCCTTCACCGCATTGACCGTGGCCAGCACATTGGCGCCCGTCGCGCGGAAAATCTGGATGCCGAGCGCCGGATTGCCGTCCTGATAGGCAAAGGTCTGGCGTTTGCCGCGCCCGATGCGCACATCTGCGATATCGCCGAGATGCACCGGCTTGCCGTCGCGCCATTCCAGAATCAATTCCTTCAGATCGTCCACCGAATAGCGGCCGCGGAACGAAAGTCCGTATTGTCTGCGGCCCACATCGATGGTCCCGCCGGAAACATCGTCCGAGCCGCTGATCTGGCTCGCCATCTTCGGGATCTGAATGCCGAGTTGGGCCGCGCGCATCGGATCGAAAACGATCTGCAACTCTTCCGGCGCGCTCGCGCCATTGATCTGCGCGGAGCCGACGCCTGGAATCGCTTCCAGCCGCGGCACCACCACGTCTTTGATGAAGCGCTCATATTGATCGACATTGCGCGAATTACCGGGCAGCTTTTGCATGAACACGTAAAGCAGCGTGGCGTTCGAATCCTGCGTGTTGGCAAGTTGCACAAAAGGTTTCTGCGCATCGGCCGGGAGCGGCGGCAAGCGGTTCAGCCGGCCGATGACATCGACCAGCGTGTTCTTCATATCGGTACCGAGCGCAAAGGTGAGATTGATATAGCCCCCGCCGGAATTGGCGTAACCATCCATTTGCTGCAGGCCAGGAATTCCCTGCAGCACCTCCTCTTCGGGCTGCACCAGTTGCGCCTCGACTTCGCGTGGCGTTTCGCTACGCCAATCGGTTTCGATGCCGATCTGCGGGCGGTCGATATCGGGGAACAATTGAATCGGCAACGCATAAAGTGCGAACACACCGAACAGAATGGTAACGGCGACACCCACCGCAACCGCGGCCGGGCTGGCAATGGCCGCTCGCGTCAGTCCGCGCATGGGCCCCTCTTGGCTCTCCACGTCGCGATTCAACGCGACTTGCACGGTTATATAGTTTCACAACGCTGTGAGGCGATATGGAACACCCATGCGCCAAACGCGCGGCTCCTGCACCGCGCTGTTTTGCCTTCACACTAGCCAGATATTGCAATGTGTTGCGGCGATGATTGCTGCCGCGTAATTCGCAGCACCTCAGACCATGAAACCGATTTCATCCGTCGCCTGGAGACGCCGTTCCACTTCGCGGTGGCAGAAGGCGTAGTGAGTCGGGAAGGCCGGGATGGAACTTTCGCCATAAAAACGGAAAATCAGCATATCTTTTGATGGCGGCCGCGCACGAATATGTCCGGTTTGCGCCTATTCCCGATTTTCCGCGCTTTTCAATTGCCGCCGGCCGATGCAGCGGCTAGGGTTTTGTACCAATTCAGGACGGGTGGGATATGCGCGGGGGATTCGCAATTGCGTCGGTGATTGCCGTGTTCCTGTGTTCGAATTTGGCGGTGGCACAGGAAGCGCGCGTCCCCGATACCCAAATCGCCTATTTCCAGGAAAAGAACATTTTCCATTCGGGATTGGTCGGAACCCACACCATCGCACTGACCTTCGACGATGGTCCCAATGCAAACACCGCCGCCGTTCTCGATGCCCTGAAGCAATATGGCGTCAAGGCCACGTTCTTCATTGTTGGAAAAATGGCGAAAGCCCATCCCGATATGCTTGCGCGCGTTGCGGCGGAAGGCCATTTGCTCGGCAACCACAGTGCCACGCATCCGTTGCTCGGCAAGCGCTATGTCAATCATCCCGAATTGCTGCTTGCGCAGATCCGCGACGTGAACGACGAGATCGCACCGCTGATGCCGAAAGGCACGAAGCTTTTCTTCCGCGCACCTTATGGCAGCTGGCGCGCCCAGCACGCAGCCGTGCTCAATGCCGATCCCGTCCTGAAATTCTATGTGGGTCCGATCTATTGGGACATCGGCGGACAGACGACGATCAATTCCGACGGCTATGTTCTTGAAGCCGCCGACTGGAATTGCTGGCACCGCCACTGGGATGCGGATATTTGCGCCAAGGGCTACATGCGCGAAATTCGCCGCCGCGACGGCGGAATCGTGCTGATGCATTGCGTGGGCAAGAAGGCCGGGGAGCTTGTGGCCGATGTCGTGCCTGCTCTGATCGAGGAAGGCTATCGCTTCGTGCGGCTCGACCAGATGCCAGCTTACGATAAATATCAGACGCCGCCCGAAACCGCGCCGCTTGTTGCGAGCACCGGCGGAAGACAGCACGTCGCCGTCCTGCAATAGCTATTGCAAGGCGGTCGTTCGTGAAGCGGGCACTATGCGCCAGATCGTGTTGCCGACGTCATCCGCCACCAGCAACGCGCCCTGTTTGTCGATGACAACGCCGACGGGCCGTCCCGACGCATCGCCATCGGCGCTCACGAATCCGGTCAGCACATCGCGCGGCTCGCCCGCAGGTTGGCCATTGGCGAAGGGCACGAACACCACCTTGTAACCGCTGAGCGGCCTGCGATTCCAGGAGCCATGCTCGCCAATGAATGCACCGTTCCTGTATTGCGGCGGCAGCAGCGTGCCCGACGAAAAAACAAGCCCCAGCGATGCGACGTGATTTCCCAGCGCGTAATCCGGCGCGATGGCTTTGGCCACGAGATCGGGGCGCTGCGGAGAGACGCGTTTGTCCGCATGCTGGCCGTAATAGCTGAATGGAAAACCGTAGAACGCGCCATCCTTCACCGATGTCAGATAATCGGGAACAAGATCGCTGCCCAATTCGTCGCGCTCGTTCACGACTGTCCAAAGCGCGCCGGTTTCCGGGTTCCACGCAAGCCCAACCGGATTGCGCAGGCCCGATGCGAATATGCGCCAATGACCATCCGGCAAGCTGATTTTGAAAATCGCCGCGCGGTCTTTCTCGATGGCAAGGCCGTTCTCGCCAGCGTTGCTGTTGGAGCCGACCGTCGCATAAAGAGCGGTGCCGTCGCCGCTGGCGATAATGTTCTTCGTATAGTGATGATTGATCGGTCCCGCCGGAAGATCGGTGATCTTCGTGCCCGGTCCCGCGATATGCGTATCGCCATCCGAATAGGCATAGCGAACGATGCTGTCGGTGTTGGCGACATAGAAGTCATGCCCGATCAGCGCCATGCCGAACGGCGCATTCAAGCCGCTCAGAAATTCTGTCCGCGTCTCCGCAATCCCATCGCCGTTCCTGTCGCGCAACAACATGATACGGTTGGCGCTTGGAACACCGGCACCCGCGCGCTTCTGAAAGTAATCGCCGATCATCCCGCGCAGACCTTTTGAGTCCTCCGGATGCGAAGGCGCGCCTGTTTCAGCGACCAAGACGTCGCCATTGGGAAGCACATAAAGCCAGCGCGGATGATGCAGACCGTTTGCAAAAGCCGCCACGGCGAGACCGCTCGCGGGCGTTGGTTTGGCGCCGGCCCGCCAGCCTTTCGCAGGCGGAATATTCACGGTCGGAATGGTGGATTGAACCGGCGCAGGCAACGTGGGATGCGCCCCGATGCTGGCGCGCTCCGGAAGTTTCGCAGCATCGCCGCAGGAAACCAGTACAAATGCCGCCATGCCGACTGAAATGGCTGCTGCCTTATGTTTGGGAATTATATACTTGAGTCCATCGCCGATTTGGGCTAGATTTCGGACTTGAATTGAGGGATTGGTCATGTCGAAAAGCACGATTTCCACCTTTGAGTTGTTTGCGATGTTCCCGGATCAGGACACAGCCCGCGTTTACCTTGAAGGCCGCCTTTGGCCGAAAGGGCCTGTCTGCCCATGCTGCGGCCTTGGGGAGCGCGTGACGGCCCGAAAAGGCAAGCCGGGGTTCTACCTCTGCAACCAATGCAAGGAAGATTTCACGGTCCGCACCGGCACGATTTTCGAGAGATCGCATGTTCCGCTGCACAAGTGGATTTACGCGATGTATCTGCTCGTTACGGCGCGCAAGGGCATTTCCAGCCTGCAACTCGCCAAGGAGATCGGCATCACCCAGAAGTCCGCGTGGTTCGTTCTTGGCCGTCTCCGCGAGGCTTGTGGCGATGAACTGACAAAGCTCCAAGGCATTGTCGAAGTGGACGAGGCCTATTTCGGCGGACTGGAAAAGAACAAGCACGAAAACAAGAAACTCAAGGCCGGTCGTGGCGCGGTCGGAAAGTCCGGCGTCCTCGCCATGCGCCAGCGCGGCGGCAAAATGGTCGCCATGCAGATTGAGGATGCCGACGCTGCCACGCTCCACACCGCCATCCATCAGCGCATTGCGGCGGGCTCGGAAATCCATACCGACGAAGCGAGCGCCTACAAGGGCATCGGTGGGCTGTTTTTCGACCACGAAACGGTCAATCACACCGCAGGCGAATATGTCCGTGACGGTGTGACCACAAACGGCGTTGAAAGCATCTTTGCCGTGATGAAGCGCGGCATTCACGGCGTCTATCACCACGCCAGCAAAAAGCACATGCACCGCTACGTCGATGAATTTGCCTTCCGCTTGAATGACGGCAACGTGTCTCGGCATACGCTGGAGCGGCTGGACAGCTTTGTGAATGGCGTGGCTGGCAAGCGGCTCACCTATAAGAATCTGATTCACTAAAAGGGTTTAGATAATGGCTTGGGCAGAAGATTATCGGCAGGACTGGATTGCGGAGACGCTTCACGTGTTCGGTTTTCTCCAGCGCCAACACCTAATGAAGAAGTTTGGTATCTCGATGCAACAGGCTTCGCTGGATATTGCACGTTTCCAGAAAGAGCGTCCCGGCGCGATGGCCTACAACAAATCGGAGAAACGATATGTCGCAATCTAAAGCTTTGATAGAACAGATAAACCAACTTCGCACAAAGTGGCCGCAAGCCCACGCTGCTGACGGGTGCGACGCCAATGGAAACTATCTGATCTTCCTTCCTGGCATGATGTTGCCGAAGGGCTGGAATAAAACAATCTGCACGGCGTTCTTTCTTGCTCGGATTAATGAGCCGTGCCTGACACACGAGCACGGAACCGCGTCCCCGCTTAATGGTTTTTTCGTAGACCTCCAAGACCTTCGTTTGGCTGATGGTGCGATGCCTCACTATACGAGGACTGACCAGCCGACCATCGAGGAAGTGGGGCCATATCTTAAAAAGGGCGCGATTGGTTGGGGCCATTTTGATAAAGAAGATTACGAGCAAGCCGCCGAAAAGGTTATGCGTGAACCGTCTCGGTGTTGGGGAGAGCTGAAACGGTGGCCACAATGGCGTGGGTTGACAAGATTTTTCTGGCGTACTCAGATGCACGATCCTAACCGCGATACGTTGTTCACCGCCGCAATGTTGGTGCGCCAGCGTCTGAATCCGGCCCGCTGATGCGCTCGCCCAAGGCCCTCGACGCGATAACCGATGTTGTTCTCGCCTATCGCCCGAAGCCCAAGACAAAGCCTGCTCGCCGCCGGAAGCGGGCAGCGAAAAAGCGCGAACAGAAAACGGCTTAATCATGAGGAAATGGACTCATGTATATAATTCCCTTATGTTTCATCCAAATCTCGCTTTGCATTGATAGGAAACGCGGCCATCCCCAATGGGTTCTGGTGGGCTGGCCTGCCGCCCGAAGCTGCGCAGCAGCGAAGGGTGGTGGATGGGGTGTCCGCCTCAAGTGCGCTCTAAGAGGTTGTTATTGCTAATAATTGCATTTGATGGCAATCGTGTACCCACAAAATAGCCCACAAATCACCGCTCCCCTAGCGGTAATGGGCGAGTAGGATAGCAGCCTCGCACGAAAGTCACAGGCGAATTTGTAAGCTGCGCACCCACCGCCACCCTGAGGTTTGAGATATGCAAAACTCGGCTGTGCAGACGGACAAAAACAGCTTGCGTCCCATGGCCCGGGCGGGCGTGTCACGTCACAAGCGGGCACGCCCCTGGCAGCGAATTTATACTCCCATGGCCTCATCTCTCCCCTCACGTTTACGCATTTCGAAAATCGCGCGCGCGGTTCCATGAACGGATTTGTCGTGCTTCCAATTGAACGCGTGCCAAGATGGCTGCTAAGCAATTCCTACGGCCGACGTACACAATGTGTTCTGCCGTCCGCGAACGGCAATGGCCGAGCAGTTCAATGATCGTCAAGCAGCCCGCTTAGAAGGACCGGGGGGAAGGGGTGGCGGCCCCCGAAAACTAGTGCGCGCCAAGGATAGCTACTGTCCGCTCTTTTTCGCGCAGCCCTCAAAACTTTGTGGACCCGTCTAGCGACAACGTTAGGCTAAGGTATGTATAGAGTGGACAGAGATCGATTCGCATGGCGACGGGATAAGGCCCTCTCCAGCCGTCGCGATGTTTCAGTGCGCGGCAATGGCACCATTGGACGTAAGAATAGTAGGCAACCTATCTCCACCGGACTGGTGGATGGCCTGCACCCGGTTTTGAAGACACCGAGTTAGGTGTTTTTATGGAACCGGAGGTGGATCATGGAACGACGGAAGTTTACGCGAGAGTTCAAGCTTGAGGCTGTGAAGCTGATCAAGGAGCGGGGCGTGGCGGTGA
>DASZBL010000011.1:0-38797 GCA_035944195.1 Rhizomicrobium sp. | reverse complement strand
ATTACCGCCCCGCTTCGATTGCCGAAACGCTTTATTATTTCATCGTGGTGATCTGGGGCTCGCGCAATGCGGCCATGAGCGTCGTCGGCGAAATCCGCGACCGCACCTGGGATTTGCAGCGGCTCTCGTCGCTCGGCGCCGGCCAGATGACATGGGGCAAGCTGTTCGGCGCCACGGCTTACAACTGGTTCGGCGGCGCGATTTGCCTTGCGGTGATCCTCGCGCATGGCTTCACGCATGACGATCCCATCGCCGTCATCGTCAGCCTCATCTATTTCCTCGCCGTGGGCGTGATCGCGCAGGCCGTAGCACTGCTGGCGAGCCTCATCGCGGTGCGCCGCCGCCAATCGCATACGCGACTGGAGATTTTCCTTTATCAATTCGCAGGCCTTCTCGCCGCCGTCGCGGTGTTCTGGATTTGGGATGCGGCCGATCCCGCTGGCTCCATCATCGCGCGCAAGGCCGCCACCGATTTCATTCCGTGGTGGGGCCATTCCTTCGATGCGCGGCCGTTCCTGCTCGTATCGCTCGCGATCTTCACGGCGTGGACGCTGGTTGCCTGCTACCGCACGATGCGGCTGGAATTGCAGATGCGCAACGGCCCGCTGGTGTGGCTAGGTTTCCTCGTTTTCATCGGCATCTATGTCGCGGGCTTCGACGCGTGGCTGTCGAAAGATCCGATGATGGCGAAATGGGATGCAATTGCGCTGCGTCTGGCGCTCGCCGCGACGACATACGCATTCCTCACTTATGCGATGGTGCTGCTGGAGCCGAAAGACCGCGTGCATTTCCGCTGGTTGGGCGCGGAACTAGGCGCGAGGCGCATCGCAAACGCGCTGTCCGGCCTGCAGGCGTGGATGATGAGCTACATTGCCACGTTCTTCTTCGCCGCACTTCTCATCTGGCGGTTGAGCGCGAGCGCCACGCCGCAGGAATTGGCGATGATTGCGTCCGCGATGGGCTTCATCACGCGCGACGTAGCGCTGTTCGTGCTGCTGCACACATTGCCCGGCCGCAAGCGCGGAGATTTCGCTGCGGTACTGACGCTATTTGCACTCTATGTGCTGGCGCCCGCGATCCTGAACGGGCTCGATCTCAAAGGCGCGCTGGTCTTCTTCTACCCGCAGCAAACCGCAGTGTTCTGGCTCTCGCCGGCAATCGCATGGGCCGAAGCGCTTGCGGTGGCGGTGCTGGCCATCGGCCGCATCGCGCTGGGGGAGAAATCTAGCGTTCGCGCGCCAGCTTGAGCCCGGAATAATTCGGCTGATCGATTGCGATCTTGTCGAGGGCAGTTTTTTCCAGATGCGCGGCAAAGTCCGGCGTCTCCAAACCGAATGAACCTTCGCGAATGCGGCCGCAGAGTTCACGATTGAGTTCTTCCAGTGAACCATCATGACCCAATAGCGCCACAAGTCTCTGCTTTTCCTCTGCCGCCGCTACGCCGCCCGATTCCAGTTCGCGCAGCACAATGCCGAGCGCATTCGCCGCCACCCGCGCGTGAAACGCGGTGTGGCCTTTCAGTTCCGGCATGGCGCGGGTTTCGAGAAATTCACGTACGGCGTTGACCAGTTCTTCAATTGACGGCTGATCCATCATGTTTTCACCATCCAAATCGCATTGTCATCCCCGGCGAGCATCGCGCGCTCTGCGCGCGGTGCGAGGGAAGGGGACCCAGGTATCAAACACCGCGCGGTGCTGACCACCTGGGTCCCCTTCCCCTCGCGATGCTTACGCATCGCTCGGCCGGGGATGACAAATTTGTTTGCGACAAACATCAAATCCTCCCATGAATGATCAAATTCACCAGATCGATCTCCGTCTCCGAAGACCGCCGCCCAATCGTCGCGCGCTCCACCGAACCATCGCGCAAGAAGCCCTGATACATCGTCATGCACATCACGCCCCATTTGAGCGAGCCATACACGATCCAGGTCCGCACATCGTCCACATCCACCGCCGCGCCGCCCGCGGATTCATAACCCGCAATCAAATCCGCCAGATCGCCAAACCCGCCGACGACTTTTTCCGCTACGCCGAACCGCCACGAATTGGTGCAGATCCAGCCGATATCTTCCAGGGGATCGCCGATATGCGTCAGTTCCCAATCCAGCGCCGCCTCCACGCCGCGCGGCGAGATCAGCAGATTGCCGTGCCGGAAATCGCCATGTACCAGCGTTTGCCTGCGCGCCTGTGCCAGCCGCGGCTCCAGCCATTTGAACGCCATTTCAAAAACGGGATGGGGATAATTGTAGAGATCATACATATCGCGAAAGCGGCGAAGCTGCGTGGGCCCATCGATCACCGGCAGCACATCCCTTAGCGGCGCAATATCCACCTTGTGAATGCGCGCAAGGATTTCGCCGCATTGAAACGCAAGCTTCGGCCTTACCGTATCGAATTCGGGATCGCGCAAAATCTTGCGCGCAATCGTCTCGCCGGGAAGCCGGTCCATCACATAGCCCTGACCGACATCGTCCTCCGGCTTCAGCACATAGCGCACGCGCGGTGCCGCCACGCCTGCGGCACGCGCATCCTCAATGACAATCGCTTCGGTGGTGAGCGGCACAGCCGTCGTGCCTTCATTCGGCCGCGGCCCGCCGCCGGGGCTGCGCCGCAGGATCAAAGGCTCGCTTGCGCCGGCAACAATCGCATCCAGCGACCATGTTTCCTGACTGGCGCCGCCGGAAAGTCGCACGATCTTTTCAAGCCGCACAAAACCGGGCAGCGCTTTTGCAAGCGCGCGTTCCAGCGCAGGCTGAAAATCCAGTGTCATCGTCTCACCCGGTGCGCAGATAGCGCACCGCTTCATCCCGTTCGAAGAGATAAAGCAGCACGCGCAACGCTTCCCCGCGCGCCGATTTCAGTTCGGGGTCGCGGGCGACGATCAGCTTTGCATCATCGCGCGCCGCCGCCAATAGCTCCACATGCGCGGCCAGATCGGCCACGCGGAATTCCGGCAAGCCGCTCTGGCGCACGCCCAGCAATTCGCCCGCACCGCGCAGCCGCAAATCCTCCTCCGCAATCACAAAACCATCATCGGTCTCGCGCAAGGTTTTGAGCCGTGCCTTCGCCGTTTCGCCCAGCGGCGGATGATAGACGAGCAGGCAGGTGGAGCGTGCTTCGCCGCGTCCCACGCGCCCGCGCAATTGATGCAATTGCGCAAGCCCGAACCGCTCAGCATGTTCCACAACCATGATGGTCGCTTCGGGAACATCCACGCCCACTTCGATCACGGTCGTGGCGACAAGAATGCTGGTTTCGCCCGCTTTGAATTTCGCCATGGCCTCATCGCGCTCAGCGGCCTTCAGGCGTCCATGCACAAGCCCTACTTTCGCGCCAAAGACGTTGCGCAATTCCGCGGCGCGTTCTTCCGCAGCCGCCAGATCGATTTTTTCGGATTCCTCGACCAGCGGGCAGACCCAATAGGCGCGCGCACCCTTCGCCACCGCGCGTTTCAAATGCTCCACCACTTCGTCCAATCGCTCGGCATTCAGCACGCGCGTATCCACCGGCTTGCGCCCCGGCGGCCGTCCCGTCAGCCGCGACACATCCATGTCGCCATAGGCGGTGAGCGCCAGCGTGCGCGGGATGGGTGTCGCCGTCATCACCAGCACATCGGTCGAGCCCTTGCCCTGCAGCAACATGCGCTCATGCACACCGAAACGATGCTGTTCATCGACAACAGCCAAGCCCAGATCGCGGAACGCCACATCCTCGGAAAACAGCGCATGCGTGCCGACAAGAATGTCGATCTTCCCCGCCGCCAATTGCGCCAGCGTTTCATCGCGCGTCGGCCCGCGCTCGCGGCCCGTCAGCAAAGCCATGCGAACGCCAGCAGCACGCGCCAGCGGTTCGAGTGCGGCCATATGCTGACGCGCGAGGATTTCCGTCGGCGCCATCAACGCGCCTTGCGTTCCGGCTTCCACGGCATTCAGCAGCGCGCACATCGCGACCACGGTTTTTCCCGCGCCGACATCGCCCTGCAGCAATCGCAGCATGCGCGTGGGCGTGGCCATATCCGCTTCGATTTCGGCGATGGCCTGCATTTGCGGTTCGGTCAGCGTGAAGGGCAACGCCGCAATCGCCTTTGCTTTCAGATGCCCATCGCCGCGCAAGGCGCGCCCCTTCTGTCCGCGCATGTGCGCGCGGATCAGCACCAGCGCAAGCTGATTGGCGAGAAGTTCGTCGTAAGCCAGCCGCATTCGCGCAGGCGAAACGGGTAACAAATCCGCTTCGCTTTTCGGCGTATGCGCCGCGCGCAACGCATCGGCAAACGGCGCCCATCCCGCACGTTTCAGATAAGCCGCATCGTGCCATTCCGGCATCACGGGCACTTTTTCCAGCGCCGCGCGGATCGCCTTTGCAAACGGTTTCGCGGGCAATCCTTCCGTCAGCGGATACACCGCTTCCTGCTGCGGCAATTCCGCGATCTGCACCGGCGGCAGAATGTGATCGGGATGCGCCATCTGCAGCTTGCCGCTGTAGCGCTCGACTTTGCCACTGATCACACGCTTCTCACCCACCGGCAAAGCACGTTTCAGATAATCCCAATCGGCATGGAAGAACACGAGTTCGATCGCGGCGGTATCGTCCGAGCATCGCACTTTATAAGGCTGGCGCCGGTCGCGCGGCGGCAGATGATCCAGCACATTCACCGTGACGGTCGCGATGCGCCCCGCCTCCGCCGCCATCAGCGTGGGGCGGTAGCTGCGGTCGATCAGCCCCGACGGCAAATGGAAGATCAGATCCAGCAGCCGCGTGCCCGCCGCCTTGGCGATCAGCTTTTCCAGCCGCGGCCCCACGCCGGGCAGGCTTCGCGTATCGCCGAACAGGGGGAAGAGAATCGAAGGCCGCATCGCACCGAATTTATCTGACACTGCGCCGCCTCTGCCACTGGCAGCGGACGCTCCCGCGCGCTATATGCGGCCCATGGCTAGGAATGAACAAGACGCCGCGGCAAAAGTCCGGCGCCAGCGGCTTCTATTTCGCGCAAAGCGGCGCGGCTTCAAGGAAGTCGACCTGATTTTCGGGACGTTTGCGGTCGAGCACCTGCCCGAACTGGACGAGGCGGAGCTGGATCAGTTCGAGGCCCTGCTGGACGCCCCGGACCAAGAGGTTTTCGCCTGGCTGAAGGATGAAGCGCCGGTGCCGCACGAATTCGACACGCCGGTTTTCGCAAAAATGAAGGCGCTGTGCTCTCGCCAGAATCCCACATGGAACGTCTGACCTATATCGCCCGCGAGCAGGGCCGCTTCGCCGTCACCGGCGCGCCGGAAGGCTATGACGCGTTCGTCGTGGCCGAGGCGGCGGTGCGCCGCAAAGGGCTGGTGGTATTCGTGCTGGCCGATGATGTGCGCGCCGAGGAAGCGAAGGAAGCAATCGCCTTCTTCGCACCGGGTCTGCGCGTGCTCTCCTTCCCCGCATGGGATTGCCTGCCTTACGACCGCGTTTCGCCCAAACCCGATATCGAAAGCATGCGGCTCGCCACGCTGGCCGCAC
The DNA here is from genome assembly GCA_035944195.1 of Rhizomicrobium sp. Classification (GTDB taxonomy): domain Bacteria; phylum Pseudomonadota; class Alphaproteobacteria; order Micropepsales; family Micropepsaceae; genus Rhizomicrobium. Next base: position 33,298 of record DASZBL010000011.1, on the reverse strand, counting down.
TCGCGCGACACGCGCCGAACGAACCGGCCGTCGTCATCACCACCGTGAACGCATTGCTGCAACGCGTGCCGCCGCGCGAAGCGATCGTTGACGCAAGCTTCCATGCGAAAGCAGGCGCGGAGGTGGATCACGACGCACTGGTGGCTTTCCTCGCGCGCAACGGTTACGCGCGCGCCAGCACGGTGCGCGAGCCCGGCGATTTCGCGCTGCGCGGCGGCATTGTCGATCTCTGGCCGCCGGGCACGGAGCAGCCGTTGCGACTGGATTTCTTCGGCGAGACACTCGACGCCATCCGCCGCTTCGATGCGGACACGCAATTATCGCGCGACCAGATCAAAGAAATCGAACTTCTGCCCGCCAGCGAAGCGCCGCTCGATGCCGAAACCATCAGCCGCTTCCGTTCGGGCTATGTCGCCACCTTCGGGCCTGCGCAATCCGACGATCCGCTGTATGAATCGGTCAGCGCAGGCCGCAAACATCAGGGCATGGAGCATTGGCTGCCGCTGTTTCACGAACGGCTGGAAAGCCTGTTCGATTATGCGCCGCGCGCGTTGTTTGTGCTCGCCCATTCGGCGGAGGATTCCAAAAATGCGCGGCTGGAACTGATCGCGGATTATTACGCGACGCGAAAGCAATTCCTGCAAAGCGATCACGCCAAGGAAAATATCGGCGCGCCGGTTTATCGCCCGCTGAAGCCGGAAAAGCTTTATCTCACCGATGCGGAATGGAAGGCCGCACTTTCGCATCGTCCCGTGCGCGATCTCTCGCCGTTTCAGGCGCCGGAATCCACAAAGTCTGTCGACGCAGGCGGCAAAATCGCGCGCGATTTCGCGCCGGAGCGCGCGCAAGGCCGTACGAATGTATTTGAAGCCGCCGCCGACCATGCCAAGGCGCTGCAGAAATCCGGCAAGCGCGTGATCCTTGCTGCGTGGACCGAAGGTTCCGCTGAGCGGCTGGGCGGCGTGTTCTCCGATCATGGCCTTCCCGCCATCCGCAATGTCGCGAACTGGCTCGATGCGCTGTCGCTGCATGAAAATGCGGCGGGTGTCGCGGTGCTGCCGCTGGAGCATGGTTTCGAAGCGCCGGATTTCGCGATCCTCGCCGAGCAGGATGTGCTGGGCGACCGCATGATCCGCACGCGCAAGACCAAGCGCGCGCAGAATTTCCTTGCTGAAGCCTCAAGCATTGCGCAGGGCGATCTCGTTACGCATGTGGAGCATGGCATCGCGCGCTATCTCGGTTTGCGCACGCTGGATGTCGCGGGTTCGGCGCATGATTGTCTGGAACTGCAATATGATGGCGGAAAACTTTTTCTTCCCGTCGAGAATATAGAACTGCTGACGCGCTACGGCGCGGACGAGGGCACAGCCCAACTGGATCGCCTCGGCGGCGCGGGCTGGCAAAGCCGCAAGGCGCGCATGAAGGAACGCGTGCGCGAAATCGCAGGCGAACTCATCCGCATCGCCGCCGCGCGCGAATTGAAATCGCTGCCGGCCATCGATCCGCCACAAGGGCTCTATGATGAATTCTGCGCGCGCTTTCCCTATCAGGAAACCGACGATCAGGAACGCGCCATTGCCGATACCATCGCCGATCTCGCCAAAGGTCGCCCGATGGACCGGCTCGTTTGCGGCGATGTCGGCTTCGGCAAAACCGAAGTGGCGTTGCGCGCGGCGTTTGTCGCTGCGATGACGGGTGTGCAGGTTGCGGTCGTGGTGCCCACCACGCTGCTGGCGCGTCAGCATTTCAAGAATTTCAGCGAGCGCTTCAACGGCTTCCCGCTGAAAGTTCGGCAGCTTTCGCGCTTCGTCGATGCGAAAGAGGCGCGTGAAACCAAGACGGGGCTTGCGTCGGGCGATATCGATATCGTCATCGGCACACATGCGCTGCTGGCGAAGGGAATTGAATTCAAAAATCTTGGCCTGCTGGTTGTCGATGAAGAGCAGCATTTCGGCGTGTCACACAAGGAGCGTTTGAAAGCGCTGAAGACCGACATGCATGTGCTGACGCTGACGGCCACGCCGATCCCTCGCACGCTGCAACTGGCGCTGTCGGGCGTGCGCGATCTGTCGCTGATCACCACGCCGCCGATTGACCGCCTCGCCGTGCGGACCTTCATCACGCCCTTCGATCCCTTGGTGGTGCGCGAGGCGCTGTTGCGTGAGCATTATCGCGGCGGACAAAGCTTTTATGTCGCCCCGCGCATTTCCGATCTGCGCGAGGCCGAACAATTCCTGAAAGACACGGTGCCGGAAGTGAAAGCCGCGGTTGCACACGGCCAGATGGCGCCGAGCATCCTCGAAGATGTGATGACGGCGTTTTATGACCGCAAGATCGATGTGCTGATCTCCACCAATATCGTGGAAAGCGGCCTCGATATTCCGACCGCCAACACAATGATCGTGCATCGCGCCGATATGTTCGGCCTGTCGCAGCTTTATCAATTGCGCGGGCGCATCGGCCGCTCCAAGCAGCGCGCTTACGCTTATCTGACCACGCCGAACGACCGCAAACTCACCGAAACCGCGGAGCGCCGCTTGCAGGTGCTGCAATCGCTGGATCAGTTGGGCGCTGGCTTCTCGGTTGCGAGTCACGATCTGGATATCCGCGGCGCGGGCAATCTCTTGGGCGAAGAACAATCCGGCCATGTGCGCGAAGTCGGCATCGAGCTCTATCAGGAAATGCTGGAAGAAGCGGTCTCGCAATTGCGCGCGGGCGAGGCGACCGCCGAACTCACCGATCAATGGTCGCCGCTCATCAATATCGGGGCTGCGGTGCTGATACCGGAAGCCTATGTTCCCGATCTGAATGTGCGCATGGCGCTCTATCGTCGCCTCGCGTCCATCGAAGATCGCGGCGATATCGAAAGTTTCGCTGCCGAACTGATCGACCGCTTCGGCGCGCTGCCCGATGAAGTGAAGCATCTGCTGGAAATCGTTGCGATCAAGCATCTGTGCCGTATCGCGCTGGTGGAAAAGATCGAAATGGGCCCGAAGGGCGCGACGCTCTCTTTCCGCAATTCCACCTTCCCGAATCCCTTGGGCCTCGTGCGCCTTATCTCCGAGCATCAATCGACGATGCGCGTGCGCCCGGACCAGAAGGTCGTCATCGCGCGCGATTGGCCGACGCCGGAATTGCGGCTGAAGGGCGCGCAGGCGATCCTCGGCCAGCTCGCGAAACTGGCAAAGGCGGCATGAAATTTTCCCCCTCCCCTTGCGGGAGGGGGCACGCGCGAAGCGCGTGGGGGAGGGCGGTCTCCGCGCCCACCCCTCCCCCAAGCATTTCTCGCATTGCTCGAAATGCTTGCCCCCTCCCGCAAGGGGAGGGGGAAATGGTGTAGCGTTCTCGTCGCTAGCGAAGGAAATTGAGCAAACGCGAGTTTTAAAACCGGACTTTTGCCGCATTTCTTGCTTAAATTTCATCCCGACTTTGGGAAAGGACCGCCCATGCTCTCATTTGCGTCGTCATTGGGCTGGTATTGGATTGCAGCGCCGCTGGCTGCTGCTGCGCTGGGCGTGCTGCTGCTGCTCACGGGCATTGGCCATTTGTTCGCCGGTAGGCCGGGCAGGGCCGGTGCGCATTCCATTATCGGCGCGCCGATGGCGATTGTCGGACTCGCGATGAGCCTGCTCGCGCTCAACACGCAAACTTTCGCGCGGCTTTCGCATGAAGGCGCGCTGGCGGAGGTGAGCATCAAGGCCATCGATCCCGCGCACAATCTCTACGAAGCGAAGGTTACCCGCCTCGATGTGCCCGCGCCGGTCCAAATTTGCAGGCTGCAGGGCGACGAATGGGAAATGAACGCGCGCGTGCAGAAATGGAAGCCATGGGCGAATGTTCTCGGTCTCGATTCCACCTACGCGCTCGATCAGATCGCCAACAAATATTTCGATGCCGGGCGCGGCAATGGCCAGCCGATCACAACCTGCGATCTCAAGGGCCCGCCGCCTGCTGTGAACCAATATGTGCCGCAAAGCTGGCTATTCTGGATTGTCGATCACGCGTATGTGGAAGATCGCCGCTTCGGCTCGGCGAGCTATATGCCGCTCGCCGATGGCGCGGTGTATCGCGTGGTGACGACGCAATCGGGATTGAATGCGGAACCCGTCAACGATGCGGCACGTGCGGCAAACAATGCGCGGCCGTGAGGCCACGCATTGTTGCAGTTGATTTGCGTTAAGCGCTCGCTTTTTCGAACGCCATCAAATTTTCCGAACCCGCCTGAATGCGTTCGAACAGCATCGGGCATTCCGGGATCATGCGCTCCATCCAGTAGCGCGCCGATACCAGCTTGGCTTCGTAGAATTCCTTGTTCGACGGATTGGCGGCGAGTTTTTCCTGCGCGGTCTTGGCCATGCGCGCCCACATCCAGCCCACGACCACGATGCCCATCATGCGCAGATAATCCACGGCCGCCGCGCCCGCATCGTTCGGGTTCTGCATGCCGTGTGCTGCCAGCCACATGGTGGATTGCTGCAGGATGTCCACGCCGCGCTGCACCGGTTTCACAAACGGCTTCAGCGCTTCATTGCCTTCGTTTTCGGCGAGCCAGCCGCTCACTTCCTGGAACAGCGCCATCGGTGCGGCGCCGCCCTTGCGGCCGAGCTTGCGGCCCACGAGGTCCAGCGCCTGCACGGCGTTGGCGCCTTCGTAAGTCTGGTTGATGCGGCTGTCGCGCACGAACTGCTCCACGCCATTGTCGCGGATATAGCCGTGGCCGCCATAGGTCTGCATCGCCATGTTGGCGACTTCGAAGCCCATATCGGTGAAGAACGCCTTGATCACCGGCGTCAGCAGATCGGAAATGAGTTCGGCCTTTTCGCGTTCCGCGCGGCTGGAATGCGCAATCGCCATGTTCAGCGTCGTCCACATCGCCACGGCGCGCGCGCCTTCCACGAAAGCGCGGCTGTGCAGCAGCATGCGGCGCACATCGGGCTGCACGATCAGAAGATCGGCCGGCTTGTCGGGCTCTTTCGGGCCGGTGAGGGCGCGCATCGCGCGGCGCTCATGGGCGTAAGCGAACGCATTCTGATAGGCCACTTCGCCGATGGAAATGCCCTGCACGCCGACGCCCAGGCGCGCCGCATTCATCATGCCGAACATGCCCTTCATGCCCGCGGAGGAGGATTTCTTGTCGGCCGCGCCGTCCTTGCTGGGCTTGGGGCCGAGGCGCCAGGCGATGGCGTCGTCGAAATTGAGCACGCAGGTGGCAGACGCCTTGATGCCCATCTTCTTTTCGATGCCGCCGGTGGTCACGCCATTGCGCGCGCCCATCTTGCCGTCTTCGCTGACGAGGAATTTCGGCACCATGAAGAAATTCACGGTGGAGAGATCGTCATGGATCTGGCCGTTCTCGTCGGGGATTTTCGCGATCACCATATGGATGATGTTGTCGGTCAAATCCTGATCGCCGCCGGAGATGAATATCTTCGTGCCGGTGAGGCGATAGGTGCCGTCGGGCTGTTCCACCGCCTTGGTTTTCATCAGGCGCAGATCGGTGCCGCAGCTTGGCTCGGTCAGGCACATCGTGCCCGCCCATTCGCCCGCAACCATCTTGGGCGCGATGTGTTCGCGCATCCAGTCCTGACCCGTCACGATCAGCGCGCCGCAGGCAGCCCCCGAAAGACCGGGATACATCGCGAACGCCTGATTGGCCGATTGCGCCATTTCGCCGAACGCCATCACCACCATCATCGGCATGCCGCCGCCGCCGAATTGCACGGGTGCCGGAAGCGCGCCCCAACCGGCTTCGCAGAATTGCTTGTAGGCTTCCTTGAAACCCTTGGGCGTGCGCACCACGCCGTTTTCGAAATGGCAGCCTTCCTCGTCGCCCGATTGGTTGATCGGCTGCAGCACTTCCTCGCAGAACTTGCCGCCATTGGTCAGGATGTCGTCCAGCAGGTCTGGCGAGAGGTCCTGGAAACCGGGCAGGTCGCGATAATTCTCGATGTTGAAGAACTCGTGCATCAGGAAGCGGAAATCTTCGATCGGTGCGCGATAAATGGGCATTGCTTGTTTCCCTGAAGGCTTGTTGACACTAATGTCATTAGTGCAAAGGTGTAATCTTTTGCGCGGGAATAATAAAGGGGGCTGGGGTCACGCTTTGGCGCCTATTTTGGGCGCATACGCGGGAGAATAGGCGCCTGAGCCGGTTTCCGCTGCGTCAATCTGACAATTTATCATTCGATAAGTGGCACGGCTGCCACGCCGAAGCGTTGATCCAATCCTGCCTCAAGGCGAGATTGAGCAGAGTCGCCGTATCGGACAAATTTGTCCGAAGTACCTTGACGTTCGGACATAAATGTCCGATTGTGATCCGGAGGGGAACGTGGATAAACGGGATCGCTTCATTGCCGAATTGCGGGATGAAGCCAAAAAGCGCGGGCTTCCGTTTCGTGTCGAATATGGGCGCGGCAAGGGTGGGCACGCCATGGTCTGGATCGGTGAGAGAGTGACCACACTTCCATCCCGCGAAATCGATCCGAAGACCGCGCGGAAAATCCGGCGAACATTGGGTCTGGCGTAAGGAGAAGCAAAAAATGCAGTCATTCATGTTTCACGCGGAATTCGAGAAGGGCGCCAAACGCGGCATCGTGGTGAGCTTTCCCGATGTTCCCGAGGCCATCACGCAGGGCGACGATCTGGCCGATGCGCGCGCGATGGCGGAAGATGCATTGGGTCTGGCGCTGCTGACTTATACTGAGCGCGGCCTGCCGCTGCCAAAAGCGCGGGCGCGCGGCAAAAATCTTGTCCCCATCGCGGTCGCGCCGGATGTGGCGGCAAAACTTGCGGTGCTGGAAGCTTTCCGTACCGCCGACATCACAAAATCGGAGCTGGCGCGGCGTATTAGCAAGAACGAAAAAGAGGTCCGGCGCATTCTCGATCCGCGCCATGCCACAAAGCTTGCGACGCTCACCGAAGCGCTGAACGCACTCGGTCACCGGCTGGTTGTCGGCATGGAGAAAGCGGCCTGAGGCCACAAATTACAGAGCGGCGAACATGAGCAAACATAACGACAGCGACGATCACGAAGACGCCCGTTACAAGCGGGCGCTCTACGATCTGCAGGTCGAGCTGGTGAAGCTGCAGCGCCATCTCATCGAGAAGAACGAGCGCGTGCTCGTCATCATCGAGGGCCGTGACGGTGCGGGCAAAGACGGCACCATCAAGCGCCTCACCGAGCATATGAGCCCGCGCGAAACCCGCGTGCATGCGCCGGCCAAACCTTCGAGCCGCGAAGACAGTCTGTGGTATTTCCAGCGCTTCGTGCGCTATCTGCCCGCAGCCCAGGAATTCGTGATCTTCAACCGCTCCTGGTACAATCGCGCGGGCGTCGAACCTGTGATGGGTTTCTGCAAGCCCAAGCAGGTCGAGGAATTTTTCGAATCCGTTGTGCCGTTCGAAACCATGCTGGTGCGCGACGGCATCGCCATCCGCAAATATTATCTCGACATCTCCAAGAAGGAACAGAAAAAGCGGCTGGCGGCGCGCCACAAGGATCCGCTCAAGCAGTGGAAATCATCGCCGGTGGACAAGGCCGCGATCAAAAACTGGGATGCCTATAGCAAGGCGCGCGATGAAATGTTCCGGCGCACCGATCATGTGGCGGCGCCCTGGCATGTCGTGCATGCCGACGTGAAGAAGCTGGCGCGGCTGGAACTGATCCGCGATCTGCTGCATGGGTTCGATTACAAGGGGAAAACCAAAAAGCTCGCGCGCCCGGATAGTTCGATTGTTTTTCCGTGGAGCGAAGCGAATTCCGAAATGATCGCATCGTGAAAAAAACTGCAGCCGGAGACGGGGCTGGGGGGCTGAGATTTGTCTCCGGCTGCAGGCAAGGGCTTTAAGTCTTACTGGGCGCTGGCGTCCGCATTCGCATTCGCATCCGCATTTGCATGCGCACGGCCCTGTGCCGCCGAGTGAGCGTGGGTGCTCGGCGCTGAGTGAGCGTGAGTGCTCGGCTTCGTGCCGGTCGAAGACGTTTTCGTCGAACGGCTGCCGCTCGGCTTCGTGCTCGCCGATGAAGTCCTCGCCGAACCGTTGCCGTGCGCGCGGCCGCTCGCATTGGCGCTCGCGTTCACATTGCTGTTGTTGTCGATGAGGCCGGTCGCCGTGTCGGTCGCGGAGTTCGCGGTCGATTCCGCCGATCCGGTCGCGCCATTGGCCGTCGAAAGCGCCGTGTTGGCCGCGCCCTTCGCCGTCTTGCTGACCGTGCCCAGATCCATCTGGCCGCCATTGGGCGTGCTGACCGTGCCCGAGCCGCTCCCGCTGCCCGAACCGCTGGCGCTGGAGCCAAGCGCATTGGCCGCACCATTCGCCGAACCGCTCGCCGAGCCGGCCAAATTCGCAGCGCCGTTCACGATGGAGGGCAGCGATCCGGCCTTGTTGAGCGCGCCGTTCACAGCCGATCCGGCCGTCGATTGCGCAGTCGAAGACGCGCCATTGGCGGTGCCTTCAACCTGGCCTCTGGCATTGCTCACGGTCCCGCCCAGTTTCGGCAGGCTGCCGCTCACGCTGCCATTGGCGTTGCCGGACGCATTGCCGGCCGCGTTGGTATCGGTGTTGGTCTTGGGAAGTTTCTTGGCCGTGGGCTGCATTGTGGTGCTGCCCATGCCGTTCACGGCGCCGTTGGCCGCACCCATGCCGGACGCGCCAATGTTTCCGATCCCGCCGATCCCGCCGACACCGCCGAGGCCACCCATGCCTCCGATGCCGCCGACACCGCCAATGGCGCCGCCAAGTCCGCCGCCCAGAAGCCCGCCAGCCAAGGCGGGAGTGGCAATCGCGACTGCGCTGCACAGCAGAGCGGCCTGCATTGCCTTACGAATATTGATGGTCATCGTCGTGCTCCTTTGTTTGCCCTGGCACCGAGCACGAATGCAGCCCTAGCGGCCGCCAATGGCTCGATCACCATGCAAGGACAACGGACAGCCACGAATTTTCTTCCCGCGCCGGGTCAAATTTTGTTTGTAATTGAGAGATTCACAAATGATGGACGCAGGAACTTACTGCGCCTTCCAGCCCTGATCGCGCGCCTGCTTTTCGGCCGCCGCATTGAGGGGGCTACCCTCGATCATGCCCTGCACGGCATTGCGTACGAGATCGGGCATGGCGCTGCCGGCGGTTGCGTAGGCGCCGGTGGACTCCTTCGGACTCTCGCTCAGTGCTGCGATATTCCAGCTGGCCGCATCGCGGCAGGCGACGCCCGCGAGATTGGAGGCATTGAACGTGCGGCAATAGCGCCCCGATTTGTCGCGGAAGCTGATGCCGATTTTCGGGCCCTGGCCCGTTTCAGCCGAAGCCAGTTGCTGATTGAGCGCATTGGCGAGCGATCCGCGCGCCACCAGTGCATTGCCCTGTGTATTCATCAGCGCCGAACTGCCGCCATCCAGCAGAACGCCCACCACCACACCGCAGGCAAGCGCTGCAGCCGGAATGCCCGTCCAGATGAGCGCGCGCGGCGCGAAAAGGCTCCGCAGCGCGTGGCGAACGCGCCATTGCAGCGAAACCGGCGCGTTCATCGCTGTGTGGCGAAGCGCATCCGGCAAAGGCGCATTCATTATAGATGCGAACGAAGCGTGCAGTTCATGCCGGAGTGCGCGCTGCTGCTCGACAATAGCCTCAAGCTCGGGCTGCTGGCGCAGCACGGCTTCGACGCGGCTCATCTCTTCCGGAGAAAGCTCGCCATCCACAAAGGCCATCAGGGTTTCATCGGAGATCGTCATGGCGTGTTTTCCTTGCCGAATACGCGCAGCGCCAGCGCCTCGCGGGCCCGCGCCAGACGGCTTGTCACCGTGCCGATCGGCACATTCAGTATCTCGGCGGCTTCGCGATATGCCACACCTTCGATCAGCACCAGCGATACGACAACGCGCTGTTCCTCCGGCAATTCCTGCAACGCGCGGGCCGTATCGGCGAAGGTGAGCTTGGCTTCCATCGCGCGCGCGCCATCGACCGACACGTCGTCATCGTCCAGCGGATCGGCAGCCACCTGCGCGCGCACTTTTCGCGCACGCACGGCGTCGATCCACAAATTCTGCGCAATACGGAACATCCAGCTTTCCAGCTTCGTATCGGGTTGCCACTGATGAAGGTTTCGCAGCGCCCGCTCGACCGTATCCTGAACCAGATCGTCCGCATCGGCCATGTTGCCCGTGAGCGACATGGCAAAGCGGCGCAACCGCGGAATCCCCGCGGTCATCCGGGTACGGATCGTCTCGAGCGACGCGTCCTTCACTATGGTTACAACGGTCCAGTCCGCGATTTCTTCCATGCGCCCGGGGAGGAACGCATCGCCACAATTCGCACTTTATAAAAGCCTATGCTGATGACATAAATTGGGCACCCAAGGATTGCTACCGTTAATGAAGAGCTTGCGCAAATCCCTTTTGAGACGCCTGCGGCCGGGGCTCGCGGGGGTGGCGGTTTGCGCGCTTTTCGCGAGCGCAGCCAACGCGCAGCTTCTGGGTGGACGGGGTGGCATGCCGCCTCTCGGCGCAGGCCCGCTGATCGGCGGCGTGACCGGCACGTTGAACCAGACCACACGCGGCCTCGACAACACGCTCGACAATACGGTTGGCGCGACGCTGCGCAATGTGACCGATGCGGTCGGGCGCCCGCGCGCAACGACTCGCGTGTTTGAAAAAGATCCACTGGGCGCGCGCGTGGTGCGCGGTGAAATTCTCGCCATCGCGCCGAGCGAGCAGAGTTTGGCCGCGGCGCGCAATCTCAATTTCCAGATCGCGCGGCAGGAAACGATGGGCTCGCTCGGACTGACGGTCGTGGTGCTCGCCGTTCCCGAAGATATGAGTGCGCGCGATGCGCTTGCCGCTTTGCGCAAGGCCGATCCATCGGGCTCCTACGATTACGATCACATCTACGATCCCAGCGGCGCATCCTCTTCCGCATCGCCGGATATGGAATCGGGAAGCAGCATATCGGGCGCCGCCAAAATCGGAATCGTGGATGCGGGTGTGGATCGCAATCATCCCGCCTTCGAAAATTCGAAGATCGTTTCCAAAAATTTTGCAGGCGATGGCGAGAGCCCACCCACCGCGCATGGCACGGCCGTTGCCTCCTTGCTTGTTGGTGAAGACGGCGATTTTCACGGCGCCTTGCACGGCACCACGCTTTACGCCGCCGATGTTTATGGCGGACAGGAAGCCGGCGGCAGCGCGAACGATATCGCGCGCGGCCTTGCGTGGCTCGCGGCAAACGATGTTCCCGTCGCCAATGTGAGTCTGGCGGGCCCGCCCAATGCGTTGCTGGCCGCAGCAGTTGCCGCCTTCGTCAAGCGCGGCCATGTTCTCGTCGCCGCTGTCGGCAATGACGGGCCCGCGGCACCCATGAAATATCCCGCCGCATATCCCGGCGTTGTCGGCGTCACCTCCGTCGACGCGGGGCGCAACATCCAGCTGGACGCCAATCAGGGCAGCGATGTCATCTTCGCCGCACGCGGTGTGGATGTGCGCGCCGCCGCGCCGAAGGGGCATTACCAATCCATCACCGGCACGTCTTTCGCTGCGCCGCTTGTTGCAGCGCGCTTCGCCTTGATGATGGACAAGCCCGATACCGCAAGTGCTGCGCATGCGATGAATGCGCTGCGCCATGCTGCAATCGATCTCGGCGCGCCGGGCCGCGATCCCGTTTTTGGCTACGGTTTTCTCGAATCCCCCGGCGCAATCGCCCTCACCGCGCGCTGATATTCCGCAACGCAACACGAAATAATTTAGCCACCGGACTCAAGTTCGGGGGGTATCGTTTGTTTTAGCTCATGTGGTTCTGAAGCTCTGACCTCAACACGCGGGGAACCTGCTGGGGGATGGCCGAAACACCGGAAACAGATCGTGAAGGCGCAGGCTCTCGTGGCTCCGATGCGGCAATGAACGCGTCTGAGCTGGAGGCATGGTTTGTGCGCGAAGTTTTGCCCCTGGAGGCAGCGTTGACGCATTTCCTTCGCCATTCCTGGCGCAATCAGAGCGACATCGCCGATCTGCGGCAGGATGTGTACGCGCAGGTTTGCGAAGCAGCGAAGAAGCGCACGCCCGATCCGGTGAAGCCCTTTGTATTCGCGGTGGCGCGCAATCTCGTCATCAATCGTGTGCGGCGCGAGCGCGTCATTCCCATCGAAGCGGTGGCCGATCCCGACGCGCTGGGCGTGGCGATGGATATGCCGGGTCCGGATCGCAATGTGATCGCGCGCGACGAATTGCTTCGCCTGCGCGCAGCCATCGACCGGTTGCCGCCGCGCTGCCGCGAAGCCGTCATCATGGCGCGCCTCGAAGGCCTCACCGGCCGCGCGATCGCGGCGCGCATGGGCGTGAGCGAATCCGCCGTCTCGCATCATGTGGAAAACGGCATGCGCGCGATTGCCGACATGCTCTATGGCGAGGACCTCAAATCATGAGTCACGCCGACGACATGATGCATTCCGAAAGCATCGAAGCGCGCGCCGCTCATTGGCTACGCAAGAGCGAGCTTGGCGATTGGCGGGAGGAAGACGATGCCGCGCTGAATGCATGGCTTGGCGAATCCATGAATCACGCCGTCGCCTATTGGCGATTGAAGGCCGCATGGAAGCGCGCCGAACGCATCACCGCCATTCAGTCCGCGGTCGAAGCAAAAGCGGCACCGCAACCGCGCAGACCTTATTGGCCGTTTTTCCTTGGCGCTGCCGCCAGCATTGCCGCTGCTATATTGATTGTCATTGGTCTTCCGCTGCTCCAATCGAAACAGGATGTGCAGAGTTACGCCACGGAAGTGGGCGGACATGAAACCGTCACCTTCTCCGATGGCACGCGCATAGAGTTGAACACCGACACAGCCGTGCGCGCGCGCATGACGACGGTCGAGCGCGTCGTGTGGCTGGACAAGGGCGAAGCCTATTTTCAGGTGAAGCACGATGCCGCCCATCCGCTGAAGGTGTTTGTCGCCGGCCATCGCGTCACCGATCTGGGAACGGAATTCCTCGTACGCGACGACGCGAATTATCTGGAAGTGGCGCTGCTGAAAGGTCGCGCGCGGATCGAAAATGTGAAAGTGCCGAAATCGGCGCAGCCCGCGACGCTCGCGCCGGGCGATGTGGCGCTGGCGACAACCGATGCCATGTCGGTCACCAAAATGGACACGCGGGATTTGCAAAGCCAGCTCGGCTGGCGGCGCGGCGTGCTGGTTTTCAATCACACCACGCTTGGCGATGCCGTTACCGAACTCAATCGCTACAACCGGCAGAAGCTCGTCGTCGCCGATCCCGCAGCGGCGCGCCTTCAGATCAACGGCACATTCCCGGCGGGCAATGCCGAATTGTTCGGCCGGGTCGCCGAGGTCGTTCTCAAACTGCATGTCGAAAACAGGGGCGGCGAGATCGTGATCTCACGCTGAGATTCGTTTCAAGCGGCAAGGACCGCAAAAAGAGGGGGCAAATGTCCAGAGGTCATCTTTTAAAATCTGCAGCATTGGGTGGGGTATCCGCGCTCGCGCTGTCCGCGCCAGCGTTTGCAAATAACTTCGATATTCCGGGCGGCGATCTGGAAACCGCACTCAATACCTATATCGCGCAAACGGGCACGCATCTGATCGTCTCGGAAGATGCCGTCAGGGGCGTGAAGACGCGCGGCGTGCGCGGCGAACTGCCCGAGGCAACGGCACTCGCGCGTATTCTCGCTGGCACAGGCTTCAGTGCCCACAACGAAGCCGGCGTCATCGCCGTCGTGCACGAAGATCTGCCATTGCCCGTCACGCGTCTCACGCAGGCCGCACCCATCAGGCTCGCCGCTGCATCGAGCGCCGGCATCGAAAGCGTGGTCGTCACCTCCTCGAAAATCAAGGGTGACATCCAGACGGTGCCGATTGCGATTACCGCACTTTCGCAGGAGCAACTTACATCGCGCCAGATCGCGGGCGGGCCTGATTTGGTAAAGGAGGTCCCAAATCTCACCTTCTCGAAAACCAATTTCACCGGCTACAACATCCAGATTCGCGGCATCGGCACGCAAGCGATTTCGGTGACGACCGACCCGGCGGTGGCTGTAGCATTTAACGATATTCCCTTCATCCGCAATCACTTCTTCGAACAGGAATTCTTCGACGTCAACCAAGTTGAGGTGTTACGCGGCCCGCAGGGCACCCTTTATGGCCGCAACGCGACAGCGGGCGTGGTGAACGTGATCTCCGCCAAGCCCACCGATCAGTTCGAAGCTATGGCGTCTGCCGATGCAGGCAATTATCACAACCGCCGCTTCGAGGGCATGATCAACGTTCCGATTGTGGAAGACTGGCTGGATATCCGTGTCGCTGGTGAATGGACTAAGCGGGATGGATACAGCTTCAATGCAATCACAAATCAACCGATTGACGGACGTGACCTGTGGTCCACGCGCGTGTCTGTCGCGTGGCGGCCAATCGAGAGTGTGCGGGCCAATCTTGTCTGGGAACATTTCCAGGAAAACGACGGCCGCATGCGTACGGCCAAACAGCTGTGCAAAACCGCGCTGCCGCCGACATCCATCAATGGCACGCCCGTGCCGAGCGGGTCGTTCCAAAGCTACGGCGGTGCTTTCAATCTCGGAAACTATTTCAGCCAGAGCTGCCAGGCAACATCGCTTTATTCGCCCGATGCGTTTGAAGTGCCTTACGGTTTTTCCCTTCCATACGATATTGCGCTCGGGCTTGCGGGGTTCGGAAACCCCTTCCTCGATCCTTACGCCAGCACGACTCAATCGCGCAATCTGCGTGTGATCGAGTCGGCGCTCAATCCGCAATATCGGGCGAAAAACGATACGCTTGAATTGAACGTGGATTATGCTGTCACGCCATCACTGACGCTAACGTCGCAGACGGGGTACAATCAGGATTTTCTGTGGTCCACTGAAGACTTCAACCGATTCAACACGTCGCCCGGAATATTCCTTAATCAGGGCGGCACGACGGTCCCCGGAGGAATAGGGTTTGCTCCGGGCGCGTTTAGGCTCGATCCCAATGGTTTGGCATTCTGCGGACCGAACGGATGTTTCCCAAACGGCGGCGCTGCCGGATCGCCTTGTACATCAAGCCCATCCGATTACGGCACCTGCGAGTCGGCCATGATTTACTGCGATCCGCAACTGGGATGCAGCGACCGGATTGTTGCGGAGGATCTTTCCGAAGAACACGCCTGGCAGTTGAGCCAGGAATTCCGCCTGGCTTCAAATTTCACCGGCCCGCTCAATTTCAGCGTAGGCGGAAACTACCTGCACTATGAGACGGAAGAGAACTACTACGTCTTTATCAATGCGCTCTCCATCTACACCGGCACATGGGGCGACATCTACAATTCAGGCCAGCCGAGCGACCCACTCGGGAGCAACAGTAATTGCTTGTACGGCAAAGTCGCCAGCGTCGGTTACCAGACTTGGAATGATCCTGTGGGCGGCGGCGGGGCGACCGCGCAGGATTGCATGTATGTGGACACAAATCCGATCTCCAGTCTCAACAACAAGGGCCATAATTACTTCCTCAGTCAAAATCCCTACGAACTGAATTCCTACGCCGGGTTTGGTGAGGCATATTACAACATCGCATCTGATCTGAAATTCACGGGCGGTCTGCGCTGGACGGAAGACAGGAAGCGCTTCATCGACATTCCAAGTGAGGTCCTCACGCGAGGTTACGGCTATCCCACAACCGGCACGGTGAATCAGCAGTGGGATCAGCTTACGGGCCGGGCCGCGCTGAATTGGACGCCCAAGCTGGAATTCACCGATCAAACGCTTGTCTACGGATCTTACGCTCACGGTTACAAGGCCGGTGGCGCCAATCCGCCGGGAGCTGTTTTTGGTCAGCAGGGTGGGCAAGCCATAACGATTGCCGATCATCCCAAAATCTTCAAGCCGGAGTTTATCGATGCTTATGAACTCGGCTCGAAGAACACGCTGCTCGATGGCGCGCTGACGCTGAACGGAGATATTTTCTTCTACAATTACAAGGAATATCAAATCTCGGAAATCGTCGATCGAACGTCGATCAATCTAAACTTCAATGCAACCGTAAAAGGCGCCGAGTTTGAGACGAGCTGGGAGCCAGCGCCGGGCCTGAAGTTCTCCTTTGCGGGCGGATATGAAGGCACACGGATCGGCAACGGCCAGAGCGCGATCGATCTCATGGACCGTACAGCCGGAAAATCCGACTGGATGATTATGAAACCGTTCCCGACGGAAGCCTCGAACTGCATTTTCCCGACATATGTTGTTCAAGCGTTGATCGAAGAGAACAGGTCATCTGGAAATAGTCCTGATTCGTCGGATTTTGCTTGCAATCAAGCGTATGACGATCACGTGGATCCTGTCACACTTCAACCATATACAGCTAATCCGACGGGACCTGGCGGCATTGGCTTTCCGCCATGCGCGAATTCGGGTTGCCCTAACGTACCTTTCCAAATTCCCGCCGGTTATCCGGGTTTCGATCCGACGCAGCCAGCGATAAACAATGGCGAAGGCTTTGCAAAACCGCTCGGCGGCAACGAGCTTCCCAATGCGCCACATTTCACAACGTCTCTGACGGCGGAATACACGATCCCGGTGTCGGAGGATTGGGCGGCCACGCTGCACAGCGATTTCTATTGGCAATCGCAAAGCTTCGCACGCGTCTTCAATGACAGGCCATATGACAAGATTCGAGGATACTCGAATGTGAATCTGGCGCTGATCATGACGGGCGCCAGCGGATGGCAGGTGATCGGTTATCTGAAAAACGTCTTCAATACCACAGCCATCACCGGCGCGTTCCTGAACAGTGACGATACGGGGCTCACCACCAATGTGTTTCTTACCGACCCGCGCCTCTTCGGCGTGCGCGTCACCAAGAACTTTTGATTGAGGGGGATGACAATGAGCAACCAAACCTACACATCGCCCGCAATCCGCTGGCAGCTTCTTTCGACGGTTTCGGCCGTCGCATTGATAGCGTCGATATATGGTACAAGCGAAGCCACCGCGGCGAGCAATGACGCCGACCAGCCTTTGATCTGGATCGAACTGGGCGGTCAGGGGGAGTTCACGAGCGGTTTTGGCGATCCGTTCGTTCCGACATTTGTATCACAGAATCCCACATCGCCCGTTTTCCAGAATGTATCGCCACAGCGGGCTCAGAAATTGCCGCTGTTCAGTTTCGGCGAAGATGGCAAAATCTCGTTTCAGCCGGAGAATTCGGATTGGATCTTCTCGGCAGCTATTCGCTACGGCCGTTCGAGCACGAACAGGGAAGTAGACCATCAAACCAAGGGCTTCGGCTACGAAAAATACGTAAGCGGCCAACCGAAAAAGTTTTGTACCGGATCGGGAGGCGCTGGCTTCTGTACGACTGCAAAATTTTCTGACACGAAGGCGCGCATTCAGGAAAGCCACGCGATACTGGATTTTTCTGCGGGTAAGGATGTGGGTCTTGGTATATTCGGAAGCGGGAGCACGTCAGTGGTGAGTGCAGGTGTCCGCTTCGCTCAGTTCACGTCCAAGGCGTCGACGGATATGCGCGCGCGCCCTAACATGGAATTCAAGTACATCACAGCCTTTGCGCCGTATAAATTTAAGCTTCCGCATTTCAATAGCTATTATGGTACCGGGCACGCTTCGCGCGACTTTCATGGGGTAGGTCCGACTCTTTCGTGGGAAGGATCGGCTCCGTTTGCCGGCAGTGTGCAAAACGGCGAAATTGAATTGGAATGGGGCGCCAATGTGGCCATTCTGTTTGGCAAACAAAAGGCTCATGTGCGCCATCAGGAAAGTGCGCGTTATGTAGGGCCACTCCATTGCGCATTGGGCCCTTGCTATAGTTCACTTTACCACCACCCGTCTTCTGGTCACCCGACATCCGGCCATGACACGGATCGCTCCGTCACTGTGCCCAACGTAGGCGCGAGCCTCGGAATCTCTTTCCGCAAAGGCGATGCCAAAGTCAGCTTCGGTTATCGCGCCGACCTGTTCATGAACGCAATGGACACCGGCATCGACGTGGCGAAAAAGTCGAACGTACTGTTCCATGGTCCCTACGCCAGCATCAGCGTCGGGTTGGGCGATTAGCTTTGTGAAGATGGCCGGCATTGCGCTGAAGCAGTGCCGGCCTGACTTTTTCGCCGGTAGAATTATCCACCGCGCAATTCCCGGAAATAAATTCCCGCGCGCACCTTGAAGCTCCATCGCGAAGTTCCCATTTCGTTCTAGCATATTGCGCGAGGACGAAATGACCGGCCGAATTTAACGCGGGCACAGACAGGGCAGGGGTGCGGGCTCGCGCGCATCCGTGTGGAATCGAGACTGATCTGTTTCCGCCTCCGCGGCCGGAAGCGCGCTCGAATCCGCGACGCCCGCGGCGCAGCAAAGGTGCATGTGGTTGTCTTAGGGCTTCGCCTTGCCTGCCGTAGCTTCGATGAGGCGGGTTTCACGCGAAAGCCTGCCTCTTTTTTGTGCGCCCGCTGCCAATGATGCGCCGCCGCACGAAAATATTCTCTCCAGCACACCCCTAACAGTGCCCGCCCACTGAGTCTCACTCAGATGTGGTCCTAAACTTACCCTCGAAAGGCGGGATGGCTGGCGGGGGATGGTCGAGACAACGGAACAAAATCGTGAAGGCGCCGATCAGCGCCGCCCGGATGCGGAGATGACCGCGTCTGAGGTGGAGGTGTGGTTTGTGCGCGAAGTGTTGCCGCTGGAGGCGATATTGATGAGGTACCTCCGCCACAATTGGCGCGACAGGGGCGATATCGAAGATCTCCGCCAGGAAATCTATGTGCGCGTCTGCGAAGCGGCCCAGCGTCAGATTCCGGATATGGCAAAGCCGTTCGTGTTTACCACCGCGCGCAATCTTCTGATCACGCGCGCGCGGCAAGGCCATGTCATTCCCATTGAAGTGGTTGCCGATATCGAGACGCTGAATATCTCCACCGAAACGCCGGGCCCGGACCGCAATGTGATGGCGCGCGAAGAATTGCGCCGGCTGCAGGCGGCGATCGACCGCTTGCCTGCGCGCTGCCGCGAAGCTGTGATCCTGAAAAAGATCGAAGGTCTGTCGCGCCGCGAGATTGCCGCGCGCATGGGCATCGCAGAAGCCACCGTCTCCGAACATCTTGCAACCGGCATGTCGAGCCTTGCGTCGCTTCTTTATGGCGGCGATCCGGGGAGAGCGCCATGACCGACGCGAACTGGTTCGCGGCAAATGCGAAAGACATCGACACGCAGGCTGCGATCTGGCTTGAGCGCCGCGACGATCAAGCATGGAGCGCGCAGGATCAAACCGCACTGGATGCCTGGCTTGCCGAAGCGCTCGCCCACCGCGTGGCCTATTGGCGGATCAAGGCGGCATGGGGCAGGGCGGATAGACTCGTCGTATTGCGCAGCGCCGTATCCGATGCGCCGGCGCCACGCGGCCGGTTTATCCCGCCGGTTCTGCTGAAGATTGCCGCGGTGTTTGTCGTGGTGGCGGTGGCGGGCGCGCTGGCGGCCAATATGTTGACGCGGCCAAAGGATCGTGTCTTCACAACGCCCATCGGCGGCCATGAAATCGTTCGCTTCGCCGATGGCTCGCAGGTGGAACTCAACACCGACACGATCCTGCGCGCGCGCATGACAACCGATCAGCGCGTCATCTGGCTCGAAAAAGGCGAGGCCTATTTCCAGGTCAAGCATGACGCACTGCATCCGCTCATTGTGATGGTGGACAATCATCGCGTTACCGATCTGGGAACAAAGTTTCTCGTGCGCCACGATACCGCGCGGCTGGAAGTGGCGGTGCTCGAAGGCCGCGTCTGGTTCGATGTGCCCGATGGGCGCATGCAGCCGCCCTCATTGCCGCTGGCGCCGGGGCAGGTGGCGATCGCATCCGGCCGCAATGTTTCGGTCGAACGCAAATCGATGCGCACGCTGACCAATGAGCTTGGCTGGCGGCGCGGCGTGCTCGTCTTCAGGGACACCACGCTCGCCGACGCAGCGGCGGAGTTCAATCGCTACAACCGGCAAAAACTCAGCGTTCCCGATCCGGCTGTTGGATTCATCAAGATCGGCGGCATTTTCGAAGCAACCAATGTGGGCGCGTTCACGGAAGTGGCCGAGGACGTTCTGGGCCTGCGTGTGAAAGACCATGGAAGCGAAATCGTGATTTCGCGCTGAACGCAGATGAGCGGTGATGAAAGCCGCGTGAGGGGGAATTCAATGACGAGTTTGAAATATCTCAAAGCCGGGCTTATTGGCGGGGCGAGTATCGTCTGTCTGGCCACTGGCGCGTTCGCCGCGGAGTTCGACATTCCGGGCGGCGATCTCGAAAGCGCCCTCGATGTCTACACCGCACAAACCGGCGTGCAGCTCATCTATGCGGCCACCGAAGTGCGCGGTGTGCGCACACGCGGCGTGAAAGGCGATTTATCCGCAGGCGATGCATTGACGCGCATTCTCACCGGCACCGGCTTTTCGATGCACCGCCATTCCGCCGGCTCCATCGCCATCGTTCACGCTTTGCCGGACGCTCCTGCAGCCCAGCAGCTTGCTGTGGCAACGCCTGTGCGCCTGGCTGCGGCCGCCACGTCGGCAGGTATCGAATCCGTTGTCGTCACATCATCGAAGATCAAAGGCGATATCCAGACGGTGCCAATTGCGATCACGGCATTGTCGCAAGAGCAATTGACCTCCCGCCAGATTGCAGGCGGTCCCGATCTGGTGAAAGAGGTTCCGAATCTCACTTTTTCAAAGACGAATTTCACCGGCTACAACATCCAGATCCGCGGTATCGGCACGCAGGCAATTTCGGTCACCACCGATCCGGCCGTGGCGGTTGCGTTCAACGATATGCCCTTCATCCGCAATCATTTCTTCGAACAGGAATTCTACGACGTCAATCAGGTCGAAGTTTTGCGCGGCCCGCAAGGCACGCTCTATGGCCGCAACGCGACGGCGGGTGTGGTGAACGTCGTTTCGGCGAAACCCACCGATCAATTTGAAGCGATGCTTTCTGCCGATGTCGGCAATTTTCATAACCGCCGCTACGAAGGCATGATCAATATCCCGGTGGTCGATGATCGTCTCGATATCCGCCTCGCGGGCGAGTGGACGATGCGCGATGGCTACACGATCGACACAACTCTGAATACGCCTGTCGATGGACGCGATCTTTGGTCAGGGCGCGCAACGATTGGCTGGAAACCGTCTTCGAATTTCGAGGCGGATCTCGTCTGGGAACATTTCAGCGAAAACGACGACCGCATGCGCACAGCCAAGCAGCTTTGTGAGACGTCTCAACCGGTGACCGTGATTAACGGCGTGCCTGTGCCTGTGGTTGGCTCCAATCCGCCCAATTCGGCTGTGGATGCTGGCGGCGCACTGACTCTGGACCAGAACTATACGAGCCAGGGCTGTGTACCCACGTCGCTTTATTCTCCCAGCGCGTTCCAGGTGCCCTTCGGTCCTTCGCTGCCATTTATCATTGCATTATCCCTCAGTCCGTCGAACGGTGGCCCCAGCAATCCCTACGCCGAGACGACACAGTCGACCAATCTTCGAAGCATCCAATCGGCGCTTGTGCCGGAATACAAGGCAAAGAACGATACACTCGAATTCAATGCGAATTACAATATCGATCCATCGCTGACGGTGACATCGCAGACCGGATACAATCAGGATTTCCTGTGGTCCACGGAGGATTTTAATCGCTTCGACACAACACCGGGCGTATTCGGCGGAGGCGCAACATTCTGCGATCCTCAATTGGGCTGCTCGGATCGGATCGTCGCCCAGGATTTATCCGAAGAACATGCCTGGCAATTGAGTCAGGAATTCCGTCTGGCTTCGAACTTCAGCGGGCCGTTCAATTTCAGCGCCGGCGGCAATTATCTCCATTACGAGACGGAAGAGAATTATTACGTCTTCATCAATGCACTAACGGCATATGCCAATGGCGAAGATCAATTCGGTGACGGCAGCACCGCCGATCACAGCGATTGTTTGATTCATAACCGCTTTGTTGGAGGCTGGCAAAACCTTAATCCCATTATAGGCGGGGGCGAACCTTTTCAGTCCTGCGTCTTCATCGATACAAATCCGATCGGACACCTCAACAACAAGGGCCACAATTATTTTCTGAGCCAGAATCCTTATACGCTGAACTCATATGCAGGTTTCGGCGAGGCTTATTACAATTTCACGAATGCACTCAAGCTGACGGCCGGTTTGCGCTATACGATCGACAAAAAGCATTTCACCGATATTCCCAGCGAAGTCGTCACGCAAGGCATCGGCTATCCGGTCGTTGCGATTGTGAACCAGCAATGGGACCGGCTGACGGGCCGCGCCGTGCTGAACTGGACGCCGCAGCTCGACTTTACCGACCAGACCTTGCTCTACGGTTCCTATGCGCATGGCTACAAGGCCGGCGGCGCCAATCCGCCGGGTGCCGAGTTCAATAAATTCGGAGATGGCGCGGTCTCGATCCCGGATCATCCCTTCACTTTCAAACCGGAATATATCGAAGCCTTCGAGCTTGGGACCAAGAACGCGTTGCTCGATGGCGCGCTGACGCTGAACGGTGACGTCTTCTACTACAACTACACGGGCTACCAGATTTCCGAAATCGTGGACCGCACGTCCATCAATCTGAATTTCAACGCCACGGTGAAAGGCGCCGAACTCGAAACCACATGGGAGCCCGCACCGGGCCTGAAGTTCTCCTTCGCCGGCGGTTATGAGAGTACGAGGATTGCCAACGGCCAGAGCGCGATTGATCTGATGGACCGCACGGCGGGCATGCCGGGCTGGATGGTCATCAAGCCGTTCCCGACGCAAGCTTCAAACTGCATTCTTCCCGATTATGTTTTGGCAGCACTTCTGCAAGAACAACCCAACAGTGCGACTGCCCCCTACAGCAATCCTCCCGATTTGCCGCATCGTCAGGGTGGTGTGGGTCCTTTCGCTTGCGGGATCGCGTACACCGATCATCTGGATCCGGTCACGAACAGGCCCTATGTGGCCAATCCCACTGGAATAAGCACGGCCCCTGTAACCATTGGCGATGCGGCGCTCATACCTGCCGGTTATCCGGGTTTCGACCCAATGCAGCCCGCGATCAACAATGGCGAAGGCTTCGCCAAAAACGTGGGCGGCAATCAGCTTCCCAACGCGCCGCATTTTACTACGTCGCTGAGTGCCGAATATACGATGCCCGTTTCGGAGGATTGGGCAGCCACATTGCACAGCGATTTCTACTGGCAATCGCAAAGCTTTGCGCGGGTGTTCAACGATGTGCCTTACGACAAGATCCGCGGTTACTCGAATGTCAATCTCGCGCTGATCCTCACCAGCGCGGATGGTTGGCAGGTGCTGGGCTATCTCAAAAACGTGTTCGACACGACAGCCATCACCGGCGACTTCCTGAACAGCGACGACAGCGGACTGACCACAAATGTGTTTCTCACCGACCCGCGCCTCTATGGCGTGCGCGTCACCAAGAATTTTTGAGGGGGGATAGCATGAGCAACAATATGAACACGCCGGACACGATCCGCTGGAAACTTCTCTCGACGGTTTCGGCGCTGGCATTGCTGGCGTCGGCATACGCGGCAGGCGAAGCGGAAGCAGCCGGCAGTGACGCCGATCATCCGCTGATCTGGATCGAACTTGGCGGACAGGCAGAGACCATAACCGGGCAAGGTGAAGTCTTCGCGCCGGCATTTCTGTCGCTTTATCCCAATTCCTCCGTTCTGTGGAAAGGCACGTCGCCCCTCCAGGTGCAGAAGCCGCCTTTATTCAATTTCGGCGAAGAGGGAAAAATCTCGTTCCAGCCGGAAAATTCGGATTGGGTATTTGCCGCCGCCCTGCGCTATGGCCGAACCGGTATTTCCAGGGAAACAGATCATCAGACCAATCGTGCGTTCAAAACGAAATATATAAGCGGCGTTCCAGCGACCTTCGAGAATACGCGCGGCATCGACAATTTCTCGGACTCGCTAGCGCGTCGCTCGGATAGCCATGCCATTCTCGATTTTTCTGTAGGCAAGGATGTCGGCCTGGGTATGTTTGGAAAAGATAGTTCGTCGACTTTGAGCCTCGGCGTTCGGATTGCGCAATTTACATCTCACACCAGTTTCGATATCCGCGCCCGGCCGGAGTTGGAATTCAAGTATGGGGACCTTGCTGCATTCGGTCATCCGGAGATTACGTTTCAGCTTCCCTATTATCGCACCTATCACGCAACGGAACAGGCCTCGCGAAGTTTCCGCGGCGCAGGCCCGTCTGTGTCATGGACCGGTTCGGCCCTCTTTATGGGCGATCCCCAGGACGGCGAAGTGACGTTCGATTGGGGTGTGAACGCCGCTCTATTGTTCGGCAGACAAAAAACGCATGTGAAACATCAGGAGTATCAGCGCTATGTAAGCTGGCAGTTCGTATTCAACGGGGGAGCAAATTACCATTCGCCTTATCCGATAGTGTATGGCGGCCATGACAACGTACGCTCCGTCACGGTACCGAATGTTGGTGGTTTTGCCGGGATTTCGTACCGTTATTCCGACGCAAAAATCAGCCTCGGTTATCGTACCGACTTTTTCGTCGGTGCCATCGATGCGGGCATCGATGCACCAAAAAACGAAACGCTTGGTTTCAAGGGCCCCTTCGCAAGCATAAGCTTCGGCTTGGGTGATTGATCGCTTCGCGCCTGTGCACTTATCAGACGACCGTGCCGAAAAGCTTGCCGATACCGGCGGTGAGCGCCATTGCCAGTGCGCCCCAGAATGTCACGCGTGCCGTCGCGCGCCAGATGTTTGCGCCGCCTGCGTGCGCGCCGATGGCGCCGAGAAGCGCGAGAAATCCCAGCGATGCAGCGGACACCATTGCGACGAGCATATGGGCCGGCGACACGATAACCATCAACAAGGGCATCGCCGCACCGGTCGAAAATGTTGCAGCGGATGTGAGGGCTGCCTGAACGGGGCGCGCCGTGGTGATCTCCGAAATCCCAAGCTCGTCATGGGCGTGCGCCGCCAGCGCATCTTTCGCCATCAATTGTGCGGCGACCTGCAGCGCGAGCTCCTTGCTGACGCCACGCTTGACGTAAATCTCCGCAAGCTCGTTCAGTTCGGCCTTGGGATTGCCGCTCAGCTCCTTGCGCTCGCGTGCGAGGTCCGCGTGTTCGGTATCGGATTGCGAACTGACGGACACATATTCTCCGGCGGCCATGGACATCGCGCCCGCCACCAATCCTGCGACGCCCGCGATCAACACATCGTTCTGCGTTGCAGCAGCAGCAGCCACGCCGACAATCAGGCTCGCCGTCGAGACGATGCCGTCATTGGCGCCGAGCACAGCCGCCCGCAACCACCCAATGCGTTTGACGAGGTGACTTTCCGCATGAACGCGAAGGCGGCTCATCGTAATCCGCCCGTCAGATACGCCCAAGCAGCAACAGAACGACGATCACGATCAGGATGATACCGAGAATTCCAATGCCGCGATGACCGTAGCCATAACCATAGCCGCGGAAACGGCCGCTGAAACCGCCCAGCAGCAAGATGACGAGGACGATGACGAGAATGAGTCCGAGGGACATGAGTTGTTTCCTTTCAGGTCAGGACCATATCGCAATCCATAACGCTCAGCCTAATTCTTCAGCACCGATGAGTCGATATCGCCAACGTGCGTTTTGCCGATGAGGGCCATCGTCGTTCGCAATTCGCGCCGCATCGTTTCGAGAACCGCTGTGACTCCGGCCTCGCCTCGCGCGGCAACGCCATACACCCATGCGCGCCCGATCATGCAAGCTTTCGCGCCAAGCGCCAGCGCTCGGGCCAGATCCTGGCCCGAGCGAATTCCGCCATCCATCAGGATGGTGGTTTGCGATCCGACGGCATCGGCGATTGCGGGCAGAACCGAAATCGTGGATGAGGCGGCGTCGAGCTGGCGGCCGCCATGGTTCGACACCACGATCCCGTCTGCGCCGGTTTTGACGGCCTGACGCGCATCTTCGGCATCCAGCACGCCTTTCAGGATGAGCGGCCCTTTCCAGAGGCTGCGCACCCATTCGAGGTCTTTCCATGTCACGCTCGGATCGAACTCGGTCGACGTCCAGGCGAGTTGCGCGCCGAGCGAGCTCCTTCCTTTTACGACACCGCTCAGATTCCCGAAATTCAGCGGGCGGCCTTTCAAACCAACGTCGTGGATCCATTTCGGATGGGCTGCGAAATTTCCGGCCAATCTGATTTTGGAGAGAAGCGATAAGTGCTGGCCCATGCCGTTGCGGATATCGCGGTAGCGGGTGCCGAGCACCGGCAGATCGACCGTGAACACCAGCGCGCCGCAATTCGCCGCCGCCGCGCGCGCCAGAATTTCGCGCACAACGCCGCGGTCCTTCATCATATAGAGCTGGAACCAGAATGGATGAGTTGTCGCGCGGCGCACTTCCTCGATCGCGCAAATGGCCACCGTCGACAACGTGAAGGGCACACCGGCTTTTTCCGCCGCGCGCGCCGCCTGCGTTTCGGCGCGGCGGGCCATCATGCCGGCAAATCCCACCGGCGCCAAAATCAACGGCATCGACAGATGCTGCCCGAACAATGTCGTGGATGTTTCCAGCGCGGAGACATCGCACATCACCTTTTGCTTCAGCGCCAGCCGATGCAAATCGGCGCGATTGGCGCGAAGCGTCGCCTCCTCGAAGGCGCCGCCATCGACATAATCGAACAGCAATCGCGGCAGGCGCCGCCGCGCCAGTTCGCGATAATCGGAAACGGAGGCGGGAGCGAGCATCATTGGTCTATTCGCCGGCGGCGTTCAGAAAAATCTTGCCCGGATTGAGGATGTTGTGCGGATCGAGCGCGCGCTTGAGCACACCCATCAGCGCGATTTCTTCCGGATTTCGCGAATAGGAGAGATAGCTGCGCTTTTCCAGCCCTATTCCATGTTCGGCGGAAACCGAGCCTGCGCATGTTCGCAAGCCCCCATAGACGATGCCCTCGACGGCCTTGCGCGCCTCCTCGCTGCCATCGCCAACGCCCGCGATCAAATGCAGATTGCCGTCTCCCATATGGCCGAAAATCATCAGCGCCGACGTGGGCCAGCGCGCAAGAAGTGCTTCGCGCACCGCGCTCGTATAGCTCTCCATCTCGCGAATGCCGAGACTCACATCGAAGGTGAACACCGGCGCAATGCGCCAGACCTGCAGCACGTCATCGCGTAGCGCCCATAGCCGGTGGCATTCGTCTTTCGATTTGGCGATCACCGCATCGGCGATTTCGCCTTTCTCCAGTTCATCCGCGAGTACGCGTTCGAACCGCGCGCTGTCATCGGCCTGATCGCCGCCCATTGCTTCGATGAGTACATAATGGGAATGTCCATGCGGAAGGGGCGCGCGGCCCTGCGCGGGCGGGGTGGTGACGAGATGGTAGAAGTCCCCCCACATCACTTCGAACGCCGACAGCGTGCCGCCGAGTCCCTTTTCGACATTGCGCAAAATACTCGGCAATTTGGCAAAGCCATCGACCGCCAGAAGCGCCATGTTCTGACTCGCAGGCTTCGGCCTCAGGCGCAATACCGCCTGCGTCACGATTCCCAGCGTGCCTTCGGAGCCGATGAACATCTGCTTGAGATCATAACCCGCATTGTTCTTGATGAGATGATTGAGCGAGGACACAATCGTTCCATCCGCCAGCACCGCTTCAAGACCCAGCACAAGCTCGCGCATCATCCCATAGCGGATCACGCGATTGCCGCCCGCATTTGTCGAGATGTTTCCGCCGATGGTCGCCGAACCACGCGCGCCCAGATCGAGCGGAAAGAACAGGCCTTTGCTTTCCGCCGCTTCGCACACGCTCTGCAGCACGCATCCGGCTTCCACCGTCATGGTCGCGCCATCGGCATCGATATCAATGATGCGGTTCATGCGCTCCAGCGAAAGCGCGATTGCGCCGTCTGCGAAAGTGCCTTCCACCAGTCCCGTGCGTCCGCCCCATGGAACCACGGCTTGGTCGGCTTCGTGACACAGCTTCAAAACGGTTGCGACTTGTGCGGTGGTTTTCGGCCGCACGACCGCAAGCGGCGCGCCAAGCCGGCCCCAGGCGGGTCCCGATTGCGCGCCTTCGCTGCCT
Organism: Rhizomicrobium sp.; assembly: GCA_035944195.1. Classification (GTDB taxonomy): domain Bacteria; phylum Pseudomonadota; class Alphaproteobacteria; order Micropepsales; family Micropepsaceae; genus Rhizomicrobium. Next base: position 5,211 of record DASZBL010000011.1, on the reverse strand, counting down.
GAGAGCACCGCGCTATCGCCGAGTTCCGTTTTCAGACGCGCGACGAGATCGCTCATAGCACGGCCTCGATCAGACGCGGCCCGCGCTGCTTCATGGCATCGGCGAATTGTGCGGAAAATTCTTCCGCCGTTGTCGCGCGCGTGGCTTCGACGCCCATGCCGCGCGCAAGCTGCACCCAATCGAGTTCGGGATTTCGCAAGTCGAACATCGACAGCGCCTTGGGACCGGGATTTTCCGCCCCGACGCGCATCAGCTCGATCTTCAGAATCGCATAGGAACGATTTGCGAAAATAACTGTCGTGACATCGAGCTTCTCGCGCGCCTGCGTCCACAGCGATTGCAACGTGTACATTGCGCCGCCATCGCCGTGCAAACAAACCACCTTGCGATCCGGGCACGCGACTGCAGCCCCCGTCGCCAACGGCAATCCTTGACCGATGGAACCGCCCGTCAAGGCGAGATGGTCGTGCGGATGCGCATTGGCGGTGAACATCATCGCGCTCAATCCCGATGTCGCGGCTTCGTCGGAAATGATCGCGTTTTCGGGCAAATAATGCGCGATTGCTTGCCCGGCCGTGTAGGCATCGAGATTTCCTGAAGGCAGTCCCGGATTTTTGAACTCCGCGCGCGCCGCGGGTTCTTTCGGCGCGCCGGTGGCTTCGGCCAACGCTTCCAGCGCGCCGACACCGTCTTCATGCGCATGCGCAAGCGTGTGAATTTTGCAGCCTTCCGGCGTGCACCAGCTTGGCTTTCCGGGATAAGCGAAAAACGACACCGGCGGCTTGGCGCCGATCAGCACGAGATGTTCGAGGTCCTTGAGGAAATCGACAATCTGTTCGGCGAAATAGGGAATGCGCTCGACGGCGACGATGCCTGCGCCGCGCGCCAGCCGCGGTGCAAACGTATCGCACATCAGCCGCGCGCCAGATTTCGCAGCGATCCGTCCCGCTGCATTGAGCCCGCGCGCTTGCAGCGCCGCGCCGCGCATCAGGATCGCGCATTTCTTTCCGCTGCGCAGCGCTTGCGCCACGCGATCCACCTCGGCGGAATCGGCAGGCACGACACCGATGTTCGGCAGCGACGAGGCAGCGCCTTCCGCCTCATCCCATGCCGTATTGGCCGGAAGGATCAGCGTCGCGATCTGCCCCGGCGGCTGCATCGCCGCCTGCACCGCGCGCGCGCCGTCCGACGCGACGTCTCTCGCGTTCGTGCTGGAATGAATCCAGCCGGACACTGGCCGCGCGAAGCCCGTAATGTCCGACGCCAGCGGCGCATCATATTGCGCATGATAGGTGGCGTGATCGCCCACGATGTTCACGATGGGCGTCGAGGCGCGGCGCGCGTTGTGCAAATTGGCCAGACCGTTCGACAGCCCCGGCCCCAGATGCAGCAGCGTCGCGGCAGGCTTGCCCGCCATGCGTCCGTAGCCGTCGGCCGCCCCCGTCACCACCCCCTCGAACAGCGCCAGGATCGCCCGCATGCCTTGGGCGCGGTCGAGCGCTGCCACGAAATGCATTTCCGAGGTGCCCGGATTGGCAAAACAGACTTCGACCCCGCAATTCACCAGCGTATGAACAAGGCTTTCTGCGCCATTCATTATGTCTCTCCCGGCCCTCTCGTCCGCGAACCCGCCCCGGATCGAGCCCCCCTGAAATCAAAGATGCTTGGCGATCACGTTACGATGAATCTCGTTGGTTCCGGAATAGATACTGGCGGCGCGCGTGCCGAAATATTTCAGCAGGGGGTAGGTGGTGCCCCCATAGGGGTCTGCCGCATCCAGCAAAAGCTCCGCGATGCGCTGGTGGAGTTCGGTTGCGGCGATCTTCATGAGCGAGGACCCCGCCTCGTCGTTGCCGGACAGCCGGCCCGAGGCGAGCAGCCGCATTTCGAGGCTTTCGAATGCGGCAAGTTCGATCTCGATCTCTGTCATGCGCATCTTCAGCGCTGGTTCGAGAGATGCCGTCTGCAAGCGCTCGACCCCGCGCCACGCCCGGCGCAGGAGCGAGGAATTGGTGTTGTTCGAGCGCGCAAAGCGCATGAGATGTTTTGCGACGCCCCAGCCTTCGTTTTCCGCGCCCAAGCGATTGGCTATCGGCACGGATACGTCGTCGAATGTCACCTCATTGAACTCATGCTGGCCATCGAGCGTGACGATTGGCCTGACCGAGATGCCCGGCGCCGCCATATCGATCAACAGAAAGGTGATTCCGTCTTGCGGCTTGCCGGAGGACCGCGTGCGGACAAGCGCAAACATCCGGTTGGCAAGATGCGCGCCGGTGGTCCAGAGCTTGCAGCCGGTCACAATATAATTGTCTCCGAGCGCAACCGCATGAGTCGTGATTGCCGCCAGGTCAGAACCCGCATTCGCTTCGGAGAAGCCCTGACACCACAAATCTTCGCCGGAGAGAATCGGATGAAGATAGCGGCGCTTTTGCTCCGGCGTTCCCAGCGCAATAATCAGCGGGCCGATGCTGCGCAATCCAATGGCAAAAAGAATTGGCGCATCGTTGCGCGCGCATTCCTGTTCGAAGAAAAACCGCTGCGCAAGGCTCCAGCCGGTGCCGCCATGTCCCACCGGCCAAGCGGGAGCAATCCAGCCTTTCGCATAAAGCCGCTGGTGCCAGATGCGGCAGGTGCCGATCTCGGAATGGACGCCGATGGTCTCACGGCCCGCTTGCCGAAGGTCAGGCGTGAGCGCCCCGCCGAGAAAATCACGCACTTCTTCGACGAAATTTTCGGTGACGGGAAATACTTCGGCTTGGTTTGCCATTTTTGAGCGCATGACAAATGACGCGCGCAGAGGGGTTCAGTGTCGTTGATTTGAATCAACCTGCTATGTGGCAATCGCATGCTTCGCATTATTGCGGGATATTGCGGTATATTGGCGCAAAGGGAAAAGAAAATCTCTAGCCTCCGCCCTATCTTCTGTGCATGGGCGACACACATATCATTTCAGGATTGCAGGCGCGGCGCTCCGCCGTAACCGGCCAGATCGCGGACCTCTACAAGCAACTGGACAAGCTGCAAGCCGATCTGGTGCATATTGACGGCGTGCTGGCGCTATATGGCCTAGAGCCTTCGGAAATCCCCACCAAGGGCAGAATGCCTGCTCGGTCCACCTATTTCGGACGCAATGAGATTAGCCGTAGGTGCCGCGATATGCTCCGCGAGAAGGGCGTAATCCGGGCGGATGATGTAGCGGTGCAAGCCATGCTGGATAAGCGACTAGACCCCGAAAAGAACCGGAAGGTCCGCACCGATTTTAATCGCCGGATTCTTGTAACCCTGCACGATATGCGAAAAGCCGACATGATCGAAAAAGTCGGCCACGGGCGCGGTGTGTGCTGGCAGGCCGTTACGCCGCCGCCCGAATGTGCCGCTGATAGTATCCGCTGAAATCAATCGAAGGCCCGCGCTTCAAGGCCAGTTCCGTTACGCGGCGGACTTGGGTGCCATTATCGACGCGCCGTGCATCCTCGCGGAACGACGCTTCAACGGCATAGCGCAGAAGATACGGGCCAGAGACGTGATGGAAGTAGCCGAGTTCGCCACGGCGCAAGCGCGAGAAATAGCTTTCGGCTTGGTTCGTGCAAGCCTCGCCATCGCTGTAGGCCTCTTGATGATTGATGCGTTTCATTTCGTATTTCGATTGCAGATCATTCCAGCCGGAGGCTTCGTCCGCGTTAACAATCGTGCCGGGCAATACGCGCGATTTGATCCAAGAGAGCGCGGCGCTTTCGGAACGGAACACCGCTGGGAGCGAATGGCCGTTACGCTCGCGCACGATGATGACGGATTGGCGCTTGCCGGACTGGTTCATGACAAGGCGGCGGTCGCGGCGGTTTTCCTTGAAGTTCGCGGGGCGAACGTGACCGCCGAAATAGGCGCCATCAACCTCGGCCACCTTGCCTTCGCCGCCGACTTTGCGGCCCCGAAATTCTTCCGTCATCGCTTCGCGGACCTTGTGCAGCAAAATCCAGCACGCCTTGTGCGACATGCCGAGATCGCGGGACAGCGCCAGCGCGTTCTTGCCCTTCACTTCGTTCATAAAGACCGCGATAGCTGCCAGATACGCGCGCAGCGGGGCTTTGTGGCTGGCAAACAGCGTCCCGCTGGTGATGGAGAAGTTCTTGGAGCAAGCCTTGCAGCGAAAGCGCAGGAGGCTAGTGGGGCGGCGAAACTCGTAAGGTTCTAAGCCACCGCAATCCGGGCAGATCGGAGCGCCATCGGTTTCATTCCAGCGGATTCTGCGGAACGTGGTTTCGGCTTCCAATTCCGTCATGCGGAACACCTGAGCGAGGCTCAGGGTCTTGGCCGCTTTGGACTGGAGGAAGTGTTGCGCCATATGTCATTACATCCAGTGATATTGCGCATTGGATATAGATATAGACGTAGCCGGATGCAAGGGGTAATTTCACCGGAAGCGATGATATATTGAGGGAGGTCAGATGCCGAAAAATATCTATAAAAACAATGCCTTAACGCTGAAATATGAGGAAAAGGCCAAGAATCTACTTAAGGGGGAGCTAAAACGGCGAGGGGTGACATACACCCAATTGGTCGAAAAGCTGGATGCCCTTGGAGCGAAAGAGACAGAACGCAACCTTGCCAATAAGATCAGCCGGGGCGGATTTACGGCGGCGTTCCTGATCCAATGTTTAGATTCAATTGGCTGCCAGCAATTGCGATTGGACTAACGCTATCCGGCGCAGCAGCCGCTAATCCAATAGGAAGGCACGCCCACCATCAAACCAATTCCCAACAAACCCACGCCGAGCCACAGGCAAGCCCAGCCCCACAAATTCCGACCGCTCTCCAAGCTGACATAGATAGCATTGCCAATACGCTCAAAGCCGAGAACGCCCGCGCCGAGTCCAAGGATGAAAAGCAATATGCTAGCCGCTATCTTAAGACCCAAAAGCACATGGCGAAGTGGGCCGGATGGATGCTTGTCATCGCCGGTATTGAGGCGGCCATTACGCTCATCGGCGTCGTGCTTGTCGGGTTGACTCTCAAAGCAGCCAGGGACAGCGCCCGAGAAGCACAACGGGCGGCCAACGCCGCCGAAAAGGCCTGGCCTGCACCCGGTTCGGATGACACCCGCTTAAGCTAGTCCAGCCTTCATCTCGAACTCCATAGGGCTCATATATCCGATCGTCGAGTGCCGCCGTTTCGTATTATAGAAGCGCTCAATGTAATCGAACACGTCGG
>DASZBL010000010.1:0-6762 GCA_035944195.1 Rhizomicrobium sp. | reverse complement strand
CAGATAGGCTCTCGGCCTCCATCCCACCGCATCATGTGGCGCAACGTGCCGACCACGAACGGAAGCCTGATACCGGCGGCGAGATTATCGGACGGAGCCTTGACTCCCTACGGCCCATTACGGAAACCCGACGCTGATGCTGGCATAGGGGCCGTAGAAGCCTCGTGTGGTGGATTTGCGTGTATCGATGCCGGTGTCCATTGCGCCGAAGAAAAAATCGCCGCGATAGCCCAGGCTGATCTTCGCATCCGCATAGCGGAACGAAAGTCCGGCGAACCCTCCCACATTCGGGATCATGACGGTACGCGAGCGGTTCTGATCGGCAGGCGCATTGTGATAGCCATGCGTATATTTGGGAGAGCCGCCCTGCGAAGGACCGGCACCATTGATAGCTTTCAAATAATAGCCCGTCGTTTCGTGATGAACCCGTGCCCGCTGCCGGCCGAACAGTAACGCCGCATTCACACCCCAATCCAGCGAAAGAGACGCATCAGCGCTGTTCCCGGCGAAGGGCACCGAAGCGTCCCATGAGATCGACGGGCCGACCGCATGTGTGTCGCGTTTGGCTTGCAGAACGGCGGTATAAACTCCAAGCTCTAGAACAGGTAGCTTATATTTTCCAGGATTCGAAATGACGTAATTGGACACGAAGGGCCGTGCATGAATCAGGGCGTTGGATGAGGAGGTGAACTGCGCAAAGCGAACGCCAGCGCTCAGAGTTGAGTCCCCGTGTCCACCGAACAGGCCCAATCCAATGTCTTTGCCAGCTTGAAAATCGAGAACGGCGTGCTTTTCCCGGGAACTGGTCCGGCCATCCACGAAAATGGCAGGCTCTTGTGTGGAGGGAAAATTTTGATATTTCCCGAAGACTGAGCCATGAAAGCTCGGCATCTGCGTTTGGTGGTGAAAATGTTTGTCCACATTCGATCGCCCATAGCGTATCGACGCCGAAAATAACCAATCGCTATCCTCCGGCTGGAAAGTGATCTTGGCATCTTCGCCCACGCTGTAACGCGGCGCGTGCTGCGCGGCGATCATGAGGTTGCGGTTGGCGTCTGAGGCCAGACCGAAGAATGGAGGCTGCAAGATTTCTGGCTGCCCGCTGATGCTTTCCAGTTGACCTCCGAGTTCAATCCAGAGAAGCGGCCGGTTGCTGTCACCGTCGGCCGCTTCGGCTTTGCCCACGGCGTAAGTCGCCGTCAACAATGCCGCTGCCGATACGGTAACGAGAAGCTGCCAGCGGATGTTTCTGCCGCGCATATTGTTTGTCTTGTTCATTGGTTCCCCCTTACCAATTCTTCGTGACGCGCACGCCATAGAGGCGCGGGTCGGTGAGGAACACGTTGGTCGTGAGCCCCGTATCGTCGCTGTTCAGGAACGTGCCGGTGATCGCCGTGGCGTTGAAGATGTTCTTGACGTAACCCATCACCTGCCAGCCATTCGCACTGGTCAGGATCAATGCCGTGTTGACGTTTGCGTAGCCATGGATCTTGTCGATTCTGTCCTCGAACACTCGCGCCCATGATTGCGATTGCCAGTAGAAATCGCCATGCAGTGTCGCCGCCCAATCTTCCGACACTGGCATTGTGTATTCGGCACTCACCGCTGTGGTGAAATGCGGCGCATTCGGCAGTTGATGTCCGCTGAGGTCCTTCGCGAAACCCGCGCCGTTATTCGGCACAGGGCCGTAATCGATGCCATTGGCAGTGTTCTGGCCGGTGTAGGGATCGCCAGGGGTGCCCGCCAGTGGGTCGTAACCCGGATAGTTTGGAATGATGCAATCAGGATTGAGCCCCCCGGTGCAGAAGCCGTGTGGCACCTCACCATCGGCTCCCGCCGCGGGATACGCTTTATATTGTAGTTGGGTGAACGGGTCCTCATGGAATTGGTAGGCAAACGAACAATAGCTCACGACCTGTGCGCCTACGGCAGGCGCGCCGAAATCAATCCATTTTGCGACATATTCCGGGAATATGCAGTTCGATGCCTCGGTAGCAAACGGTTTGACGACGTACCAACCCGGATGGCCGGCGGTGCGGTCCATCAGATCGACAGCCTCAGTGTCCTTGGCGATGCTGGATGTTTCGAATCCTCCCGTGAGGCCGAACTTCAGTCCTGGCGCAGGTTCCCAGCTCGATTCGAGTTCGGCGCCCTTAACCTTGGCATCGTAATTGGTATTGATCGCAGTGCGATCCACAATTTCGGAAATCTGGTAACCCGTGTAATTGTAATAGAAGACATCGCCGTTTAGCGTGAGCGCACCATCCAGCAGCGTATTTTTGGTTCCGAGTTCGAAGGCCTGAATGAATTCGGGCTTGAACGTCAGGGGATGTACCGGATCGGCAGATGTAGGCACGCCATTGACATAATACTTAGCGGTAAATTGAGCGCCCGGTGGATTGGCCCCGCCGGCCTTATAGCCATGAGCGAATGATCCATAGATGAGCGTCTGATCGGTGAAATCGAGCTTCGGCGTCCAGTTTACGACGGCACGCCCTGTCCATTGATTCCATTGCTGGTTGAGGCCGCCGGTGACGGGATATCCGTAACCATTCGTGGCAGCCCAACTCGGGATTTCCAGAAAATGTTTCTGGTCGTCTGTCCACCGCAGGCCGCCGACCAGCTTGAGATCGTTGGAGATCTGATAATTCGCTTCTCCGAACGCCGCATAGGAGTTCAGAACATAGGGATTCTGGCTCAGGAAATAATTGTGGCCCTGGTCATTGAGACTCGAAAGCGGATTGGGATCGACATAACCCCTATCGGGGTTAAGGTCCTGACCCGGAACATTGTACTGGAATCCCTCCAACAGATTATCCAATCCGTTATTCGAATTGTACGCACCAGGAACGAACCCACCCGAAATCGTCGTGAGCGCGTTGCTGAAGACATAGTATTTTTCTACCGTTTCGTAATGCAGATAGTTGGCGCCAGCCGTGAAGTTCAACGGACCAGAAAAATTCGATGCCAGACGAAATTCCTGGCTCAACTGCCAGGCACGCTCGGTGGAAAGGTCTTCCACAATCAACCGGTCGGAACAGCCCAATTGCGGATCGCAAAAATAGCCGGATATCTTGCAATCAGCGCCGCTGGCGCAAGGTTGTCCAAGCGTTACGCCCGTACCGCAATCCGTGCCGGCGCATATTCGAAGACCGCTTGGATTTGGGACCACGCCAACGGGCACGTCTTGCGCGTTGAAAAATCCCGGCGTGGCGCCGAAACGATTGAAGTCCTCCGCCGACCAAAGAAAATCGTTGTTATAACCGGTAGATGAGGTGAGGGTCAGTGCCGGATTGATCTGCCAGTCGGTATTCCATTCGACTGTATCGTTTTTCGCCTGATAATTCGGATTGATGGAGGATTCGATTATCCGCAGATTCGTCGATTGCGTCACGCTTGCATAGGGATTGATTGGAAGCGTTATACCGAGATCGGTCGCTCCTAATACATACGGCAATGCGTATCCGAGCGGCGCTCCAAAAGCATCGGGCGAATATAGAGAGCCTCCTTTACAGCCTTGCGTGAAGAAGTCACCTGGACCGCCATAGGGCGCGTATTGACCTTGGGCGCCGACATACCCCATGGGTTTGGCATGACCATCGATCGAACCCGGACCATAATCCGTTTTGCAAAGCTGTTTGCCGCTGCGCAGGCGATCATCGTTTTCCTGGAAGTGTTCCCAGATAAGATAAGATTGCACGCCTTCCACAGGTTTCCAGCCGATGGTGACACGGCTTGACCACAGATCGCGGCCGTCGATGGGCTGGTTAGTCAATTCGTTGAAGCTGTATCCGTCGCGCTTGGTCCATTCTCCGGCGATGCGGATGTCGAGACGATCATCGACAATCGGAATATTGATCATGCCTTCATAGCGGCGATTGTGGTAATTGCCGAAATCCGCCGACGCCATTGCCTCGAATTGGTCCGTCGGCTTTGCTGAAATGACGTTTACGACACCCGCTGTCGCGTTGCGGCCATAAAGCGTGCCCTGCGGACCGCGCAACACTTCGACTTGGCCAACGTCGTAGAATTCCTGCTCGAAGAAATGATTACGGATGAAGGGCGTATCGTTGAACGCGACCGCCACGGCGGGATCTGTGGTGACGGAAATGGCTTGCGTGCCGATGCCGCGGATTTCGATGTTGTAGCCGGTGAAATTGGTTTTCGAGAAGGTGAGGTTCGGAACTTCCTTCACGAGATCGGGGCCGCCCGCGATTTGTCGCGAGGTAAGTTGTTCTTGCGACAACGCCGTGATCGCGATGGGAACAGTCTGAATATCGCCCTTGATCTTCGAAGACGTGACGACCACGGATTCGATACTCGCGCTTGCGGCGGCCGCAATTCGCACGGGCGTGGCCTGCACCGCTTCCGTGCGCGGTCCGGAATCCAGCACCGCGTGCACCACGGCAATCGCGCCCGAGGAATGCCGGTGCATGACGAGGCCGGTTCCATCGAGCAGCCGCGACAAGGCGGCGTCGGCGGTCAATTCGCCTTTCGCGCCTCGTGTGTGCACGCCCTTGATCACATCGCCCGACACGATCAACGACACGCCGGTTTGCGTGGCATAGGTGTTCAGCGCGTTCTGGAGATCGCCACCCGGAATATTGAACTCGTCGGCGAATGCGCCGCTTGCCAATGCAAGAACGCTGACACTGCCGGCCAGCGCGGATGTCAGATAGATCGACTTTTTCATATTCCCCCCGTTAGCGGCTCAGCGCCGCATTTTTCTGTCTCAACGCGAGATCACGATCTCGTTTCCATTGGGCTCGACGCGCAATTTGAAAACGTCCTGCGCGACATCGATAAAGGCTTTCACATCGGTCGTGTGGAACGTGCCCACAATCGTCAGCCGCGCCACAGATGGATCGTCGATCACCAGCTTACGCTGGTTGTAGCGATTGAATTCGTTTGCGGCGTCGGCCAGCGTCATGTTGTCGAAGACCAGCATGCCGTGCTGCCAGCCGAGTTGATGAGCAAGCGAGGGCACGGATTTGTGCGTGACGAACATCGTGCTTGCGGTAGCGGTGACGACATCGCCGGGCATGAGCAGAGCGGATTTCGATTTCGGCAACGCGTCCACCGCGCCGAACCGCACACGCCCCTCCATCAATGCAACTTCCAGCCGTCCCGGATCGCGGCGCACGAGAAATTTCGTGCCCAGATCGGTGATGCGATGATCGCCGGCGAAGACGACGAAGGGATGGGCACCATCATGCTTCACCTGGAAATAGACTTCGCCCTTGTCCAGCCAGATGGTTCGCTGGCCCGTCGTCATGCGGGCGCGCAGAACCGTATCGGTGTTGAGTTCGATTTTCGTGCCGTCCGCGAAGCTCACCACCTCGCGGCCGCCAAGCGGCGTTGTGAATGTGCGGTCGCGCGGCGCCAGCAAATATTGGGCAGCGGCGGCGCCGATCACCGCAACGCACGCGATAGCTGCGGCAATCTTGAGCGTTGCAGAGCGGTTCCAGCGGCGCGGCGCGGGCGCAGTCTCCGGCGAGCGTAGCGCTTCGAGCCGCTCGGTGCGATCCCAGGCAGCTTCGAGCCGCCAATAAGCGAGGCTGTGCGCCATCGATGCGGCGAGCCATATATCGAGCGCTGCCTGATCTTCCGCACGCCAGTTCCAGAAGTGGCGGCGCTGCAACCAATCCGCAGCTTCCGCTTCGATATCAGCAGCGCCGGCCGCGTGCATGACACTGGCCTCGCTCAATTGCGCCTCCGCAAATCCACCGGATCGCCATAGAGAATGTCTGCGAGCGCACGCATGCCTTTTGCGAGATGCTCCGAAACCGTGCCTTCGCTGACGCCCATGCGCTGGGCAATTTCACGGCCCGATAATCCTTCGATGCGGCCCATGACGATCGTTTCGCGGCAGCGCGGTGCCAGCCGGTCGAGTGCCGCCTGCAATTGGCGCAATTCATCGCGCGAGGTCACGACGCGATCCGGCCCCGGTGTATCGGTGGCGATCTCGAGTGCGTCCAGATCGGCCACCGCCTCGATGGGAATCACCTGTGCGCGGCGTACGCGGTCGATCAGGAGATTGCGGGCCGTGGTGAAAACGAATTGCCTGGTCTGCAGCGGCGTTTCCTTGAGCGCCGCCTCGCACACGCGCAGATAGACATCCTGCCGGAGGTCGGCGATGTCGCTTTTGTTGCGCCAATTGTGTTGCAGGAATTGCATCAGCGCCGCCTCCAGCGGCAAGACCTCGCGCACAAACCACGCCTTCAGCTCGAACGCGTTCATGCGCGCGCCCGATGAACGTGCGTCTGTGCCGTCACGACCGGTCTCAGGTTTTTCCGTCATCCCCCGTGAGCGCCCTGCCTTTCGGGGTTAGTATAAGCCTTCACCCATTCCGACGAACGGGCGCTCAAAAGCTTTGGCACCTGCCGGAAAAAGTTGCGCGGTGCTGCGCTGCAGGACCAGGTTCCCAGCAGCGAGATGGCAGGAGCGACGGCATGGTGCGCTGCAGCTAAAGAATGCCGCAACGTCACAAAACTGCGGCACGGCGAATGAGCGGTTTTTTAAAACGCGCCGACCAAGTCAGCGCGCGCAACTCAACGATCCATCGCCCGCGACCTTCGATCTCGGATATCGAGCAAGAATGAGCTGTCGAACCGCTCGGCGGCTAATCTCCCAGATGCGGTGATGGGCCGAGCCTTGCGGTGGCGAGGTAGGTGGCTGTCCCCCGATGATGCGTTGACGGGGTCCAGCGATGTGGCCCCAGGCATCAGGAAGAGGAGACAGCCATGGAGTATTATGCAGGGA
>DASZBL010000009.1:0-5963 GCA_035944195.1 Rhizomicrobium sp. | reverse complement strand
GGCTGCAAGATGCCCTTGGCCTTCACGGTCGGCAGAATGTCGGACACGTCCGGGGGCTTGCGGTCGTGGCGCATGTTGAGCTTGGTGTCGTGAATGTGTTCGATTGCGATGTGACGCAGTTCCATGACACTACCTTTCTTCGGTGGATGCGCGCTCGCCCGCGCGCGGGGGCTTCGCCGGATGCTCCGGCGGAAGATCGTTCGACCAATCGGCCAGCGTGAAGCGGTCGCCGTCCTCGTCGGTTTGGATGTTCGGATTGCTTTCGTCCGCGCCGTCCGTGTCGTAATCACGGATTTCGACGCGCACGGTGCCGCCTTCAATCTCGACGTTCTGCACGACGCCACCCGACACGGAGACGATCACGCGCGGCGGCTCGCCGCGTTCGGTAAAGCGCGCCGGGATCGGCAGCGAGGATTCAAATTCCTTCCACGGGTCCACATCGTCGCCAACGGCTGCGGCGTCCACGAAAGTGTTGCCGCTGACATCCAACGCAAACCAGCCGTCGCTCTCATTGGCCTTGGCGATGGCCTTTTCGAGGGCTTCTTCCAGCGTCTCGGCCTCCACCACCACGATCTTGGCGTCATAGGCGGCGAAGCTGCATTGCACGGTCCAGCGTTTCATCGGAGCCTCCGTCAAAAGAGTTCAAGCTGGTTGCGGGCGTCCTCATCGAACAGCCCGATGGTCATCGGCTTCTGCGTTGCGCGAGGGATTAGCGGGGCTTGCATTTGAAAAATCAGCCGCTCTCGCAAGGAAACGGGGCGCACGCCGGGAATAAGCGTCTGCTCGCCGCATTCACTCCATTCCGATTCCGGGCACGCGCTCATGGCGCGGCCTCAGTGCCATGCTGCGGCTGGCTGAACGCGAGCAGGAAATCGCTCGCCTTGCTGGCTTGGCTGGCCGCGTGAAAGATCGCGCGGGAATCCTCTTTCAGGATTTGCAGCCAGTTGGCGAGGTAATCGGCGTGCCGGATTTGCGGCACGATGTTGAGATGCGCGCAGAGAAAGGCGCTGGTCAGTTCGGCAATCAGTTCCTCGCGGGCATAGGCAGATGTGCCGAAACGGTGTTGCAGATCGCGTGCAAGCCGCAAGGGGTGCGCGGTCCAGTGGCCGAGTTCATGCAATGCCGTGCAATAATAATCTGCTGGTGTGAGAAAGCTGCCGCGCGGCGGAAGCCGGATAAAATCCTCGCCGCGATGGTAGAACGCTTCGCCGCCGCCCTCTCGGATTTGCGCGCCACTGGCGGCGATCAGGCTTTCCGCTTCCTGTACCAGATCGGTTTTGGGCACGGGTTTGGGCGCGGCCACGATATGCGGCGGCAGACCTTCGCATTGCTCGACATTGAACACGGTGAAGCGTTTGAGGAACGGCACCGCATTGGGATCATCGCCCTGCTCTTTCGCGCGTTCGCGCTCGGCGCGCGGAATGAAGCTGTCGGCGTAACAGATGGTCGTGCCGCGCTCGCCCTTCCTGACATGCCCGCCGAGGCTCAAGGCTTGGCGGAAGGTCAGCCATTCCTGGCTGGCGTAACCGTGTTTCATCACGGCATCCCACAAAATCAGGATATTTATGCCGCTGTAAAATTTGCGCGTGGCGGCGCTGCGCGGCATTCCCAAAGCAACACCACTGTCTTTCCACGGTTTGACCCACGGGACGCTGCCTTGTTCCAACTCATGCACAATGCGGTCGGTGACTTCTTCATAGAGCGATGCGCGGGACGCGCCGCTGCTCTGCTGCTGACAAGTCTGGCTCATGCGCTGCCTCCGGCTCGGAACCCCGCGCCGCCTTTCCCCGAGAGCAGGGCGGGCGGCGAAATGCGACCGTTAGGCCCGCCGTCAGAGGCGGGCCGCACCCGAAGGGCCGTAGCGAAGCGGAGGAGCCGCGGAGCGCGGCTTGCGGCACGCCGCGGCGGGCCTAAAAGGGAGCGCCGCCCGTCCTGCGAGAGGGGAAAGGCTTTAACAAAACAGCATCGCGCGACAGCGCGATGGCCGTATCGGCTGCGCTGGAAATATACAAATCATATGATCGCACAATTAAACGGAGTTTTTGTTCGCGATAAGCCGTAGCCTGCGATAAACTTTCCTCTCGCTGTCTCCGCGAAGGTCTCGTCTGATGGATGATGACGCACTGTTGCGGTCGATTCCCGCTATCATGGCGCGACTCCCAAAGATGTCGCGTCAAGAACTGGTTACGGTCTGGTGTCACGCTGTCGAGATGCAGAGCAAAGATGCCGTGCTCACGAAAGCCATTGAACGCTTGCTTGATGCCGTTGATGCGGCCTTTGCAGATCCGAACCGCCGGGGCGATCCGCTCGAAGAAGGTCCGTTGGCGCTTCTGGGCTATCATGTGGGCGATCGCGCGAATTTGGCGGCGCGGCAACGGCAAGCACGGCTCTCGGCCATTTATCGGCGCGCCATTCCACCGGTGTTTCCACCGCATTACCTCGCTGACTGGGGTTCACCCGGCACGCCAGCGCGACTGGAACGCATGGCCTATTCCATCATCAGTTTCATCCGCGATCCCAAGCGGCGTAAGGATCCCAGAATGGAGGATGCCATTACCGAATGGAAAGAAGATCTCGATTATCTGCGCAGCACACATTACCGCGGCGAATTTTACTGGCCGGCGCCGTGAGAGGTTGGGCGTAAAAGCTCCGTTCGCGCGCTCAGCGACACGATGTGCGAGGCGCGCTTATGAACGACATGTAGTGGATAGAATTCGAAATAGTGATTTTCATCGAACCACGCACAGACAAAATCGAACAGTTTGAGGCCCGTCCGCCGCGATAACGCGAGCGCATAGGTCATCAATTGCGGGATCGGCCGCTCATGATTGGCACCCGGCTTGTAATCGAGAATGTGGATCGCGCCATGGCGGATTTGCAGGAAATCGATATGACCGGTGAGCGGTACATCGGCGTCGATCGGAATATGAAATCCCAAAGCCTCCCGGAAATAAGCCAACTCATCCGGCGTGATGAAGATCGGAATTTCGACCGCAACCGTGACAGAATCGGTCGCCAGCATGAAACGCTGAATTTCATCGTGGCGGCGCTTATGATGGATGACAGTTTGCAGCACAAGTCCAGCAACGCGGCAAGCATGATTGCGCTTGGCCCGGATTTCCACCGCTTGCAGATCGAAGGCGGCCTTGCCTTGCGAGGCGCGGGCCTCGGTCTGGAACAGTGGATGCGGACAGGCTTTGGCCATCTCGCCTAAGAAGCCGGCGACCGGCGCCAATTTGCGATGTTCCGGTGTGGCAAGGATGGTTGCGAGTTTTTCTTCGTGAATGCGATATTGATAAACCTGCTGGTGATGCAGCCGCACAGAACGCACGCGCCGACGCCGAGGTCTTGCTGAGGCCGATGGGCGCAAGCGCGCATAGGTGGTGAGGCCGCGATATTCGGCGAGCCAAGCCGACAGCGTGCGCAGCGGCACGGTGATGCCGAAGCGCTCCTTGATGTGCTTGGCGGTGCGTTCGCGGGTGTCGCCCAGATAATAGAGCATGAACGATTCCAGAATGATTTTGAGCGGATAGGTCTTGCCCTTGGCCTGCTGTGGCGTGAAAACGCGCTTGCAAGTGTGGCATTTCCACAGCTGCACAGTTTCGAGTTTCTTCACACGCTTGCCATGGCGGCTGATGTCGGTGCCCTGGCAATAGATACAGCGTTCCAATTCGGCGCCAATCAAACGCTGACGCGCGGCGCGGGACTCCGAGCTATGATCGCTCGTCTGACGGGGCATGGTATCCGTCCTCGCGCGGCAGTGTGGAACGCGCAGTGAGTTCCCGCAACCGCAACTCCTCGAATTTTGCATGGCGGTTGGAGGGCGGTGTACGCGCGCGACCCATCGGATTTGGCATGGGGGCGTAGCCGGTCAACACATGGATTCGGCAATAGGCGCAGTCTTCGAGTTCTGCATGGCGGCGGGCGCTAGGGTGCGGAATCCGTGGGGTTTTGGGGCGTTCGGTTCGCGGACGTGTGGTGTCCCGTTGTGGCCCAAACGAGAGAACCGCCCGCCCTGCGATTGGGGAAGAGGAAAACAAGTGCGGCTGGCGCGCGGGCGGTTCACAAAAGTTGCGGCGCTCCGGCGAATTTGCGGTAGCGCAATTTTGCCAGTTCCGTCCTCGCCCGCTTTGAGCAAGGCTCCTGTTCGGAGCGCGTGGATGGCCACGCTCCAATTCATGTAGGTTGCCATGGTGCGCCGGCCCCGGCCCAGTCACGATCCGATCATCGCCGATGAGGCCCCGATGGTTCCCGGCCTCACAGATTACGATTATACGATGCTGATCTGTTACCTGCGTTTGCTCGATGCGGAAACCGCGAAAGCGGATTGGCGCGACGTGGCGCGCATCGTCCTGAAGGTCGATCCCAACAAAGAGTATTCGCGCGCGAAGCGGATGTACGACACCCACATGAAGCGCGCCCACTGGATGACCGAACATGGCTATCGTCATCTGTTGATGGAACAAGATGACGAGTGGTAAGCGCTGGGTTTCATGTTT
Organism: Rhizomicrobium sp.; assembly: GCA_035944195.1. Lineage (GTDB taxonomy): Bacteria > Pseudomonadota > Alphaproteobacteria > Micropepsales > Micropepsaceae > Rhizomicrobium. Next base: position 1,464 of record DASZBL010000009.1, on the reverse strand, counting down.
CTGCGCCAGGGATCGAGCCCCGGAGGGCCGAGCCCCCTTCGGGCTCGGTACGCGAGAGCCCAGCGCGCGAGCGACAGCTCGCGCGGGCGCCCGACTATCGCAGGAATTTGAGATAGCCGCCATTCATCAGATCGCGGCCACGCTTCACCGCGCGGCGGATGCGATCACGCAGAAAACGGTTGCGATTGTCCCACTCCCGCTCCACGCGTGCCTTCCCGAACAACACCGCAGCGATGTCGCGATAGGGGACTCCGGCGAGCGCGCCATCCAACACCTGGATCACCATGCGCATGCGCGGCGATGACGGCTGGGCCGGAATGTGCGAACGCACCAGACGACCTGTGGCGCGCAGATCGTTGAAGCACTGCAACGACTTCAACCGCAGACCCCCATTCTTCGGATCGAGAATGGCTTCGGTCAGCAGATGCGCTGGCTTCAACAGGCTGGCGCCCGTGACGGCGATCTGAAAACTCCGCCCACGATTTCCGATAAAAAGATGTTGCAGGCCATCCGGTGTCATCAGCAGCGTGGCGCAGCAGCGCAAATCGTGCAATCGAAATGGCGCGGCGCGCATGGCACCGTCTGGCGTGAATGCTGCCATCGGCAGCACACGCGAATATCTTTCCGGCTGCCAGATCACGGTGGCGTCCGAGGCATTGCAGTCTGGCGCATCGGTGTAGAGGCATCCCCAGCGCGTCAAACCATCGTCTTCCGGCGCGGCGATGATGCGAAGATGATCATGTTCTTCAAGCACTTGGAAGCGATTGCGTGCGTCTTGCCAACTCTGTTGAAAATGCCGATTGCGGCGTAGCCCCTCCCACGCCCAATCCGTGTGCACCAGATTTTTGCCGTAGTCATAGGTATCGGATTTTTGCCAATCCAAACTCGCATCAGATATTCGCACGCTACTCATCCTTGCACAAACAAACGCATCAACCTCCAGTCGCAATGCAGCCCAACAAAAAGGCGGCGAAGTTTCCTGCGCCGCCAGATCGCCAATATTCAGATCGTCAAAGTTCAATGAGACGAAATCGAATTACAAAATGCAGGCGGTGAATTGCTCCGGGCTTCGTCGCACGACTACGCCCCGGCAAGTCACCGCCCAGTTCAACGGGTGAGCCAATGAGAGGTGCTCAAGCCCACAATTCGTTAACCACCGCACGATTTCAATTCGTGGCGGCGATTTACTAATCTCCTAGATGCGGTGATGGGCCGAGCCTTGCGGTGGCGAGGTAGGTGGCTGTCCCCCGATGATGCGTTGACGGGGTCCAGCGATGTGGCCCCAGGCATCAGGAAGAGGAGACAGCCATGGAGTATTATGCAGGGATTGATGTGTCGTTGGAAGCCTCCAGCGTGTGCGTGGTGGACGCGAGCGGCAGGATTGTGCGGGAAGCGAAGATTGCGAGCGATCCAGAAGCGCTGACATTGTTCTTTAGGGAACTCGGCTGCGAGCTGACGCGGATC
>DASZBL010000008.1:0-80267 GCA_035944195.1 Rhizomicrobium sp. | reverse complement strand
GGGAGGGGTTTCGCGCAACGGCCCTCCCCCGCGTCGCTTCGCTCCGCGCCCCCTCCCGCAAGGGGAGGGGGAAACACTCACCCCTTCGTCGCGCCGCTTACATTAAGCTGCGTGAGGTACACTGACACGGTGCCCCAGCCGGTGTCTGCCCAGAGTTTCACCGCCACGACATAATGTCCGCTGGGTGCTGCAGCACTCGGTACGTCGGCGAAGAGGCCGTACATCGGCGGCAATTTCTTGCCTTCCTCGATGATCTTCTGTTTGTAGCCGGCGATTTGGTTGTAATGGATCTGGCAGAGATGGGCCGTGCCGTTGAAGAGCCCATTGTCGAACTTCACCGGCTCGTCTTTGACGTAAGTGAATTCGATATTGTAGCGCCGCCGCCCGTCGAACACCGGCGCGGTTTTCCCGCAAGGGTTCGCCGCGTCCGCCGTCATGCCCGACAAGATCAGCGTCGCCGCGCTCATCGGATCGAGGGCTTCTTTTTTCTGCGCGTCGCTCACCGGATATTTCGTCGCGTCGAAGGCGGGATCGGCGAATGTCACCGGCGCGCCTTCGCCGAACGTCACCTTCATGCGCGCTTGGGGTTGCGCGCGCCGCTGGGACAGAGAATCGTACAAAGCGGGCTCGAGGCGATGCGCGTCGTAGCGGCCTTTGGCCATGGCGTCGATTTCGGATTGCCAGAATACGCTGACGACGCCGCCGGTTTTGAAATGCGACGTCACCGCGTAGCTGTCGCCGCCGAACTTGCCGTCGTAATTGGTGTCGCCAAACGGAATGCCCCAGAAGGCGAGCCGGTAAGAGAGATCGAGGGTGCTTGCCTTGGCGGGCTCCAGCGACGCGAGTTTGGTTGCCGGTTGCGCCAGCGCGGGGACGATCAGCGCGCCCGACACAAGGGCGGCGGCCACCAATTGACCTATCCGAGTTTGCGACATACCCAAGCTCCCGATTTGAACGCCGGTTCGCGGATTATAAGAATGCGCGCCATCATGGTCCAATTATGACCGTCCCCAAGGTGAAAACCGGTGAGGAACAGGCGCTTGCGGCGGCCGTGCATGCGGGCGACCGCAGGGCTCTGGCGCGCGCCATCACGCTGGTGGAATCCACCAAATCCGCCGACCGCGCCCGCGCCGAACAGGTTCTGACCCAGCTTCTGCCCCATGCGGGCCGCGCCATCCGCATCGGCATTTCCGGGGCGCCGGGTGCTGGCAAATCCACCTTAATCGAGGCATTTGGCCAGCATCTGACGGGGCAGGGGTTGAAGGTGGCCGTGCTGGCGGTGGACCCGTCCTCGCGGCGCTCCGGCGGCTCGATTCTGGGCGACAAGACCCGCATGGAAAAGCTCGCCCGCGACCCAAACGCCTTCATCCGTCCGTCGCCTGCGGGCGCGACCCTCGGCGGCGTGGCGCGACGCACCCGCGAGGTCATGTTGCTGGTGGAAGCGGCAGGATTTGACGTGGTGCTGGTGGAAACGGTGGGTGTCGGCCAGTCTGAAACTGCCGTGGCCGATATGGCCGATCTGTTCGTGCAGCTGGTTTCGCCGGGCGGGGGCGACGATCTGCAGGGCATCAAGCGCGGCGTGATGGAGTTGGCCGATCTGATCCTCGTCACCAAATCGGACGGCGATCTGCTGCAGGCGGCGAACCGGGCAGCCGCGGATTATCACGCCGCCCTGCATCTGATGCGGCCGAAATATCCGGCCCTTCCGCCGGGGGTGCTCAAGGTGTCGTCCGTGAAGGGCACGGGCATCACCGAGGCGTGGACGGCGATGAAGGACCTGCATGCGGCGCTGGCCGAAGCAGGCCACCTCAAGCGCCTGCGGGCCGATCAGGCGCGGCGCTGGTTCTGGAGCGAGGTTCAGGCCGTCCTCGCCGAGGAAATCATGTCGGACCCCGCCACCGCCGATGAGGCCGCCCGCGTCGAGGCCAGGGTGATCGCGGGCAAGGCGTTGCCGGATTCCGCGGCCCGCGCGCTCATCCGCGCCTTTCGCGGCGCTTGACGCAAGGTGGCCTGCCGCTTATGAGAACGCCTCTTTTTTGGGACGGATTCCATGTCGCGCCGCTGCGAATTGACGGGTAAAGGCGTTCTGGTTGGCAACAATGTCAGCCACGCCAACAACAAGACCAAGCGGGTTTACCGCCCGAACCTGCAGACCATCACGCTGGCCAGCGACGCGCTGGGCCAGAGCGTGCGGCTCAAGGTCTCCACCAATGCGCTGCGCACCATGGACCGCATTGGCGGGCTCGACGCCTTCCTGCTCAAGGCGAAGGACAATGTGCTGTCCGTCCGCGCGCTGCGGCTGAAGCGCATGATCGTGAAGAAAACCGCCGCGGCTGCCTAATTTCGCTTAACCATATTTCGCCCATGTTACGGGCATGACATCTGCACCCTCTATCCTGTAGTGTATCAAAACGTGCCAGACCGTGACGGCGGCGGCATGGGGTAGGGGTGTTGTGTCAGGCTTTGAAGCAGGCGTTCGTTCCGATCTTCGGGTCGGTTCTGCTCGGTATGGTTCGGGAAGCGCAGATGCCGGTTCGCACCGCATGCGCAATCCGTCGGACATTATTGGCCGCGCGCATATTTCCTCGCAGCATCGTCATGGCGGCGCGGCTCGGCGCGTAGCCGATGCGCTGCTGGCGCCGCTGCATCTCGTTCTTCCCGTCGCATTGCTGATGTCGATATCGGCTGCGGCCTATCTCTATGGCGACATGCCGGTGAAATATTTTGCAGGCACAGCCGCGCAATGGATCACGCCGGGACATTTGCTGCTGCCGCTGACATTCCTCGCCATCCACATCACCAACCGCCGCTACGGCGCAGGCTTCGCGCTGGCGCAGGTGATCGGCGCATGGGCGTTGGGTGGCGCCGCGTTGTGGTATGCGGGAAACGACATGGCGGCGTTCGTCACGCGCACGCCGCCGCAAGCGCGCGAGATTTTCGCATTCGGCGGCGCACTGTTCGTGGCGCAGATATTCTGCGTGCTGGTGTTCGATCGCACGCGCGGGCCGCGCTGGTGGCAGGCGCCATTGCTCGCGTCATTATGGGGCGCTGTGCTGCTTTGCCTGATCGCATTTCCAGCGGCTTATGCCGGAACCAATGTCGATTGGGTGAGCCACATGCTGACATATCTTGGCATCAATGTGGTGATGGCAAACGCGATGGTGCTGCCCTATTGGGCGATCCGTGGCATGGTTCCGCCGATGTCGGGCTTCGGCGGCTATTAGTTTTGACCTAATCCTAGCCGTCATCACCCGCGCATGCGGGTGATCCAATTTTTTCCTGCACGAAAATTGGATGGCCCGGATGAACCGGGCCATGACGACGGAAAAATTTGTTCCTGAACGATCTACTGAAGTTCAAACATCAACAGCACAGTTCGCTGAATGGCGTGATTATAATTGTCGTCCGAGATCATATAGAGCAGCGTCTTGCCGTCCGGCGTGCGGCGCAGCGACAGCCCTTCCATATTGTCGATATTCTCGCGCATGGAAAATTCGGCGATCTCTTTGCCTTCGAGACGCGCACCCGCTTTGATGGATGTACGGTCGATCTCACGAACCGCGCACACCACGCCGCCGATGGGTCCGAAATAATGGCGCTCGAGCAGATAGAGATTTCCGTCCGGCCCCATCGCCGCATCTGAAATCTCGTAAGGCGCATGCGCCTTCACGCCGAGCTGGCCGTACTGCACATCCGCATCGCGCGAAGGGTAAGGCACGAGCCACGCTTTCATGTCGCCGTTCACGTCGCGCGTATCTTCGGCGACGGCGAGAATGGAATGGCCGCGGAACATCGTCAGCCCTTCGAGTCCGAGATTGGATTTCAGCGTGTGAATGCCATCCGGCATCGGCACAGTCTCGGGCTTCACATCCAGCGAATGCGAAACATCGTAGCGCCAGACGCGATCATTGCCTTCGAAGCTCACAATCACCGGCCCATCGGGACCTTGCGGCGACAATGCCGCCAGCCCTTCCGCGTCGCCTTCCTTCTTCACCATCGCAGCACCGCCGAGGTTCTGCATATCGGCCAATTGCGCGTGTTCGATGCCTGCAAGATTGCCTTTCGCGTCGTAAATCAGATTGGCGCGCAGCCAATGGGCTTCGTCGGATTGCGAGAGCAGATGCGTGCCGTCTGTGCTCACCATCAATCCGGACCAGCCGCCAAAGCGCGGCTCTGGCGAGGAGATTTCAATCCCGCCGCGATAAATCAACGCTCCGACGCGATCTTCTTTCGGATTGGTGGACGACAGCGGCAGCACTTTGTACGAAACCGCAATCGCATCCGGCACATTCGGCGCTGCCGGTTTTTCGGTTGCGCAGGCTCCCAGTGCCGCGAGCAGCGCAAACGCGCCGCTGGCCGCAAACAGGCCCGCGCGTCTCACGCGGCAACCGGATGGCGGGAATGGCGCACGCGCGAGGAACGCTCGGGCTTGCCGGGGCGGCCGTGATCTTTTTCTTCCGCGAACAGCGAAATAAGCTGCGTCGTCATCGCACCACCGAGCTGCTCTGCATCCACGATGGTAACGGCCTTGCGATAATATCGTGTGACATCGTGGCCGATGCCGATGGCGGTCAATTCCACCGAGGATTTCTCTTCGATATCGTCGATCACGCGGCGCAGATGGCGCTCCAGATAATTGCCCGCATTCACCGACAATGTGGAATCATCCACCGGCGCGCCGTCCGAAATCACCATCAGGATTTTGCGCTGTTCGGGGCGGGCGATGAGCCGGTTATGCGCCCACATCAGCGCTTCGCCGTCGATATTCTCTTTCAGCAGGCCCTCGCGCATCATCAATCCGAGATTGCGCCGCGCCCGCCGCAACGGTTCGTCCGCGGCCTTGTAGATGATGTGGCGCAAATCGTTCAGGCGGCCGGGATGCGGCGGCTTGCCGTCGGCGATCCATTTCTCGCGGCTTTGGCCGCCCTTCCACGCGCGCGTGGTGAAGCCGAGAATTTCCACCTTCACCGCACAACGCTCCAGCGTGCGCGCCAGAATATCCGCGCACATCGCCGCCACCATGATAGGCCGTCCGCGCATCGAGCCGGAATTATCCAGCAGCAATGTGACAATCGTATCGCGGAAAACCATGTCCTTCTCGCGCTTGAACGAGAGCGGATACATGGGATCGATGATGATACGCGGCAGGCGCGAGGCATCGAGCATGCCTTCTTCCAGATCGAATTCCCAACTGCGATTTTGCTGCGCCATCAGCAGGCGCTGCAATTTGTTCGCGAGCCGCGAGACGACGCCCTGCATCGCCTGCAATTGCTGATCGAGGAAATTGCGCAGGCGATTGAGTTCGTCCGCGTCGCAAAGCTCGGTCGCGTTCACTTCTTCATCGAATTGCGTGGTGTGGACGCGGTAGCCCCAATCTTCCTGATTGGCGAAAGGCTGTTCGGGCCGGAATGGTTTGGTGCCTTCATCGGCCTCTGCATCGTCGGACATATCGGCGGTCTGCTCGGCCTGCATTTCGGCGGAGGTTTCGTCGCTTTCCTCGCCGGCCTCGCTTGTCTCCGCTTCGCTCATTTCCTGAGCTTGCGATTCATCGCCTTCCGCGCCTTCTTCGCCCTGCGGTTCGGGCTCGGCGCCTTCTTCGCCTTCGCTTTCGGATTGTTCGGAAAGATCGTCACCCATTTCCAGATCGTGCAGGATCGTGCGCGTGACTTTCGCGAACGACGCCTGATCGCGCATCGTGTCTTCGAGCCTGACGAGATCCTTGCCCGCACGCTCCTCAATCCATGGCCGCCACAAATCCACGACATGCTTTGCGGATTCCGGCGGTGCGGCGCCGGTCAATTTTTCGCGCACGATCATCGCCAGTGCATCGGCGAGCGGCGCATTGCTGCGATCGCGTATCTTGGCGAGCCCGCGCGCATTGCAGCGCGCTTCGAGATTGGCCGCGAGATTTCCCGCAACACCCTTCATCGTCGTGGTGCCGATGGCCTCCACGCGCGCCTGCTCGGCAGCTTCGAACAATGCGGCGGCTTCGACGGATTGCGGCCGGAATTGCGCATGCACCGCATCTTCGTGATAAGCGCAGCGCAGCGCATAGGCATCGCCTTGTCCGCGCACAATGGCGATTTCATTCGGCGGCAGATTGCGCGATGGCAGCGGCAGCTTGACCTTCAACCCTTTGAGCGAAGGCTGCTCGGGACTGAAATTCACTTCCAGCTCCGGCTCACCCGCCAGCGAACGCACGGCGGTTGCGACGGCGCGCTTGAAAGGCTCCGCCGGATTTTCCGGCTTCATGCGACAAGAACCTTCGCCGAACTTTCCGGCAATTCGTCGCCGAAGGCGCGCTGGTAGAATTCCGCCACGCTGGCGCGCTCAAGCTCGTCGCATTTGTTGAGGAAGGTGAGGCGGAACGCGAAGCCGATATCGTTGAAGATTTCGGCGTTCTCCGCCCAGGTGATCACCGTGCGCGGGCTCATCACCGTGGAGAGATCGCCATTGATGAACGCATTGCGCGTCATATCTGCCACCCGCACCATCGCCGAAATCGTCTTCTTGCCTTCGGCAGTGGCGGCGAAACTCGGCGTCTTGGCGAGCACGATATTCACTTCGGCATCGTGCGGCAGATAATTCAGCGTGGTCACGATGTTCCAGCGGTCCATCTGGCCCTGATTGATCTGCTGCGTGCCGTGATAAAGCCCGGTGGTGTCGCCCAAGCCAATCGTGTTGGTCGTCGCAAACAGGCGGAACGCCGGATGCGGGCGGATCACGCGGTTCTGATCGAGCAGCGTCAGCTTGCCTTGCACTTCCAGCACGCGCTGGATGACGAACATCACATCGGGCCGCCCCGCATCATATTCGTCGAATGTCAGCGCCACGGGATGCTGCAGGCACCAAGGCAGCAAGCCTTCGCGGAATTCCGTCACCTGCTTGCCGTCTTTCAGGACAATCGCGTCCTTGCCGATCAGATCGATGCGGCTGATATGGCTGTCGAGGTTCACGCGGATGCACGGCCAGTTGAGGCGGCTCGCCACCTGCTCGATATGCGTGGATTTGCCCGTACCGTGATAGCCCTGGATCATCACGCGGCGGTTGAAGGCGAAGCCCGCCAGAATCGCCAGCGTGGTTTCGCGGTCGAAGCGATAGGCCGGATCGCGCTCCGGCACATATTCATTGCCCTTCGAGAACGCGGGCACTTTCATCTTGGCGTCGATCCCGAACAGCGTTTTCACGTCTGCCGTGATATCGGGCAGGGTCGCGGGATCGAGGCCTTTGGACTCAGGGGTCATCAGCATGGTTCCGGATCACTTTAAAATTGCGGCGCGGCATGCGCCCCTGCGCGCAGGAAGAGCAGGGCGGGGAGCCTAGGTCCGGCCGGCAGCCCTCAAGACGCCATAGGCCTTGATAACCTGCTTCAAACGCTCCTCAGCGCCCCGATCGCCACCGTTGGCATCGGGATGGAACCGCTTTACCAATTCCTTATACCGCGCCTTTATTTCCTGCAAGGTGGCACTAGCGTCAAGATTGAGTGTTTCCAGGGCGATCAATTGCGGCCGCGTCAGGCGGCGTTCCGGCGCGCGCGGCTTGGGCTTCTCGTCAACGTCGGTAAACACCTCATAGCCGTCGACGAATTCATGGGCGCCATGCCCGTTGTGCATATTGGCTGCGCGCCTGCCCAGCGGCCAGGTGGGGCGATGGCCGGTGATGGCGTCGGTGCGGAAAGATTCGATCTCCGCCTCGCTCATGCCCATGAAATAATCCCACGCTTCATTGTGCGCGCGGGCGTGCTCCAGACAGAACCACAGATGTTCGTTCAAATTGTCGCGGCTTTTGGGCACGCGGTGGGTGCCGGGGCTGGAACATTCCGGCCGCGCGCAGGCCCGCGTGGAAACCTGCTTCACCGCACCCTTGCGGATGCGGATGTCAGTCTTGAAACGCGATTGGGGCGCCGCCTTCTCCATAGTCAAATTATGGGCGCGAACGGTGAAAAAACAAGAAAACGAATTGCTTGACAGAACGGGTTTGGTGCGTGAGGGAAAGTCATGAGCGTTGCCCAGACGATCCGCGAGAAGCTTGCCGCCGCGTTTTCACCGGCGGCACTTGAGGTCGAAGACGAAAGCGCCAAACATGCGGGCCATTCGGGCGCGAGGCCGGAAGGCGAAACCCATTTCCGCGTGCGCATCGTTTCAGCCGCATTCGAAGGGCTTTCGCGCGTCGAGCGTCAGCGGCGCGTTTATGCGGCACTCGCCGAGGAAATGAATTCGCGCGTTCACGCACTTGCGCTGACGACACTCACGCCGGGCGAGGTTCGCTGAGCGCCTTCACCGGCGCCGTCACCTTGATGGCCGTGATCTGGTTGCGCTGGCGGCGCAGGATTTCGAATTTGTAACCGTGGAATGCGAAGCGCTGGCCGGGTTCGGGAATCGTGCGCGCTTCGTGGATCACCAGTCCCGCAATCGTCGTGGCCTCTTCATCGGGCAAATCCCAGTCCAGCGCGCGATTGATGTCGCGGATCGGGATGGTGCCGTCGATATTGAAAGAGCCGTCGGGCTGCGGGCGGATGCCGGGCCGCGCGGTGCGCGCCCGCTCGGAAATATCGCCGAACACTTCGTTGATGATGTCTTCCAGCGTGACGATGCCCTGCAGCGCGCCATATTCATCCACCACCAGCGCGAAATGCGTGCGCCGCTCGCGGAAGGCACGCAATTGTTCTTCCAGCGTCGTGGTATCGGGCACGAACCACGGCTCTTCCATCACCGAAAGAATGTCGAAACCGTCGAGTGAACCGTGCCGCCGCACGAATTCGCGCATCACGTCCTTGGTATGCAGCACGCCGATGATGTTGTCCGGCGTCTCGCGCCACACCGGCACGCGGGTGTGGTTTGCGGCGAGCAGCGCCTCGAACAATTCCGCGGGCTTCTGATCGGCATCGATGGCCGCGACATTCTTGCGATGGATGGTGATGTCTTCGATCTTGAGTTCGCGCAAGTCCAGAATGCCGCCAATCATATCGCGATGCTCGCGCTGCACCCCACCTTCGATATGATGCAGATCAACCGTGCCGCGGATTTCCTCATGCGGCTCGACGACCGGATTTCCTTCCTCCTGCTGGATGCCGAAAATCCCCAGCAGCCGCCAGACCGTGAACTGCACGGTGCGCACGATGGGCGCCAGCAGGATCACGAAAAACCGCAGCGGCCACGCGACGAACAATGCAAAGCGATCCGTGCGCGCGATGGCCAGCGTCTTGGGCAGCACTTCCACGAAAATGAGGATCACCAGCGTCATGACCACCGCCGTGATCGCCACCGCGCGCTCGCCATAGCGCGCGGACAGCACCGCCGTCGCCAGCGACGAAGCCAGAATGTTGATGAACGTATTGCCCAGCAGGATAGCGCCGATGACATTCTCGCGGTCGCCCACCAGCAAATTCACATAACTTGCCGAGCGCGAGCCGTCCTTCTCAAGCTGATGCATCTTGCCGCGCGAAACCGCGGTGATGGCGGTTTCCGATCCCGAAAAGAAGGCGGAAATCGCCAGCAAAACGACGATGATGATGACGGTGAGAAGTACGGCGTCCATGTGAATGTCCTTGGCGGCGAAGCGGTGCTGCCGCGGAATATAACGGGAAATAGCGAATTGCGGGTGGAATTCAGGCGGCCAGAACAGCCTTGACCGCATCCATCGGCACATCGTCGGCGGTAAACGCCCGCCCGATGCCGCGCACCAGCACGAAGGTGAGCTTCCCCGCCTTGGCCTTTTTGTCGTGCATCATGTGGCCGATCAGGGTTTCGGCGTCGGGGCGCGGGCCTTCGATGTCGGCGATGGCCGATGGCAGGCCGGCTTGCTTCAGATGGCGCGCCAGCCGCGCGGTGTCGGCCGCGGGCGAGAGCCCCAACTTCTCCGATAGCCGGAACGCCAGCACCATGCCGATGGCCACGCCCTCGCCATGCAGCAGGCGCTGCGAATAGCCGGTGGCCGCTTCCAGCGCATGACCGAAGGTATGCCCGAGATTGAGCAATGCGCGCTCACCGGCTTCGCGCTCGTCGCGCGCCACGATTTCCGCTTTCATCTTGCAGGAATGCGAAACGGCATGCGTCAGCGCTTTGGCATCGCCCTGCAACGCCGCGGTGGCATTGCTTTCCAGCCACGCAAAAAATTCCGCATCGCCCAGCGCGCCATATTTTGCAACTTCCGCATAACCCGCGAGCAATTCGCGCCGGGGCAGCGTGGACAGAACCGCAATATCGGCAATCACGATTTTCGGCTGATGGAACATGCCGATCAGGTTCTTGCCTTCCGCCGTGTTGATCGCGGTTTTTCCGCCGACGGATGAATCCACCTGCGCCAGCAGCGTCGTTGGGATTTGCGCGAAATCGACGCCGCGCTTCAGCACGCCCGATGCGAAGCCGACGAGATCCCCGATCACGCCGCCGCCCAGCGCCACGACCAGACCGCCGCGATCCACGCCGGATTTCAGAAGCGCACGCGTCAATCGCTCAAGGCCCGAAAAACTTTTCGTCCCTTCACCCGCTTCAAGAACGATGGGCTGCGCATCCAGCCCTTGCGCGCGCAGCGATGCAAGCACGGTTTCCAGATGCAGCCTTGCGACATGCACATCCGTCACCACCGGCACCGGCCCACGCGCAATCGGCGCCAGCAGCGCGCCCGTTTGCACAAGCAATCCCGGCCCGACATGGATGAGGTAGCGCCGCGCGCCCAGCTCGACCGCGATCTCGCTCATCCCAGATCGCCTCGTGCTTCCAGTGCGGCGAGGATCTTGTCCACCGCCGCATTGTGCGGGCCGTTTTCGCTTTCGACGATGATATCTGCTTGAGCATAGAACGGTTCGCGCTCGGCCAGCAGCTTTTCCAGAATCTCGCGCGGTTCGCCATTGCGCAGCAGCGGGCGCGTGTCGCGCCGCTGCACGCGCGCCAGCAAAACCTCCAGCGGCACTTTGATCCAGACGGAGACGGCGACGTCCTTGATCCGCGCCTGCGTATTGGGATCGACGAATGCGCCGCCGCCCGTCGCCAGCACATGCGGCTCCAGCGCCAGCAGCCGCGCGATGATCTTGCGCTCGCCGTCGCGAAAGGCCGGTTCCCCGAAACGGTCGAAAATATCGTTGATGGAGCAGCCCGCCGCCGTCTCGATTTCGGCGTCCGCGTCGCGGAACTCCACATCCAGCTTCGCGGCAAGCCTGCGGCCCACCGAGCTTTTCCCCGCGCCCATCATCCCCACAAGCGCAATCGTGCGTTTCAATCGACTCATGCCCCATCGCTTACACGCAAGCCCAATTTCTGCCAATGGGGCTTGCGGGCCGGCCCCGCTTTCCGCCACATAAGCGGCGGGCCGGGGGAGAAAGAAATGGCGGATATGAGTTGGACAGCACGTTTGGGCCTGGCGGTTCTGGTTCTTTTGCTTCTCGGCGCAGTGGGGCTCGCGATCTACGCCGGTACGCTGAAAGCGCCGCACCATAGCTATGAGCAGGTCGTGCCGAATGACCGCTTCCCGAGCTGACGCCCCGCTGCTCGAATCCTTCCTCGACATGATGAGCGCCGAGCGCGGCACCAGCGCGAACACGCTGGATGCCTATCGCCGCGACCTCGCCGATCTGAGCGCAACGCTCACAAAGCGCAAGGCGTCGCTGCGCACCGCAAGCCGCGAGGATGTGAAACATTATCTCGGCGGACTGACAGCATCGGGCATGGCGCCGTCCTCGCAGGCGAGAAAACTCTCGGCGTTGCGCCAATTCTTTATGTTCCTCTATTCCGAAGGCATCCGCACCGACGACCCCACCAACGCCATCGACGCCCCGCGCCGCAAACGCCCGTTGCCGAAGATATTGTCGCCCGGCGATGTGAAGCGCCTGATCGACGCGGCAATGGAAGAATATGTTGACGATAAAGGGCGCAGGACTTCGGAAAGCTTCCGCCTGGCTGCGATGCTTGAGATTCTCTACGCTGCCGGCTTGCGCGTGTCGGAACTTGTGGCGCTGCCGCTGGCATCCGCGAAAACGAAGAACGGTTTCATCTTCATCCGCGGCAAGGGCAACAAGGAGCGTCTCGCGCCGTTGAACCGGAGCGCGCAAAAGGCGATCAAGGAATATCTCAAGGTGCGCGATGAATTCCTGCCGCGCGGCGCCGCGCGAACGCGTTCCGAGAAATTCCTGTTCCCGTCGCGCGGTGCCGAAGCGCATATCACGCGGCGGCGCTGCCATCAGATGCTGAAGGAACTGGCGTCAAAGACCGGCATCGATCCGGCGAAACTTTCGCCCCATGTGCTGCGTCATGCCTTCGCCACGCATCTGGTGGAGGGCGGCGCCGATTTGCGCAGCGTTCAGACCCTGCTCGGCCATGCCGATATCGCCACCACCCAGATCTATACCCATGTGGCGGGAGATCATCTGCAGGCGGTCATTGCCAGCGCCCATCCACTGTCGAAAGTGAGGAAAACGAAGAAAGCGGCAAAGCGTCCCGGTTGACGCGACGGCGCCATCCGGCCAATTTCCGAACCCATTTCGAGGAGCATTTTCCGTGAGCTTCACCCCGATCGAACGCCGCGCCCCGACCCGCCTTTACCGGTCCAAACTCTTCGTGCCCGGCTCGCGCCCCGCGCTGTTCGAGAAGGCCGCGGCGAGCGCGGCCGACGTCGTATGCCTCGATCTGGAAGATGCCGTCGCCCCCGAAAACAAGGAGGGCGCGCGCGACAACGTCGTGCGGGCGCTGAACGAGATCGATTGGGGAAACAAGACCGTCACCGTGCGCATCAACGGGCTCGACACCAATATGTGCTACCGCGATGTGCTGGCGCTGGTGGAAAAAGGCGGCGAGCGGCTGGATGCGATCATGATCCCCAAAGTGGGGAACGGTTCGGATGTCTATGCCATCGACATGCTGATCACGCAGGCCTCAAATCATATCGGCCGCAAGAAGAATATCGGGCTCGAAGTTATTATCGAGACGGTTTCCGGCCTCACCAATATCGACGCCATTGCGAGCGCTTCGCGCCGTCTCGAAAGCCTGCATTTCGGCGCGGCCGATTACGCGGCCAGTCAGGGCATGCGCACGACGAATATCGGCGGCGGCAATGCGGATTACGTGATGCTCACCGATGCCGAAGAAGGCAAGGCGCGCCAGCGCCATTGGAACGATCTGTGGCATTATCCGATGTTCCGCCTGGTGCAGGCCGCGCGCGCGCATGGCCTCGTGCCGATCGACGGACCGTTCGGCGATTATTCCGATGCGGATGGTTTTCGCGTGCAGGCCAACCGCACCGCGATTCTCGGCTGCGAAGGCAAATGGGCGATCCATCCGAGCCAGGTCGCACTCGCCAACGAAATCTACACGCCGCCGGCCAAGGAAGTGGAACGCGCGGAAGCGATTCTTGCGGCGCTGAAAGAAGGCCATGCGACCGGTTTCGGCGCCGTGGCGCTGAAGGGCGTGCTGATCGACGCGGCCTCGATCCGGCAGGCCCATGTCATCGTCAAGCAGATGCAGATGATCCGCGAGCGGGGTTGACGCGCATCAGGCGACTTTCAGCGCCTGATTCACCGCGATATCGGCATTGCCGATGCGAATTTTCTGACAGGTTTTCGCGTGCCCCAGCGCGCGCTTTATCACCGGGAAATTCCGCGCCGTCATCGCGCGCAACGTCAGCGCCATCAGCGCGGGCTTGCCCCATTTCTTCTCGATCCTCTCGCGCAGATCGTCAAGATTGTCCGACCCATTGAGCAGCGCACGCGCATAATCGAAGCCGAGTTGCGCATCGGAATCGGTCGGCGCGCCGGATAAAAGCTGCTTGATGATCTCGCCATTCATGCCTTGCTCGATGGCGATGTCGGACGCGATCTGCACGCAAGGCCCGCAATCCTCAACCAGCGCGCCCGCTATTCCGGCAGCGAACCACGCATTCGCCGCTGCACCGCCGCGGAATGTTCCGCCCGCAGTCTGGATCATCGCAAAGCGGATGAACGCGCTCTCGGACAAATCGGCCAATTCATGCATATAGGTCGCGTCATAGCCGTATTTGCTTTCCATCTTCCGCGCCTCGCGGTGGAACAACCATTTGAGCATCACACAACTCCTTCCCGGCGCGCCCGCATCCATGCAAGCGCAAATCCCACAAAACTCACCACCATTACCAGAATGGCGTCAGAGGCCATGCGCTTCGGATCGGACGGAATACCATCCGCGATCCATTCGCGGACGTGAACCAGCGCGTGCAGCGCGGGGAATGTGGCGCCCGCGAGCGCGAATGCCGCCGCCGCAGCGCCCCTCCGCCACGCCAGCATCATGCCCGCGCCGCTGGCAAGGAATGCCATCCCGATATCGGCGACAAAGTGGTGATTCAACGGGCCCGATTGCACCACGCCCGGAACCATGGCGTACCATTGATCCGGCGCCACCAGCATGACGAGGCCGTTCACCAAATGGAAAAATCCCAGCAGAACCAGCGTCAATCGCATGATCATATCCTTTTGCCCTCCTCAACCGTTATAAAGCCGTTCCGGCCGGATTTGCATTTGTTGACATGGCCGCGGCTGCTTGCCACCTTCGGCCCGCTTTTGTTCCCGAGAGACGATGCACGCTTATCTGGAATTTGAACGTCCCATCGCCGAACTCGAAGGCAAAATCGTGGAGCTGCGCGCGCTTGCCGCGGCCGACTCCACGATGGACATCAAGGACGACGTCGCGCGCCTGCAGACCAAGGCCAACCAGCTCATCAATGAAACCTACTCCAAGCTGACGCCGTGGCAGAAGGCGATGGTGGCGCGTCATCCCGCGCGGCCGCATTTCTCCGATTACGTGTCGCATCTGATCGACGATTTCACGCCGCTGGCGGGCGACCGGCTGTTCGGCGAGGACCGCGCCATCGTGGCGGGGCTCGGCCGCTTCCGTGGCCGCTCGGTTGCGGTGGTCGGTCATGAGAAGGGCAACGATACCAAGAGCCGCCTGAAGCACAATTTCGGTATGGCGATGCCCGAAGGATATCGCAAGGCGCAGCGGCTGTTCGAGTTGGCGGACCGTTTCAACATTCCCGTGATTTCGTTCGCCGATACGCAAGGCGCATATCCAGGCGTCGGTGCCGAGGAGCGCGGGCAGGCCGAAGCAATTGCGCGCTCCACGCAGGCGAGCCTCAATCTCGGCGTGCCGTTTGTGGCGACCATCATCGGCGAAGGCATGTCGGGCGGGGCGCTGGGTATCGCGGTGGCGAACCGGGTTTATATGCTCGAGCATTCGATCTATGCCGTGATTTCGCCGGAGGGCTGCGCGTCGATACTCTGGCGCAGTTCCGACAAGGCGCAGGATGCGGCAGCCGCCATGAAGATAACGGCGCAGGATCTGCTGGAATTGAAGATCATCGACGGCATCGTGCCCGAGCCGCCGGGCGGGGCGCATCGCGCGCCGGAAGAAGCGATGAACGCGGTCGGCGAGAAAATCTCGCAGGCGCTGTCGGAGATGAATCATCTGACGCGCGATGAAGTGCGAAAAGCGCGGCGCGAAAAATATCTCGCCATCGGGCGCAACCTCGTCGCCTAGTCGAGCATCCGCGCAAAGGCACGGATGTCGCCCACCAGATCGTCGGGCCGTTCCATCGCCGCGAAATGGCCACCCTCCTTGAAATCAGTCCAGCGCGCGACATTCACGTGCCGCTCGACAAGGCTGCGCGGCGGGAAGGGAATGAGATCGACGGGGAAATTCGCGATTCCCACCGGCTTTTCGATGCGCGCTTTCGCCGGCACGGTCTCGCCGGAAAAATCTTCGAACAATCCGCGATAAAGCCATGTCGCCGTGTTAAAGCTGCGGGTGACAAGATAGATCATCACATTCGTCAGCAATTGATCCTTCGAATAGATATTCTCGAAGCCGCGCGCGCGGTCCGACCAGCCATGGAATTTCTCCACGATCCACGCGCACGCGCCCACCGGAGAATCCATCATCGCGTAAGACAATGTTTGCGGTTTTGTGGACTGCTCGCGGAAATAGGCGCCTTCCATGTCGAACAGCATGGCAGCGCGCTTGGCATATTGTTTTTCTTCGTCGGTTTCCGCGTCCACGCCGGGCGAGCGCCAGCCGAACATGTTCAGATGCACCGCGCGGCAGCCCTTGCCCTCATAGCCCATCCAGCCGGAAACCGCCGAGCCCCAATCGCCGCCTTGCGCAATATAATCGGGCAATTTCAGCACATCCGTCATCAGCGTATCGAACAGGCGTCCGACCGTGCGCGGAGAAATGGGGCGCTGCGGTTTGCCGGAGAATCCATAACCCGGCAGCGACGGCACGATCACCGTGAAACCGTCCTTCGCATCGCCGCCGAAGCGTTCGGGATGCGCAAGTTTTTCGATGATGTGCAGGAATTCGAATACCGATCCCGGCCAGCCATGTGTCAGGATCAGCGGGCGAGGGTGCGAACCTTCCACGCGATAGAAATGAACGTCGATGCCATCGACGGGTGCGGTGAATTGCGGAAAGCGGTTCAGCTCCGCTTCCCATTTGCGCCAGTCGTAACCATCCACCCAGTAAGCACAAAGCTCCTTCATGAAATCGAGATTGGCGCCGTAGGCCCAGCTTCCTTCCAGCCCCGGCCCGCGCGGCATCTCATGCCATTCGTAAGCGGCGACTTTGGAGCGGATCGCATCGAGCGTGTTTTGCGGAACGTCAACCTTGAACGGGCGGGCAGCGGCCGCGCTCACACCAGCGCCCCGTGGCAGTGCTTGAACTTGCGCCCTGAGCCGCAGGGGCACAGAGCGTTGCGCTGAACTTTGCCCCAGGTGGTGGGATCGTTCGGGTTCACCGGCACGTTCAGCATGCGCACGATGCGCATATTGCCGGTTTGCTCCGGTGGCGCCATTTCGTCTTCGCCGGTGGTCGCGTTGATGTGGCTGGCGGTGATGCGCTGCGGTTCGGTCAGCGCGGGCGGCGGGGCTTCCGTATTGATCTGCAGATGCATCAACTGGCGCACGACATCGACGCGCATCTTGATGAGCAGCGCCTCGAACAATTCGAACGCTTCGCTCTTGTATTCGTTCAGCGGATCGCGCTGGCCATAGCCGCGCAGGCCGACATATTGGCGAAGGTGATCGAGATTGACGATGTGCTCGCGCCAATCGTGATCCAGCGTTTGCAGCAGGATCGTCTTTTCGACATAGCGCATGATGTCGGCGCCGACATTGGCGGTGCGCTCGGCGGCGCGGGTTTCCACCGCTTTGCGGATACGCTCGCGCACTTCCTCGTCGGCGATGCCTTCTTCCTTCGTCCAGTCATGCACCGGAAGATTGAGGCCGAATATCTTGTCGACTTCCGATTCCAGACCCGGCGCGTCCCATTGCTCAGGGTACGCTTTTTCGGGAATGTGACGGGCGACAAGCTCCACCACCACCTGATCGCGGAAATCGGCGATCTCGTCGCTGACATCGTCCGCGCCCATGATTTCCTTGCGCTGCTCGAAGATCACGCGGCGCTGGTCGTTCAGCACGTTGTCGTATTTGAGGATGTTCTTGCGGATTTCGAAATTGCGCGCTTCGACCTTTTGCTGCGCTTTTTCCAGCGCTTTGTTCACCCAGGGATGCGCAATCGCTTCGCCTTTTTCGAGGCCGAGGCGTTGCAGCAGCGCGTCCATGCGCTCCGATCCGAAGATGCGCATCAGATCGTCCTGCAGGCTCAGGAAGAATTTCGAGGCGCCCGGATCGCCCTGACGGCCCGAACGGCCGCGCAACTGATTGTCGATGCGGCGGCTTTCATGGCGCTCGGTGCCGACCACATATAATCCGCCCGCGGCGAGCGCGCGCTCTTTGTCCGCCGCCACTTCGGCGCGAATTTGCGCGGTGCGCGAGGCAAGTTCGGCTTCGTCGATGATGCCCGCGAGTTCGGTACGGATGCGCATATCGGCATTGCCGCCGAGCTGAATATCGGTACCGCGGCCCGCCATGTTGGTGGCGATGGTGACGGTGCCGGAAACGCCAGCCTGCGCGACGATCGTGGCTTCGGTTTCGTGAAAGCGCGCGTTCAGAACATTGCGGTCGATACCCCGCTTTTTCAGCAGGCTCGCAAGCTGCTCGGATTTTTCGATGGATGTGGTGCCGACCAGAATGGGCTGACCGCGTTTTTTGCAATCCTCGATCAGCGCGATGATGGCGTCGTTCTTCTCATCGGTCGTGCGATAGACTTCGTCATCGGCGTCGCTGCGCATCACGGGAAGATTGGTTGGAATGTCCATGACATCGAGCTTGTAGATGTCCATGAACTCGGCCGCTTCGGTCAGCGCGGTGCCCGTCATGCCGGCCAGCTTTTCGTAGAGCCGGAAATAATTCTGGAAGGTGATGGAAGCGAGCGTCACGTTTTCCGGCTGGATGACGGTGTTTTCCTTTGCCTCCAGCGCCTGATGCAGGCCTTCGGAATAACGGCGGCCTTCCATCATGCGGCCCGTGAATTCATCGATGATGATGACCTTGCTGTCCTTCACGATGTAATCGCGGTCTTTCAGGAACAGCGTGTGGGCCTTCAGCGCCTGATTGACGTGATGGACCATGTTGATGTTTTCGATGTCGTAGAGATCGCCGGTTTCCAGCAATCCCGCCTCGCGCAGCAACCCGACGATGAACTCGTTGCCGGATTCGGTGAGCGTGACGGAGCGCTGCTTTTCATCCAGATCGTAATGGGTCTTATCCAGTTTCGGGATCAGCGCATCGACGGTGCGGTACACTTCGGTCTGGTCGTCGGTCGGCCCCGAAATGATCAGCGGCGTGCGCGCTTCGTCGATCAGGATCGAGTCCACTTCGTCCACGATGGCGTAGGAATGCCCGCGCTGCACCATGGTGGACATCGAATACTTCATATTGTCGCGAAGATAATCGAAGCCGAATTCATTGTTGGTGCCGTAAGTGACGTCGCAATTATACGCCGCGCGGCGCTCGTCATCGGTTAGCCCGTGCACGATGCAGCCGACCGTCAACCCGAGGAAGCGGTAGATCTGGCCCATCCAATCGGCGTCGCGCTTGGCGAGGTAATCGTTCACGGTGACGACATGCACGCCTTCGCCCGCCAGCGCATTCAGATAGACGGGCAGGGTGGCGACCAGCGTTTTGCCTTCGCCGGTCTTCATTTCAGCGATCTTGCCGTCATGCAGAACGATGCCGCCGACGAGCTGCACATCGAAATGCCGTTGGCCGAGCGTGCGGATGGCCGCCTCGCGCACCACGGCAAAAGCTTCGTCCAGGATGTCGTCCAGCGTCTCGCCGTTCTTCAGCCGTTCGCGGAAGGCGGGCGTCATGGCCTTCAGCTCGTCATCGGATTTGGCCTTCATGGCCGGTTCGAAGGCGTTGATGCCTTCGATGCGTTTGAAGGCAGGCCTCAGCCGGCGCTCGTTCGAGGAGCCGAAGAGCCATTGCAAGAAACGCGTCCAACCGAACATGAAATTCCTCTGGAGCCGGGTGGCCCGTTATGCCTGGAGCAGCCGTCCCGGCGAACGCCCATGAGCCGGTGCGCGCCCGGCCATGCGCCGGGCAGAGATAAGAACCGCCTCCCCCCTTGTCAATTCGAGCGATTCCAGCCTATTCCGCCCCTCCCAAAGGCATAGGGGATTTAAGGCCATGGCGAAGGGGCAAGTGGGCGCGGGCAAGGTGAAAACCGGCAGCGGCAAAGCGTCGCCCAAGGCCGTTTCGCCGCTGGCGCCGAAAACCTATCCCAATCTGCCGCCGCTGGCGGGCGTGCGGCTGGCCACGGGCGAGGCGGGGGTTCGCTACAAGGACCGCACGGATGTGCTGCTGGCGGTGTTCGCGCCGGGCACGCAGGTGGCGGGCGTCTTCACGAAATCCAAAACCGCGTCGGCACCCGTCAATTGGTGCAAGGAACAGATCAAGCCGGGCGTGGCGCGCGCGCTGGTGGTGAACAGCGGCAACGCGAACGCCTTCACCGGCAAGATCGGTCAGGAAGGCACGCGCGACATCGCGCAAAGTGCGGCCGCTGTGGTGGGCTGCAAGGCACAGGAGGTTTTCCTCGCCTCTACCGGCGTGATCGGCGAACCGCTGCCCGCGCAGAAGATCATCCGCATCCTGGGCGCGCTCGGCGAAGCGGGTGCAGCGGGGGGATGGCGCGCCGCCGCCGAAGCCATCATGACCACGGACACGTTTCCGAAACTCGCAACCGCCAGCGCCATGATCGACGGCCACAAGGTCACGATCAACGGCATCGCCAAGGGCTCCGGCATGATCGCGCCGGACATGGCCACGCTTTTGTCCTTCGTGTTCACGGATGCGAATTTGCCCGCGAGCGTGATGCAGGAATTGCTGTCGCGCGGCGTGAAGGATTCCTTCAACGCCATCACCGTGGACAGCGACACCTCCACCAGCGATACGCTCTTGATGTTCGCAACCGGCAAGGGCGCGCATCATCCGAGCATCACAAAAGTCAGCGACAAGCGGCTGAACGAATTTGCGAAGAAGCTGGACGAAGTGCTGCTCAATCTCGCGCTGCAGATCGTGCGCGACGGCGAGGGCGCGCAGAAGCTGATCCGCATCGATGTGTCGGGCGCGGAGTCCGATGAATCCGCGCGCAGGATCGGCCTCTCCGTCGCCAATTCGCCGCTGGTGAAAACCGCCATCGCCGGCAATGACGCCAATTGGGGCCGCGTTGTCATGGCGGTGGGGAAAGCGGGCGAACCGGCGGACCGCGACAAACTCAAAATCGCTTTTGGTGAACAAACGGTAGCCGAAAAAGGCGAGCGTTCGCCGAACTACAATGAGGCCGCAGCGACCAAGGCGGTGTCGGGACGCGAGGTGAACATCGCCATCGACATGGGAATCGGCAAGGGCAAGGCGCGGATTTGGACCTGCGATCTCACGCATGGCTATATCGACATCAACGGTTCCTATCGCAGCTAAGTGTATCGTTCTTGAACAGGTTCCGCGGCATTTGCTGGTGTTTTTGGGGCAATTCTTAGCAACACATTAATCGCGCATAGCTGAGACTGGAGATGCTTATGCCGCAATCCGCTTTGGTACTCGTTGCGGCATGTGCGCTGGTCGATCCCGATGGGCGCGTGCTGATTGCAGAGCGCCCCCCGGGAAAAAGTATGGCGGGGTTATGGGAATTTCCAGGCGGCAAAGTGGAACCGGGAGAGCGCCCGGAAGACACGGTGATACGGGAGCTTCACGAGGAGCTTTCGATCACGATCAGGCACGCATGCCTGGCGCCGCTCACATTCGCTTCCCACGCCTATCCGGATTTTCATTTGCTCATGCCGCTCTACATTTGCAGGCGATGGGAAGGCACAGTGATGCCGCGGGAAGGTCAGGCGATCAAATGGGTGAAGCCGCGCGACTTGCACTCGTACCCGATGCCGCCGGCGGACCTGCCGCTCATCCCGATGCTGCGCGATCTTCTCTGATGGATTTCTGGACCGACGAACGCGGCGCAACCGCAATCGAATATGCGATGATCGCAGGCGCGCTTTCCATCGTCATCGTCGGGGCGGTGGATTTGCTCGGCGGAAATGTGAAGTCGATGTTCTTCGACAAGCTTGCCGCGGTTACGAAGTAGAACTATTCCTCCTTCACTTTCTCACCAGCCGATTTCTCCACCGTTCCCAATGCATCGGCCAATCGCGTGCGTGCGCTGCCCGGTGCGAGCGGTTTTTGCTGACTTTCATGCGGCGCCCAGCCGGTGAGATAGACGATGTCAAAGGTGGCGGGGAATTTGCCGTCTGCGCCGGAATAATGCGCCAGCGTCGCCGCGAGCACGGCGCGTGACAGCGGCACGCGGCGGCGCTCGGTCAGAGCATTGGTTTCGCCAAGCGCGCGCAGATCGGCAACCAGCGTTTCGAATTTGCCGTAGCGCACCGAGGTGCGTTCGCTGTCGGCCACCGGCAACGCAAAGCCCGCGCGCTGCAACAATGCGCCCAGCGCGCGCACATCTGCGAAAGGCGAAACACGCGGACTGATGCCGCCCGTGACATCGCTTTCGCCAGCCGCGAATGCGGTGCGCAATTCGTTCAGCGTTTCGCCGCCGAACAGCGCCGCCAGAAAAAGTCCATCCGGCTTCAGCGCGCGGCGGATTTGTACTAGCGCGCCCGGCAGATCGTTCACCGCATGCAGCGACAGCACCGAAGTGACGAGATCGAACGTCTCCGGCGGAAAGGGCAATGCTTCTTCATCGGCGATGATCACACCGCCCGAGAGAAACGTTCGCGTCCAGTTCGCGGCAAATGGCTTGAGAATTTCGAAGCTCTCATCGCGCGACGACAGATCGAGCGCATTCTGGAAATGCCGCGTCACCGGCGCCAGCCTGTCGGCCAGTCCCATGGCCGCCTCGCGCACCAGAAAGCTTTCGCCACCGCGGGCGCGGCGCATGGCATAGGTGCGGCGGTCGAAAATCTGCGGAATCACGGAATCGCATCTCGGAGCATGGCAGCGTAGATTAGTGCTCATGGCGGGGATGGGCGAGGGGACGCGGCTGATGCGCGATTTGGGGGGCGCGGTGCTCGACACCATCTATCCGCCGCTCTGCATTTCCTGCCGCGTGGCGACGGGCGGCGCGCATGGGCTGTGCGCCACATGCTGGAGCAAAATCAATTTCCTCGACGGCCCGGTATGCGCGCGCTGCGGCTTGCCGTTCGAATTCGACCCCGGCAGCGATACGCTCTGCGCCGCCTGCCATTCCAAACCGCCTGCCTTCGATCGCGCGCGTTCGGTGATGGCGTATGACGACATCAGCAAAAGCCTCGTTCTGGCGCTGAAGCGGCCTGACCGGCACGATCTGGTGCCGCCGCTGGCGCGCTGGCTGGAGCGCGGCGGGCGCGAGCTGCTGGCCGAGGCCGATCTGATCATCCCGGTGCCGCTGCATCGCTGGCGGCTGTGGCGGCGGCGGTTCAACCAATCCGCGCTTTTGGCTCAGAAGCTGGGGCGGCTGACCGGCAAACATTCCGATCCACTGGCGCTGAGCCGCATCCGCCCTACGCCCAGTCAGGGCGAAATGCCATCGGCCAAGGCGCGGCGGCGCAATGTGCGCGGTGCCTTCAAGGCCGCTTCCGCGGCGGTGGCGGGAAAATCCGTCCTGCTGGTGGACGACGTCTACACAACCGGGGCGACGCTGGATGCCTGCGCCCGCGCCCTGAAAAGGGCCGGTGCGGCCCACGTTCTGGTTGTGACGCTGGCGCGCGTTGTGCGTCCGGCGAGCACGACTATATAAAATATGACGGTTTCGCTGAGTCTGACGATGCCCAAAGTCACCATGTACACGACACCGATCTGCCCCTATTGCGTGCGGGCCAAGGCGTTGCTGCGCAAAAAAGGCGTGGCCGTGGACGAGGTGGACATTTTCATGGATGCAGACGCGCGCGAAACCATGCTGGCGAAATCCGGCGGCGCGCGCACCGTGCCGCAGATTTTCGTGGGCGACGTCCATGTCGGCGGCTGCGACGAGCTTTATGCGCTGGAGCGCGCAGGCGAACTCGATTCCCTGCTGGCGGGATGAGCATGTTCCGCGCAGCCTGTGTGCAGCTTCGATCCTCTGATGATGTGGATGAGAATATCAAGACCGCATCCGCGCTGATCCGCGAGGCGAAAGCGGCGGGCGCGGATTTCATCGCTACGCCGGAAAACACCACGCTGATGGCGCCCGATGGCGGCGCGAAACTGGAGCGCAGTTTCCCCGAAAATTCCGATCCTGCCTTGCCCGCGTTCCGCGCGCTGGCGGAAGAATTGAAAGTGTGGCTGCTGATCGGATCGCTGGCGATCAAGGTGAGCGAAACCAAAACCGCGAACCGTTCATACCTGATCGATCCCAAGGGCCGCATCGCCGCGCAATATGACAAGATCCATCTCTTCGATGTCGATCTGCCGTCCGGCGAGAAATATCGCGAGTCCAACACGGTGGCAGGCGGCAACCGCGCGGTGCTTGCCGATACGCCGTGGGGCAGAATCGGCCTGACCATCTGCTACGATCTGCGCTTCCCGCAGCTTTATCGCGCGCTCGCCAAATCCGGCGCGTTCATGCTGACGGTGCCATCGGCCTTCACCGAAACCACCGGTAAGGCGCATTGGCACACGCTGCTGCGCGCGCGGGCCATCGAGAACGGCGCGTTCGTGATCGCGCCCGCGCAAGGCGGATTGCATGCGAATGGACGGCGCACTTACGGCCACAGCCTGATCGTTGCGCCATGGGGCGAAGTGCTGGCCGAAGGCGGCGTCGATCCGGGCGTGATCTTCGCGGACATTGGTCCTGCGCTCTCAACCGACGCGCGAGCGCGCGTTCCGAATCTGCAGCATGACCGGGCTTTCGAGGGACCATAGGGCTTTTCGTGCCTATCCTGTATAATCATTGCTTCGTTGAGGAATTTTCGCGTGATTGTTTACCGACTCCAATGTTCCAAGAGCCACCTCTTCGAAGGCTGGTTCAACTCCATGGCCGCCTATGACGAGCAGGCGGCGGAGAACAAGCTAATGTGCCCGGTCTGCAACGACCGCAAAATCGAGAAGGCGATCATGTCGCCCGCCGTGCCGAGCACCGTTGGCGAACGCAAATCGGCCGCCCCCGACATGCTGCGTCAGGCCAAGCAATTCGCTATGGGCCTGCGCAAGCATGTCGAAGAGAATGTCGAATATGTCGGCAAGGAATTCCCCGACGAGGCCCGCAAGATCCATTACGGCGAGTCCGAAGAACGCGACATCTACGGCGAGGCCTCGCCGAAAGAAGCCGAAGCGCTGGTGGACGAGGGCGTCGAGATCACGCCGCTACCGGATGCGGGGGATATCAACTAAATATTGTCATCCCCGGCGAGCATCGCGCGTATTACGCGCGATGAGAGGGAAGGGGACCCAGGTGGTGATACCGCTTGGTGTGGAAAGAAAATCCAGATTCAAATTGTAAAGTTCGCGCTGCTCTGACTACCTGGGTCCCCTTCCCTCGCGCTACGCGCTCGCCGGGGATGACAATCATTTTTGTTTTTCAGCCACCACCATATAATTCACGTCCGTATCCCGCGACAGCCGCCAATCCCATGCCAGTGGATCGAAGGCGACACCTTGGGTTTTCAATATGTTGAGTCCGTTTTCTTCGAGCATTGCGCGAAGGCGCGCGGGCTCGATGAAGCGGTTCCAGTCATGCGTTCCGCGCGGCACCCAGTTGAGAACATATTCCGCGCAGATCTTGGCGAGCGCGAGCGACTTCAGCGTTTTGTTGATCGTAGCGACGAACATCAATCCGCCGGGCGCGATCAGCTTTGAGCACGCCGCGAGATAGGCGGAGAGGTCCGCCACATGCTCCACCACTTCCATGTTGAGCACGGCATCGAAGCGTGCACCTTCCTCGGCCAGCGCTTCGGCGGTAGTGCAGCGGTAATCGATGCCCAGCCCTGCGCCATGCGCGGCGGCCGTCTTCACATTCTTCTCGGCGGCGTCCGCGCCCAGCACCTTGAAGCCCAGCCGCGCCATCGGCTCGCAGAGCAGCCCGCCGCCGCAACCGATATCGAGCAGCGAGAGACCTTCGAAAGGTTTCAGCGATTTGGGGTCGCGGCCGAAATGCGCCGCTGCCGTCTCGCGGATGAACTTCAGCCGCACCGGATTGAATTTGTGCAGCGGCGCGAATTTGCCCGCGGGGTCCCACCATTGCTCCGCCATGGCCGAGAATTTGGCGATTTCGCCGGGATCGATGGAGGCAGACGGTGCGGTCATGGGTGCCGTTGAGGGAATTGGCGCTTTGCGTCTATGTATGCCCCCGCGCAGCAGAATCCCGCAAGGCGATGACCAAGATTGTTATGAAATTCGGCGGCACCTCGGTGGCCGACCTCGACCGTATCCGCCACGTCGCCGGGCTGGTGAAGCGCGAGGTGGATCGAGGCCATCAGGTGGCCGTGGTGGTCTCCGCCATGGCTGGGGAGACCAACAAGCTGGTGGGCTGGGCGCGCGAACTGTCGCCGCTGCATGACGCACGCGAATACGACGTGATCGTGGCCGCGGGCGAGCAGATCACGGCGGGGCTTCTCTCCGTGGCGCTCGACAATATCGGCGTCAATGCGCGCTCCTGGCTCGGCTGGCAGATCCCGATCAATACCTCGGCCATGCACGGCTCGGCCCGGATCGAGGGAATCGATCCCACGCGGCTGAACGAACGGCTCAGCCAAGGGCAGGTGGCGGTAATCGCGGGCTTTCAGGGTGTGGCCCCGGACAATCGGGTTTCCACTCTGGGCCGTGGCGGTTCGGACACCAGTGCAGTCGCGGTTGCGGCGGCGCTGAAAGCGGACCGCTGCGATATCTACACGGATGTGGACGGCGTCTACACCACCGACCCCCGCATCGTCCCCAAGGCCCGGCGGCTGGAAAAAATCGCCTTCGAGGAAATGCTGGAGATGGCCTCGCTGGGCGCGAAGGTCCTGCAGACCCGCTCCGTCGAAATCGCCATGCTTCACCGCGTGCCCGTGCGCGTGGTTTCCACCTTCACTCCCGACACCGGCGGCACCATCGTTTGCGACGAGGAAGACATCATGGAGAAGAAACCCGTCACCGGCATCGCCTATTCCCGCGACGAGGCGAAGATCACGCTGCACCGGATCAACGACCAGCCGGGCATCGCCGCCGCCATCTTCGGGCCGCTGGCCGATGCGGGCGTGAACGTCGATATGATCGTGCAGAACGTCTCGGCCGACGGGCGCAAGACCGACCTGACGTTCACGGTCAGCCGCAGCGATCTGGCCCGCGCGCTCGATGCCATCGAGAAGGCCGCACCCCAGATCGGCTACAAGGACCTGACCTCGGACGGCAATGTGGCGAAGGTGTCGATCATCGGCATCGGCATGCGCGCGCATCCCGGCGTGGCGCAGACCATGTTCCGCACGCTGTCGGAGAAGGGGATCAACATTCAGGTGATTTCTACATCGGAAATCAAAGTCTCGGTGCTGATCGCCGAGGAGTATGTCGAATTGGCCGTGCGTGCTCTACATTCGGCCTATGAGCTGGATGTGGCCTGAGAGATTCGCTAGCCCCACAGGGGCGCGCTGATGCCTGCCGTCGGCGCAGGCGGCCCGCGCATCCTGCTGCGCCGTTTGCGCGAGATCATGGCCGAGCAGGTCAGCGCGCAGACGCGGCTGGACAAGCTCGTGATGGTGATCGCCGCCAATATGGTGGCGGAGGTCTGCTCGATCTATCTGCGCCGCGCGGGCAATGCGCTGGAACTCTTCGCCACCGAAGGTCTTAACCCCGCCGCCGTGCATCGCACGCGGCTGCGGGCAGGCGAGGGCCTTGTGGGCCTCGTGGCGGAAACCGCCGAGCCGGTGAATCTCAGCGACGCGCCTTCGCATCCCGCGTTCGCCTACCGCCCGGAAACCGGTGAAGACCCGTATCGCTCGTTCCTCGGCGTGCCCATCGTGCGCGGCGGGCAGGTCTATGGCGTGCTGACGGTGCAGAACCGCGCCGCGCGCCAATATGACGAGGAAGAAGTCGAGGCGCTGCAAACCGTTTCCATGGTGCTGGCCGAAGTCGTGGCCCATGGCGCGCTGTTCGACATTGCCGAACTGGACGAGCCGGAATTGCGTTCGGATCGCCCGCGCACCTTCCGCGGCGACGGTTTGTCGGATGGCGTGGCGGTGGGCCGCGTCGTGCTGCATGAGCCGCGCGTGCGCGTGGACCGCATGATCGCCGACGATCCGCAAGCCGAACTCGACCGGCTGGACGGCGCGCTCAACGAATTGCGCGTGTCGGTGGACGACATGCTGGATTCCAGCGAACTCGATCTTACCGGTGAGAGCCGCGAAGTGATCGAGGCCTATCGGCTGTTCGCGCAGGATCAGGGCTGGCAGCAGCGCCTGCGCGATGCGGTGCGCACGGGCCTCACCGCCGAGGCCGCCGTCGAACGCGTGCAGGATGAATTGCGGTTGCGCGTGGCGCGCGCGGACGATCCGTTCCTGCGCGAGCGCCTGCACGATCTGGAAGATCTCGCGCGCCGCCTGCAGCGTCATCTGCGCGGCGACGGCGCGCCCGCGGAATTACCGCCGGAAACGATCCTCATCGCGCGCGCGATGGGGCCTGCGGAACTGCTCGATTTTCCCCGCGACAAATTGATGGCGCTGGTTCTGGAAGAAGCCGCACCCACTTCGCATGTCGCCATCGTGGCGCGCGCAATGGGCGTGCCGCTGGTGGGCAATATCGAAGGCATATCCGACACGGCGCGGGCCGGCGACGTGATCGTCGTGGACGGCGAAACCGGCGACGTGCAATTGCGCCCTCCGCCGGAAATCGTGGCGGCATTTCGCGTGCGTCAGGCGGTGCGGGCGCAACGTGTGGCGGAGATCGCATCCGTGCGCGATCTGCCTGCGGTCACGAAAGACGGCGTGCCGATCAAGCTGATGATGAATGCGGGCCTGCTCATCGACATGCCGCACTTGAGCGAAACCGGCGCCGACGGCGTCGGCCTGTTCCGCACCGAACTGCAATTCATGATCGGCGAGACGATGCCGCGTCTGGCCGATCAGATTGGCTTCTACAAAGCAGTGATCGACGCGGCGGGCGACAAGCCGGTGGTGTTCCGCACGCTCGATCTGGGCGGCGACAAGGTGCTGCCTTATGGGCGGCAGGAACGCGAGGAAAATCCGGCGCTGGGCTGGCGTGCCATCCGCATCGCGCTCGATCGCCCGGCATTGCTGCGCTATCAGGTGCGCGCGTTGCTGATAGCGTCGGCGGGAAAGACGCTGCGCATTCTTCTGCCCATGATCAGCGATGTCGCCGAGTTCAATGCGGCGCGCGCGCTGATCGACCGCGAACTGGAACGCGCACGATTGCTCGGATTGCCTCAGCCGCGCCAGACGCTGGTGGGCGCGATGCTGGAAGTGCCCGCGCTGATGTTCATGCTGCCGCAGATTTTGCGCAGCGCCGATTTCGTGTCGGTGGGCTCGAACGATCTTTTCCAGTTCGTCTTCGCCGTGGACCGGACCAATCCGCGCGTTGCCAAAAGATATGATGCGCTGAACCCGGCCTCGCTCACGCTGATCCGCCAGATCGTGCACAGCGCCGCAGAAGCGGCGGGCGATGTTTCGCTCTGCGGAGAAATGGCGGGCCGCCCGCTGGAAGCCATGGCTCTCATCGGCTTGGGCTTGCGCACGCTTTCCATGCAACCGGCCAATATCGGGCCTATAAAAATGATGGTCAGAAGCCTCGACACCCGCGAAGTCGCCCAATTCGTGGATAAATTATGCGGCCGCACCGACCATTCCCTGCGCACGAGGCTCGCGGCCTTCGCGGCGGAGCGCGGGGTCGTTCTCAAATAAAGGTGAGAAACAGGCCCGTTAACCTGTGACCTTGCTTTCGCCCCTTTCACCCTCCAAGCTTGGCCGTCGATCTTAAAACGAGGCTTTCATGCGGTTGGTTATTATTGCAGCGGCGTTTGCCGGCTTGGCTCTTTCGGCGGGGGCGGCTTTTGCCGACGATGCTGCGGCAACGCCCACGTCCACGACCGGCGATCCTGACAAGATCGTGTGCAAACAGGGCGATCCGACGACAGGCACACGTCTGGGCGCCACGCGGACTTGCCGCACGCAGCGCGAATGGGATGATCTCCAGCAACAGGCGCAAAAGACGTTAGTGGAATCCCAGCTCAAGTCCTTTGGAAATCGCCCCGCGGGAAGTTCCAACTAACTAGAATTGTCGCGAAAACGCGGGCGATCGCCGCCGCTAAATGGCGGCGTGTGGGACCTGTGACCATTCCTCTCGCGAAAAAATAACGTTCGGATGCGGCCTTTGGCTGGATAGGCGGGGCCGGAGACGGTATTCCTATCGCCATGACCAAGGTAACCCACCTGACCCTTGACGAAGGGGGCGGCTTGAACCGCCGCCGCATCCATTTGCGCGAAATCTCCGGGGAGGCCGATGCCCCTCTGGAAACCGTGGGGCAGGATCTCAGGGCAGCGCGGCTGAGGCGGGGCGACGATCTGGCGACCGTCTCCAGGGCGCTGAAAATCCGCAAAGACCATCTCGAAGCGCTGGAAGAAGACAACCTTGAAGCCCTGCCGGGGCGCACCTATGCCGTGGGCTTCACGCGCACCTATGCCGAATATCTCGGCCTCGATGCCGTGCAATGCGTGGAGCGCTTCAAGAACGAGATCGCGGGTCGTGAATCCGGCCCCACCGCCGTCAGCGGATTGCCCGCGCATGAAGAGGAGCGCCAGCTTCCGCAAGGCTGGATGATCATCGCCATCGTGGTCGCGGGGCTGATCCTCTACGGCATCTACCATCTGGTGGTGAGCGCGGACCGCATGCTGTCGTCGGAGTCCGTCGCACCCGTGCCGGCCGCGATGGCGCCGAAGGCAATCGTCAAGATCGAGCCGCATGTAACGCAGCCGCCACCGGCAGCCGCGCAAACGACTGCGCCGCCCGCGCTGGCGAACAATCCGCAAAACGCAGCACCCGCCGCAACGCCCGTGCAAGGCATGAGCGCCAGCATCGCGCCGCCAGCGCAAACGACACCGCAAACACCCGCCGTATTGCCGCCGGGTCATCAATACGGTCTGCAAAACGCCAATGCGCGCGTGATCCTGCGCGCCACGCAGGTGACGCATGTGCTGGTGATGGGGCCGGATCATACCGTGTTCATCAACCGCGTGCTGCAGCCCGGCGATTCCTATCGCGTGCCCGATGTCGTGGGCGCAACATTGACCACGCCCGATGGCGGCGCGGTGCAACTGGAGCTTGACGGCCAATCGATGGGCCTGGCCGGCAAGCAATCGCAGATGACCGAAGCGCTGTCGCTCGATCCGCAATCGATTGTGGACCGTTCGAACAAGCCCGGCTGAGCAGGCAAATGAGCATTCGCCCCTATCGCGATATCGCGCGGCGCAAGTCGCGGAAGATTCGCGTGGGGCATGTGGAAGTCGGCGGCGACGCACCGATCACCGTGCAGAGCATGACCAACACCATCACCGGCGATGCACGCGCCACGATTGCGCAAATCCGCGCGCTGGAAGAAGCGGGCGCCGATATCGTGCGCGTGTCATGCCCGGATGAGGATGCAACCGCCGCGCTGAAAGCCATCGTGCGCGCCTCGAACGTGCCGATCGTTGCCGACATTCATTTTCACTACAAACGCGCCATCGAAGCCGCACAAGCCGGTGCGGCCTGCCTGCGCATCAATCCCGGCAATATCGGCAATGCCGCGCGGGTGAAGGAAGTCGTGCAAGCCGCGAAGGATCACGGCGTCTCCATGCGCATCGGCGTCAATGCCGGATCGCTGGAAAAGGAATTGCTGGATCGCTATGGCGAGCCGTGCCCCGAAGCGATGGTGGAAAGCGCGCTCAATCACGCGAAGATTCTTGAGGACAACGACTTCCGCGAATTCAAGATCAGCGTGAAGGCGTCCGACGTGTTCCTTGCGGTGGCGGCCTATCAGCAGCTTGCGGAAGTTTGCGATTACCCGCTGCATCTGGGCATCACCGAAGCGGGCGGGCTGATGAGCGGCACGGTGAAATCCTCCATCGGCATGGGCATGCTGCTGTGGAGCGGCATCGGCGATACGATCCGCGTGTCGCTGTCCGCCGATCCGGTGGAAGAAATCCGCGCCGGTTTCGATATTCTGAAATCGCTGAATTTGCGCCATCGCGGCGTGAACATCGTGTCGTGCCCCTCCTGCGCACGGCAGGGTTTCAACGTGATCGAAACCGTGTCGCTGCTGGAAGACCGGCTCAAGCACATCGCAACACCAATGACGCTTTCCATCATCGGCTGCGTCGTGAATGGCCCCGGCGAAGCACGCGAAACCGATCTCGGCTTCACCGGCGGCGGCGCGGGTGGCAGCGCCGGCATGATCTATCTGAACGGCAAACCGGCCTACAAACTGGAAAACACCAAGCTCATCGATCATGTGGTCGAGCTTTGCGAGAAAAAAGCCGAAGAGATCGAAGCCGCCCGCGGCAAAGCCCTCGAACCGGCGCTTTAGCGATGCAAATCACCGCTGCCATTCCCTCTCCCCCACAGGGGGAGAGGGCTAGGGTGAGGGGGTGCCCGACCAGTGAGCGCATCCTTCACCACCCCCTCACCCCAACCCTCTCCCCCGCTACGCGGGGGCGAGGGAGTAGTGTTGCAAAATGATTCCCGCTGCCAAACTCGAACGTCTGCTCGACCGCTTCCAGTCTATCGAAGCGCAACTCGCTTCGGGGGAGGCGGGTTCGTCGTTCGTGAAATTATCGAAAGAGCACGCCGAACTCGCGCCGGTTATCGAAGCGGTGCAAGCCTATCAGCAAACCGAAAAGCAATTGAAGGAAGCCGAAGCGCTGGCAAACGACTCCACCGTCG
The DNA here is from genome assembly GCA_035944195.1 of Rhizomicrobium sp. Taxonomy (GTDB): domain Bacteria; phylum Pseudomonadota; class Alphaproteobacteria; order Micropepsales; family Micropepsaceae; genus Rhizomicrobium. The sequence goes on along the minus strand of DASZBL010000008.1, from coordinate 48,043 downwards.
AATCCGACATGCGCGCGATGGCCGAGGAAGAACGCGGCGAATTGAAAACCCGCTTCGCAAAACTCGAACATGATCTGCAATTGCAATTGCTGCCGAAGGATGCGGCGGATTCATCTTCCGCGATTGTGGAAATCCGCGCCGGAACCGGCGGCGATGAAGCCGCACTCTTCGCCGCCGATCTGCTGGATATGTACAAGCGTTACGCCCAGTTGCAGGGCTGGCGCACGGAAGTGATGGATATTTCCGAAAGCGATCTTGGCGGCATCAAGGATGCGGTGCTGGAAATTGTGGGGCAGGGCGTTTATGCCAAGCTGAAATTCGAAAGCGGTGTGCATCGCGTGCAGCGCGTGCCTGTCACAGAAGCGGGCGGGCGTATCCACACTTCTGCCGCGACCGTGGCCGTGCTGCCGGAAGCCGAGGACGTGGATATTCAGATCGACGAAAAGGATCTGCGCATCGACGTCTATCGCGCGCAGGGAGCGGGCGGCCAGCATGTGAACAAGACTGAAAGTGCGGTGCGCATCACCCATCTTCCCACCGGCATCGCCGTGGCGCAGCAGACGGAAAAATCGCAGCACAAGAACAAGGCCCATGCGATGAAATTGCTGAAGGCCAAGCTCTACGACATGGAACGCGAACGCATCGACAGTGCGCGCGCCGCCGAGCGCAAGGGCATGGTCGGCTCCGGCGACCGCAGCGAACGCATCCGCACCTATAATTTTCCGCAAGGGCGCGTCACCGATCATCGGATCAATCTCACGCTCTACAAACTCGACAAGATCATTTCCGGCGACGAACTGGGCGATGTGATCGACGCTCTCATCACCGAAGATCAGGCGACCAAGCTCGCATCGCTGGAGGCGGAGTGAACACACGCGACGCACTCACGCGCGGCGCAGAACAATTGCGCGCCGCGGGAATAGAGTCCGCGCGGCTCGATGCGCGCGTGTTGATGGCGCATGTGCTGGGTGTGGAGACGAACGAGATTCCTTTTTACCCTCCCCTTGAGGGAGGGTCGAAAAATTCGAAGAATTTTTCGGGAAGGGGTCACGTTGGAGCGCTGAAGCATGACCCCTCCCCGAAATTCGCTTCGCAAATTTCGACCCTCCCTCAAGGGGAGGGTGAAGTTATTTCTCGATTTGATTACCTCATCGCCCGCCGCGCCGCGCGCGAGCCGGTCGCTTACCTCATCGGCAAAAAGGAATTCTGGAGTCGCGATTTCGCCGTTGGCCCCGGTGCGCTGGTGCCGCGTCCGGAGACGGAAACGCTGATCGAGGAAATCCTGCGCCAGTTTCCGGATCGCAGCGCGCCGCTCAAAATCCTCGACCTCGGCACCGGCACCGGCTGCATCTTGATCACGCTTTTGCACGAATATCCCAATGCGCGCGGACTGGGCGTCGATGCCTCCCAAGCGGCGCTCTTCTGGGCGCGGCGGAATGCTGCAGGCCTCGAATCACGCTGCGAATTGCGGCTGGCCGATTGGGAGAAAATCGAAGAAACCGGCTTCGATATCGTGGTTTCGAACCCGCCCTATCTGTCCGCGACGGAGCTGGAACAACTCCAGCCAGAGGTCTTCCGCGAGCCTCGCGAGGCGCTGGCGGGCGGGGCAGATGGGCTGGATGCCTATCGCTCTCTGGCGGCCTGTGCGCCCGGCTTTCTCGCGCCAAGCGGTTGTGCCGTCTTCGAAATTGGCGCAGGGCAGGGAGAGGGCGTTTCGGCAATACTTCGCAGCCGGGGCCTTGAAATCGCCCGCCTCACACCCGATCTCTCAGACATCCCCCGTTGCATCGTTGCCCATAAGGCTGGTTGAAGCTTGGCTGCGTTGCAAAAAACAGTTGGAAACCTTGGGCCGAGCGGATAGGTTCCGCCCGAGGGATGCAGGAACCCCTGCCGGGCCAATGTCCGGCAAGATCGCGGGGGCGATCTGGCGCTAGACGCCGGTTCCTGAGCAAAACGGAAAGATGAGCTCTGTACTTCATGCGGTCACACGTACCGGCGCGCCTTTGGACGCGATCCATGCGGACTCATCGTCATGTATAAAGGGGCCGAAGTGAAACGCTCGCGTGGACGTGGTGGCCGCAGGCCACAGCAGAACAATCCCAACCGGACCTTCGATTCGAGCGGCCCGGAGATCAAGATTCGCGGTTCGGCGGCGCATGTTTACGAGAAATATCTGCAGCTCGCCCGCGACGCCAATTCCTCCGGCGACCGCGTGATGGCGGAGAATTATCTGCAGCACGCCGAGCATTATTACCGCATCCTCGCCGCCAACCAGCTCCAGCAGCAGCAATATCAGCAGAGCCAGAACGGCGGCCAGCAAAACGGCCAGCAGCAGCAGCCCTATCCGCAGCAGGGCAACGGCAATCCGAACGGCAATGGCAATGGTAACGGCCAGAATTACGGCAACCAGCAGCCTCCGGTCAGCAACGCCACCTTCTCGCTCACCGACAATGGCGCCGATGGCGATGACGACGGCGACGAAATGGGGCCCGAGTAAAATCCGCCGCCTCTTGTTCCATCGCAATGCGTTTCCCACATAAAAGCTGGAACGGTGCCTTTGCGGGGCCGTTCCTGAATCATGGGACGGCTTGGCCTGCCTTCAGGGGGCCATGCTTGAGAGGCCAAAATGGATATCGAGAAATTCACCGAGCGCGCGCGCGGCTTTATTCAGTCAGCCCAAGGGCTTGCAACGCGCTCTAATCACCAGACTTTAAAGCCCGAACATCTTCTCAAGGTGCTCCTCGACGATGAGGAAGGGCTTGCGGCACGCTTGATCCGTGCGGCTGGCGGCAGGCCTGAACAAGCGCTGCAGGAAACAGAGATGGCGCTGGCGAAGATTCCGCGCGTCGAAGGTTCGGGCGCGGGGCAGGTTTATCTGGCGCCGGAGACGGCGAGGTTTCTCGATGCTGCCGAACAGGCTGCGAAGAAGGCAGGCGATTCTTTCGTCACCGCCGAATATCTGCTGCTGGCCTTGGCGCTGGCTACCGGCACCGATGCGGCGCGCATCCTGAAAGATTCCGGCGTCACCGCGCAGGGTTTGAACACCGCGATCAAGGATTTGCGGCAGGGCCGCACCGCGGATTCGGCCACGGCCGAGAATCAATATGAAGCGCTGAAGAAATATGCCCGCGACCTGACGGAACTGGCGCGCTCCGGCAAGCTCGATCCCGTCATCGGGCGCGATGAGGAAATCCGGCGCACCATTCAGGTGCTGTCGCGGCGCACGAAGAACAATCCCGTGCTGATCGGCGAGCCCGGCGTCGGCAAGACGGCGATTGCCGAAGGCCTGGCGCTGCGCATCGTCAATGGCGATGTGCCCGAGAGCCTGCGCGACAAGCGGCTGATGGCGCTCGACATGGGCTCGCTGATCGCGGGCGCGAAATTCCGCGGCGAGTTCGAGGAGCGGCTCAAATCCGTGCTCAACGAAGTCACCTCCGCGGAAGGCAAGGTGATCCTCTTCATTGACGAAATGCACACGCTGGTGGGTGCGGGCAAAGCGGAAGGCGCGATGGATGCATCGAATCTTCTGAAGCCCGCATTGGCGCGCGGCGAATTGCATTGCATCGGTGCCACCACGCTCGATGAATATAGGAAGCATGTGGAGAAGGACGCGGCATTGGCGCGGCGCTTCCAGCCGGTGTTCGTCAATGAGCCGAGCGTGGAAGACACGATCTCCATCCTGCGCGGGCTGAAAGAGAAATATGAAGTGCATCACGGCGTGCGGATCACAGACTCTGCAATTGTCGCGGCGGCACAGCTATCACATCGCTACATCGCGGATCGGTTTCTGCCGGATAAAGCCATCGACCTGATGGACGAGGCCGCAAGCCGCCTGCGGATGCAGGTGGATTCCAAGCCCGAAGAACTGGACGAACTCGACCGGCGCATCATTCAGCTCAAGATCGAGCGCGAGGCGTTGCGCAAGGAAACCGACAAAGCGTCGAAAGATCGACTGATCGCGCTCGAAAGCGAACTCGCGGAACTGGAGGAAAAATCCGCCGCGCAAACCGCGCGCTGGCGCGAGGAAAAGAAATCGCTGCAGGATGTGCAGGGATTGAAGGAAAAGCTGGATCAGGCACGTCAGGATGTGGAAGTGGCGCAGCGCCGCGGCGATTACACGCGCGCGGGCGAACTCACCTACAGCGTCATTCCCGATCTCGAACGCAAATTGAAAGCCATCGAGGAAAAACAAAGTGCCGCGATGGTGAACGAAGCGGTGACCGCCGAACACATCGCGCAGATCGTCTCGCGCTGGACCGGCATTCCTGTCGATAAAATGCTGGAAGGCGAGCGCGCGAAACTTCTCAAAATGGAATCGGCACTCGAAACGCGCGTGATCGGTCAGGACGAAGCGGTTCGCGCGGTTTCAAACGCCGTGCGCCGCGCGCGCGCGGGCTTGCAGGATCCCAACCGGCCCATCGGTTCATTCCTGTTTCTCGGGCCAACCGGCGTCGGCAAAACCGAACTCACCAAGGCGCTGGCATCGTTCCTCTTCGATGACGACACCGCGATGGTGCGCATCGACATGAGCGAATATATGGAAAAACATTCCGTGGCGCGTTTGATCGGCGCGCCGCCGGGATATGTCGGCTATGAAGAAGGCGGCGCGCTCACCGAAGCCGTGCGGCGCAGGCCCTATCAAGTGATCCTGTTCGATGAGGTCGAGAAGGCGCATCACGACGTCTTCAATGTGCTGTTGCAGGTGCTGGATGACGGCCGCCTCACGGACGGGCAGGGGCGCACCGTCGATTTCCGCAATGTTGTGATCATTCTTACGTCGAACCTCGGCACCGAAATGATGACCGGCGAGGAATCGCCCGCGATGCGCGCGCAGGTGATGAATGTCGTGCACCAGCATTTCCGGCCCGAATTTCTCAATCGTCTGGACGAGATCATCCTGTTCCACCGGCTCACCCGCGCGAATATGGACCGTATCGTCGATATCCAGATCGAACGTCTGCAAAAGCTGCTCGCGGATCGCAAGATCGAGATCGCGCTGGATTCAAAAGCGCGCGAATGGCTGGCGCAGGCCGGATACGATCCCGTCTATGGCGCGCGGCCGCTCAAGCGCGTGATCCAGCGGCGGTTGCAGGACCCGCTGGCGCAAATGCTGTTGCAAGGCGAACTCGGAGACGGCGCGAAAGTGAAGGTCAGCGCCGGCAAGAACGGCCTCACGCTCAACGGCAAAAGCTTCGATGTGATCGAGGATGTGCTGGGCGCCGAACCGCCAAGCCACGCGATACACTAAAGCGAGATCAATCCTTTGCCGCGCGCAGATCGCTGCCGGTGTCGGCCATTCTGGATTCGAGCGGCATCGCGGCGAGTTCGGCATCGACATGCAGGCGCCCGACGAGGAAGTCGCGCAGATCCTTGCCCGCAAGCCTGCGGCCGCTGGCGACTTTCACCTTCAGCGGATTGACCTGCTCGTTGTTGATGCGGATTTCGTAATGCAGATGCGGGCCGGTGGACATGCCGGTGTTGCCGCTATAGGCGACGACCTGTCCCTGACGCACGCGGCTGCCCATATGAACGCCCGGCGCAAAGCGCGACAGATGCCCATAGGCCGTCGCATAGCCATTGCCGTGATTGATCAGCATGAAATTGCCGTAGCCGCCCGCGGGGCCTTCGCTCTTGATGACGCCCGAACCGGCGGCCATCACGGGCGTGCCGACCGGCACGGCGAAATCAATGCCCTTGTGCATACGCGTATAGCCCAGCACCGGATGGAAGCGCATGCCGAAGCCCGATGAAATGCGCGCGCCATCGACGGGCGTTTTCATCAGCATGCTCTTGGCGCTCTGCCCCTTGGAGTCGAAATAATCCGGCGGATCGCCGTTCGGCGGCTGATAGCGATAGAGCGACACCGTGCGGTCGCCGAGCTTCATGGTGGCGTAGGCGATGCTGCCTTCTTTCGCGGCGACGCCTTCCGGCGTGTAGTAATAATTGTAGAGCACTTCGAATTTGTCGCCGGGGCGAATGTCGCGCTGGAAGTCCACCTCATACGAGAACATATGGATCATCTCGACCACGACATCGGCGGGAATGCCCGCCTGCATGGCCGCGAGATAGAGGCTTGAATCGATCGTGGCGCCGGCGCGGTGCATTTTGGATGCGAGTTTCTTCTGCACATCCTGCGCGGTGAACGCGCCATCGGCGCCGCGCGAAATGGAAATATCGCGATCGACGGCGGGCGAGAAATTCATCGACAGCAATTTGCCTGCCGGTTGCGTATCGCCGGATTGCGAGTCGCCATCCGAATCTTCATCGCTCGAAGCGGAATTTTGCGGCGGCGTGTAGGTGATTTCCGCCACATGCGATTGCTGGACGGGCTCGAAGGTGAGATCGAAGGATTGCCCGGCCTTGAAGCCGCGCGGGCTGAAGACTTTCACCAGCGCCATGACGGCGGCATTGGCATCCTGAGCCGAAACGCCTGCATTGGTCAGTGCGCCCACCAGCGTATTGCCGGACTCCAAAGTGATGGTGCGCGTGTTGTTCTCCGAACCGTCCTGATCGGCCTGTTCGGCGGCAAGCGCATTGTCCAGCGGGATTTCGGGCTCGGTCGAATCGGCGGCCGGATTGCTGACGATGGATGCCGAAGGCCCGAAGGCCGCAAACGTCGCATGCTGTGGCCCGCTCTGCGACGCCAGCCGCATGAACAAATCATAGGGCATCAGCGAGCGGCCGCGGTCGGCATCGAGCGCGCGATTGCCCGAAGAGGGAACGGTATCGGCGGCGAGCCAGGCTATGGAACCGGCAATAATGGCCGTGACCATGGTGGAAACCACCGCCCAACGGCCATCGGTCGTGGAAAGGGCTGCGGCGGCGGAGCCGGTTTGCTCATGCCACACGCGCAAAAATGCCTGCAGATAGGGTGCGAAGCGGCGCTCCACGTCGACCTCTTGTTTTGCGTCGACGAAAGCTCCCCGCCGACCCCAGCCTTTACGTTGCGGCAGCCGAAGCAGCAGCACGCCATATAGGCCAAAATACAGTAGACCCGTCAACGGTTACCGGGCCGTTAATGATTGCCCGCCCCATGCAGGGACTGGCTAATTGGTTCCATCTTTTACAAAAAAAAACGCGCCGCAGGAGCTAGCTGCGGCGCGTCCGGTGTGCGGCGGTGTCAGAGCCGCACGAGCAAGGCTTCGGCGATGCGCCCATGCAGCCAGCCGATGGCCTTGGCCACATGCAGCACCACGAAGATCATCAGCACGCCCAGGATCGCGGCCAGCATCAGGCCGGGTGCTGTGTGCATCAGATGGTCCAGCCACGGCACGTCGCTGACGGAGAAGTTGGAACGGTTGGAGACGAGCGCCCAGAGCGAGCCGAGCGTCAGACTCAGCGAGATGGCAATGCCCACGACCGCGATGACGAAATAGACGACGCCCAGCGGCAGCATCAACAGCAGATAGAGCAGCGACGACCAAGTGCGCACATCCGTCAGCGCATTTCCGATGCGCGCCCAGAACGTCACATTGCCGTCCGATGTTGCAGGAAGACGCCGCGGCATGCGCACGCCCAGCAGGCTTTCTATGATGCGTCCCTCGACATGGGACAGCACGCGTACCGAACCGATGAACAGCAACGCGAAGGGAATGCCGATGATGAGAATGGCGAAACCCGCCGTGAGCGAAAGTCCCGTCACCGCCCAGACGAAATAGAAAATGCCGGTGACGAGCGACAGCAGCATATAAACTAGCGCACCATACGCACGCGGATCGCGGATGACGCCGAAGAATCCGTGCGGCGCTTGCGAAGGTGCGGCTTCCATTTTCGGGAAGGGGCCGGAAATTGTGGCTTCCATGGATCGATACTCCTCTGCGATTTCTTCTGGCGTTCCATATGTCTCGATGACGGAAGCCAGAACCTCCCGCTCGGTGCGTTCAGGATTGGTGGCAAGCTCGCTGCGCAGATGATCCTCGGCATCGGCGAGCGCATCGCTGATGAGGCCGGGGGAGGCGCCCTTCAGCGCGCTGCGGAGCGCGTCCAGATAGGCGCCGACCGTTTCAGGCTGCGGGCTGGTGGGCATTGCCGTTCCCTCCGGCGGTCAGCGCGTCATCCACGAATTCGCGCATGTCGCGCCAGGCGCCTTGCCACTCGCCAAGGGCGCGGCGGCCTTCATCGGTGATGTTGTAATACCGGCGGGGCGGGCCGAAGGCGGACGCCTCCACCCGGCTATCCAGCAAACCCAGCGCATTGAGCGACCTCAGCACGGGGTAGATAGCCCCCTGCTTGAAGATCAACCCGCCTTCACCCTCGGCTTTGACGGCTTTTGCGATCTCGTAGCCATACATTTCCCGCCCGGCGCGGGCGAGCACGGCCAAGAGGACGAGCGACGACAGCCCGGCCATGAGCTCTTTACGGAATTTGCGAGTGAATTGAGATTCCTCAGTCACGCGCGTCTCCGCCTCCCTTGCTATTACGAAGTTCTATCTAGCATGAAGTTCGTAATATGCAAGAGTGCCCTGTAGGGGAGGTGAAAATATTTTGGGCTGACCCTTTGAGGTTGGGAGATGTAGGAGGCCAGCACTGGCCGCTTAGTGTGGGTGGGTTCTGTTAACTTATTGATTTCTCTGAAAAAACTAAATTCCGTATGCGTTACATCAACTTAGGTGTTCTTAAGCGTTGAGAACAAAGGATAATTTCTTAACATTTTCATCTTTTGTTCTCACTCAGGCTGATAGACCGCAGTCAGCAAGTCAGCTAGACTTGCTGACATGGATACTTTGGATCAGGGCAAAGCAAATGCGCGATTCGAGGCGGCACTAATGGCCGCTTTCGACAAGCTCGCCACCGTGCAAAAGCGCATGAAAGAAGAAAAATGCGCTCGACCCAGTGACGTATCGCAAGAGGTGCAACTGTTAGACCTGATTCGAGTCTTGGCCGCAAGTTTGGCTAGCGAACGACGTTTGCATCTTGAGGGTGAGGTTACACCGCAATCGCAGGTTGGCAGTCTTCACAATGCGATGTTGCGCACTCTCAGGCATGAACGTCGGCCGAAATGGACAGCAAGAGAAATAAAAATGGCGCTTGAGCGTCAGGGTGTGAATGCGGAAACACGAACAGTAACAAATTGCATTGACTACCTCGTGCGTAGAAAGCGACTGCAACGGATCGCGCGCGGTCTCTATTACGATCCCGAGTATGGGGTCGGCATTGTCACGTCATCTGATCTTGGCGGAGAACCAGCCCGCTACGAAGGGGACTAACACGACAAATGAATTGGGCCAGAGGATTGTTTCCTCTGGCCCGTATGAAATCTCGTATTCGGTGGTTGGCGACCACTAACCTAGAACCGGCCACGCCGGGGGAAGGTGTTCAATGCGGTACAGCGACCGCGCGTTAAGTAGGTAGCGGGCATTCGCACTATTGGGACTTAGCCCTCCCAATAGTGCGGTGTCCGCAGGCTTCTTATCTCATGCTTGAAAGATTCTGTCAAGATTCTCAATGGCTTATATAGCTTTTGGGACTTGAACGCATTGCATAGCGTCTGCAGCAACTTAAGCAGTTTCGGTGCCAGCTATTGGAGGGGCTTTCACCGGGGCGGCACGGTTTAGCCGAGGTGAAAAATGACCGAAGAGGAATATTGGGCAGAAGTCCGTCGTTTGGGTTTGGTGCTTACTAATGTGCCGAACGTCTATCGCGACCAGTCCGGAGAGCACCACAATGTGCCGGACCCCAGCAAGTATGACTTTGCGGATCGCGTGAAAATTATCCGCAAGCTAAAGCAGATCATGGGCGTATCGATCTAGGTAGCGCTTTGAACTTCCAACGCTTGCCGTGCAACATCCACCGGGACAGCAACCCAATCGTTGCCATCCTCTATCATTGTCGCGACCACTTTCACGCCGCACGCAGCGTAGAGCGCAACGATGCTTTTTGGAATCTCACGCTGAAGTGCGTCGAGCGTCTTTTCTGCGGCGAGTAACCCTTTCAGATCGGGACTGGTCGCAAGAAAAAGACCGTCATCTTCCTCAATCCGTATACGGACTATCTTGGCTTTCAAATTGACCGACGCGGACATGCGAACTCCATTCTGTGTTTAATCGATAAAGGCTTCGCGCGGCGGAATCGTGGCGGAGCGCCGGTTAAGGAAGCGCTCATGACGCAGAATGTTCCAATCACGTTTCAAGGTCGTGTGCCTGCCAGCTTCGACCCAGCCCCAGCTAGGTTCTCCTAACATTTAGGTGACGAGTCGTCAAATTCAAGCAACTCCTAATGGGGTGGGGGTGGGGGAGTACCACATCAAAAGCTAACCGTTCTCCGTAATCACCCGCTGCACCACGGGATAAATCTCGCGCTGCCAGCGCGTGCCGGAGAACACGCCGTAATGGCCTACGCCCGGCTGCATGTGCTGGCGTTTGCGGAAGGGTTTGAGGCTGGTGCAGAGGTCGTGGGCGGCGACGGTTTGGCCGACCGCGCAGATATCGTCCTTCTCGCCCTCGACTGTCAGCAGCGCGGTCTTGCGGATCGCGGCGGGGTCGATGGCGTTGCCGCGATATTTGAAAATTCCGCGCGGCAGATGGTGCTGCTGGAAAATGCGCTCCACCGTTTCCAGATAGAATTCTGCGGGCAGATCCAGCACCGCGAAATATTCGTCGTAGAAATCGCGCGTGGCGTCGGCCTTGGCGTCGTCGCCCTTGACGATGTGCTGGAAGAGATCGCTGTGGGCGCGCATGTGCCGGCCCATATTCATCGACATGAATGCCGACAATTGCATGAAGCCGGGATAGACGCGCCGGTTGGCGCCCGGATAGCGCGCCGGCACCGCGTCAATGAGATTGCGCTCGAACCATTCGAGCGGATTGCCGGTGGCCAGCTTGTTCACCGCTGTAGGATTGACGCGCGTGTCGATGGGGCCTGCCATCAGCGTCATGCTTGCGGGTGCTGCAGCATTGTTTGTCTCCGCCATCACCGCCACTGCCGCCAGCAGCACCGCGCAAGGCTGGCACACACCGATCACATGCGCGCCGGGACCGAGAAATTCCAAAAACTGAATCGTGTGATCGATATATTCATCGAGCCCGAAGCGCCCCGCCTCGCGCGGCACATCGCGCGCATTCGCCCAATCGGTGATGTAAACGTCATGCTCCGGCAGTAGCGTGAGCACGGTGTGGCGCAGCAGGGTGGCGAAATGTCCCGCCATCGGCGCCACCAGCAACACGCGCGGCAATTCTGCGCTGTGCGCTTTCCTGAAATGGAGCAGCGTGGCGAAAGGCGTCGTCATCGCGGCTTCTTCGGTGACGGGCACATCCTCGCCGCCGATGCGTACGCTTTCGATGCCGAAGGGCGGGCGCTGATGGATCAGCCCCGCGCGCGACAACAGTTCGGCCCCCGCCGCAATGCTGCGGAACAGCACATTCTCGGCGCACAGCCCGCGAAAGGCCGTGTTGGTCAGATCGGCCCATGCGCGCCATGGCGCCATGAGGTCCGACTGGGCCTGATACATCGAATAGAGCATTCGCTCTCTTATCCCCTCCCGCGGCGCGTTATCGGCGCTCGCGATTCCCGATCATACCCCAAAAAGCCTAGTGCATTTTATGCTGCAGTGCGAAATACTGTCGAAACCTAACCTGGAGCACAAGATGCCCAAGCCCATCCTAACGATCAGCAGCAAGAATTATTCCTCCTGGTCGCTGCGAGGATGGCTGTTGTGCCGGTTGGCCGGGCTGGAGTTCGACGAAGTCCAGCTTTCCAGCGAGGATCCCTCGATCCGGGCCGAATTGCTGCTGCTGTCGCCGTCTTTTCTGGTGCCATGCTTAATAGACGGCGAGATCAAGGTCTGGAGCACGCTGGCGATTGCCGAATATCTGAACGAGATTCTTCCCGATGCCGGACTCTTGCCGGCCGGACTGCCGGCGCGGACCCATTGCCGCAGCGTCGCGGGCGAAATGCATTCGGGATTTTCGAATCTGCGCTCGGCGTTGCCGATGAATCTGAAGGCGCATTTTCCGGGATTCAAGATCTGGGCTGGGGCGCAGGCCGATATCGAACGCATCACGGCGATCTGGCACGAATGTCTGAAGACCTATGACGGGCCGTATCTCTTCGGCGAAAAGCCGACGCTGGCCGATGCGATGTATGCGCCGGTATGCACGCGCTTCGTCACCTATGACGTCAAGACAAGCCGTCTGTGTACGGATTATTGCGACACGATGATGGCGCGCCCCGAAATGATGGAATGGATCGAAGCCGCCAAAGCCGAACCGGACGCGGTGCAGGAGCTGGAAGCGGAGTTTTAGAAACGCGGAAAATAATTACGCCGCGTTCGCAGCCCCATCCTCCAGCACCATCCGCGTCACTTTCGTGTAATCCGTCTTGCCGGTGCCGAGTACGGGCACTTCTTCGGCGTGGACGATGCGGCGCGGAACCGCCAGTTCCGGCACGCCGTGATTATGCGCCCAGCCGACGAGGTCGATGCGGTTGGCATCCGGATTGTTGGTGAGGAGCACGATCTGTTCGCCCTTGCGGCCGTCCGGAATCGCAATCGCGGCGTGGCTGTGATCGGGCCAGAGCGCGGAGGCGCAGCTTTCCACAACGGCCAGCGAAACCGTTTCGCCGCCGATCTTGGCGAAGCGCTTCAGCCGCCCGCGAATGGAGATGAAGCCTTCATCGTCGATGGAAACGACATCGCCCGTGTCATGCCAGCCGCCTTCGGGCGGCACGATCACACCGGGATTGTCGGCCTTGATATAGCCCAGCATCACATTGGGGCCTTTGACGAAGAGGCGCCCGGAATTGGGAATGCCTTCCACCGGCTCCAGCCGCGAAGTCATGCCCGACATCAATCGTCCGACCGTACCGGAGCGGTTCGCGCCGGGCTGATTGGCGGCGACGACCGGTGCTGCTTCCGTCACGCCATAGCCTTCCAGCAATTCGATCGCATATTTCTTGCGCAGCAGCGCGCGCGTTTCATCGCGCAGACGCTCCGCGCCGCACACCGCAAGACGCAGCGAATTGAGATCGCCCTGATCGCCTGCGCGCGCATATTGCGAAATGAACGTGTCGGTGGAGAGAAGAATGGTGGCACCTGTCGCCTTCACGCGCCGCACGATTTCATGCGGCTGCAAGGGCGTGGGATGGAACACCGCCTTGATTCCCACCAGCAGCGGCATCAGCGCGCCGACCGTCAGCCCGAAGCAATGGAAGGTGGGAAGCGGATTGAACAGAATATCTGTCGGATAAAGCGCGATATGCGCGCGCACCTGCTCCACATTCGACAGCAGATTGAGATGCGAGAGCGCTACACCTTTCGGCTCGCCTTCGGTGCCCGATGTGAACAGCACCACGGCGGGCGTGTTGTGCAGCGGCCGCGCGGAAACCAGCCAGGGCGCGAATTGCCCAACGGCCGCCACCGCCTTGTCGGCGAAGGTCAGTTTCTCGCGGACGTCTTCGAGATAAACGATCTCAGCGCTTTTCGACAGATCGGCGATCAGCGCATCCAGCTTGCCCAGTTCGACGAAGCGATGCGCGGTGACGATGCGCTTGATCTGTGCCGTCTTCAGCGCCGAGCGCAGGCCCGCCACGCCGGAGGTGAAATTCAGCATCGCCGGCACGCGCCCGAAGGCCGACACCGCGAAGAACCCGATCACGGCACCCGCGCCCGAAGGCAGCATGATGCCCACCGTCTCGCCCGGCCTAGTGCCGCGTTTCAGCGCATGACCCAGCGCCAGCGAGGCGCGGATGATTTCGTCATAAGTCAAAACGCGTTCGTCGCCATCCACGATGGCGGGACGTTTGCCGCCAAAGGAATTGCGCGCATCGACCAATGCCTCGAACACCGGCTTTTGGGCGCGGGTGATATCAAACGGCACGACTTCCTCGCCGGAGGCGGCGGCAACTGTGGCTAGTGTCACAATGTTGCTCCCGTTGAGCGGCGGGCCTTGTACCGGAAATATACAGGCCCACTCAAGCTTACCCCGGCCGGAAATTACTCGCCTGACAGGTTCGGGGCAATCAGCGGCCGGTTGCAGGGGTGATTTTCCCTGATTCAGCCTATATGTAGGGGTCATGACAGTGGTTTTCGACCAGACCGAGCGGGATCGCCGGGCCGCCGCCCGCCATCCGGAAAAGGCGCACCGGCCCGATACGCCGGTTTTGCGCAAGCCGGACTGGATTCGGGTGCGGGCGCCGGGCGGGACGGAATACGCCGCCACCCGCGCGATTGTCCGCGAGCATGGGCTTCATACGGTGTGCGAAGAAGCCGGCTGCCCGAACATCGGCGAATGCTGGACGCATCGCCACGCCACCATGATGATCATGGGCGACACCTGCACGCGCGCCTGCGCCTTCTGCAATGTGAAAACCGGAATGCCCGGCGCGCTGGATGCAAGCGAGCCCGCGCATGTAGGGCAGGCGGTTGCGAAGCTCGGATTGAAACATGTCGTCATCACCAGCGTGGATCGCGACGATCTTGCCGATGGCGGCGCTGAGCACTTCGCGCAAACCATTCGCGCCATCCGCGAATTTTCGCCCGGCACAAGCGTAGAAGTTCTGACGCCGGATTTCCTGCGCAAGCCCGGTGCCATCGAGATCGTGATGGATGCGCGGCCCGATGTGTTCAACCACAATCTGGAAACCGTGCCGCGGCTCTATCTCACCGTGCGCCCCGGCGCGCGTTATTACGCGAGCCTGCGATTGCTGGAGCGCGCGAAAGAATTGGTGCCAACGGGCTTCACCAAATCCGGATTGATGGTGGGCCTCGGCGAGGCGCGCGAGGAAATCATGCAAGTGATGGACGATCTGCGCGCGGCGGGCGTGGATTTCCTCACCATCGGCCAATATCTGCAGCCGACGAAGAAACATGCGGCACTGGCGCGCTTCTGGTCGCCGGAAGAATTCAAGGCGCTGGAAGCCATCGCGCGCGCGAAAGGATTCCTGATGGTTTCGGCGTCGCCATTGACGCGTTCGTCCTATCACGCCGATGCCGATTTCGCTGAGATGCAGGCGGCGCGCGCCAGACTGTGACCACACATTCCGAATCCCGCATCGTTCCGTACACGGCCGATCTGATGTATTCCATCGTGGCCGATGTGGAGCGCTATCCGCAATTCCTGCCATGGGTGACGGGGCTTCGCGTGCAATCGCGCGTGCGCGAAGGAGTGCGCGAAATCCTCATGGCCGAAATGATCGTGGGCTTCCGCGCGCTTCGCGAGCGCTACACCAGCCGCGTGGTGCTCGATCCCGCCACGCACACCATCAACGTCACGCAATCCGAAGGCCCGTTCAAGCAACTGGAAAACCACTGGCGCTTCACGCCGCAAGGCGAGGGCTGCCGTGTGGATTTTTCGATTGTGTTTGAGTTCAAAAGCAAATTGCTGAACGCGGTGGCGGGCAGCGCGTTCATGCATGTGCTGACACGCATGAGCCATGCGTTCGAGGAACGGGCGAAAGCTTTATTGAAATAAAAAGATTGTCATCCCCGGCGAGCGCCACGCAGTGGCGCGAGGGAAGGGACCCAGGTGGTTTTTAAATACTGGGCTTATCCAGCGAACATGAATTGTGCGAATTCTTGAAGATAGCGTTGCTGCGCCACCTGGGTCCCCTTCCCTCACATCGCGCGCACTGCGCGCGATGCTCGCCGGGGATGACAGTGGGTTAGATGAGGCGATGCAGCAGATTTAACGCTGCTTCCACCGTCTTGATCCGCACTTCACTCCGTCCAATATCTCCAAAGCGATGCGCTTCATGGATGATCGAGCGACCTTCTCGGCACGCCGCCATATGCACAAGCCCCACCGGCTTCATCGCCGTGCCGCCGCCGGGGCCTGCGATGCCTGTCACCGCCACGGCCATATGCGCGTGAGAGTTCGCCACTGCGCCTTCGGCCATCGCGCGCGCCACCGCTTCGGATACCGCGCCCATATCCGCGATGAGATCGCCGGGCACGCCGAGCATGTCCTGTTTGGCGCGGTTGGAATAGGAAATGAAGCCGCGCTCGAACACGTCCGACGAGCCGGGAATTTCGGTGAGCAGCGCGCCGATCAATCCGCCGGTACAGCTTTCCGCCGTCGCGATGCGCAATTTCTTCGCACGCGCATCGGCGAGCACGACTTCGGCGAGACGGAGAAGCGGAGAAGAAAACATGGCACTACACTATGCCCGCATAACGCGCCGCCGCAACCAGCACGCCCGCAAACAATCCCGCGATCACATCGTCCAGCACGATGCCGAGACCGCCGGGCTGGCGTTCGGCCGCCGAAATCGGCCACGGTTTTGCGATGTCGAAAATGCGGAACAGCAGGAAGGCCAGCGCAAAACCGTAAAGCGACAACGGCGCGAAGGCGCAAGCGAACCATTGCCCCGCCAGCTCGTCGATCACGCATTCCGACGGATCCTTGATGCCCGTGTCGCGCGAATAAATCTCGCACGCCCAGATGCCGAGCGCCGTTGCGCCGACGGCCGACGCGAACAGCAGCCAGCCGCCGCCCACATAATGAATGCCGAATGCGAAGGGCAACGCGGCGAGGCTCGCCACCGTGCCCGGCGCCGGCGCGCGGCCGACGCCGAACAGTGTGGCCATTGCGGCCGCATTTTGCGTCGTGGTCATGTGCCGAGATTGAGCGTCAATCCCGGCAAAAGTCCAGTGCGGCAATCAGTTCAGGACATAGGCCAAACGCGCGCCGATAACATTTTCGGTCTGATTGCGGGTTTCATTGTCGAACGAGGGCGGCGTGGCATTGGTGTTACTGGAGTGATTGTAGCCGTTATATTGATAGGTGAGCGAACCCACCACGCGATTGGGCACGAAATGGTAATTCAGCGCGACATGCACATTGCCTACATCGCCGGGATGCGTGGTCCAGCTTGCGGCCGAAGCGGGATCGTCCACGGTATAGTTTTGCCGGAAGAGATAGCCGGCGCCGACATTGACTGAAGCGCGCTCCGTCAGCCGCGCCTGCGTGTCGAGCGCGAGATCGTAATTCCAGGCGGAATTGTCATGCATTGCCGTGCCCATGAGGGGATCGGTGATGCTGCGCTTGCCGACCCAATCTGCCGCAGCACTGCCGCGGATTCCAAAGCCGGGCCATTCCCGCCCGAGCGCCAGGCCCATGGAAGCGGCCTGTCCGCCGCGTGCCACGGTGCCGTCATCATTGGCGTCTGCCAATTGCGCGCGGAACAGATCCGGCGAATAGGACGCAAAAAGATCGAGGATCATCGGCCCATTGCGTTCATCCATCACGCGATAGGTCGCTTCGATGGATGGATCGGAGAATCCCGATTTGTCTGCGGTTCTGGAGAAGCCGCCGAGTGGATGGACGGTGCGATGAACCATCGGATCGTAAGCCATGCCGAGGCCGAGGGTGAAATCATCCGTCACGCCATATTCGAATTTTTGCGAGATGGTGCTCGTGTGGACGCTGAACGTGTCGAGCTGCGTGCCCGTACCGTCGAACACATCGCCCTTCGTCATTCCGTAGGTGAATCCCGTGGTTCCATCGAATTCGCCAGTCAGTGGAAGATAATTGGGATCGGAAAGAATCCGTCCCCAATCCTGGGCGTATGCATGCAGTGGAACAATAGCAATTGCGGTCGCGAGTAACGCGGCCATCCGGCGAGTGGTCATCATCCCGCACTCCTTGTGTCTAAGCGAGAAACGCAGCCAAGCACCGTTAGTTGCAGTGCGGGAGAGGGAGGTAGATTTTAGTTTTGTAAGATTTCGCTGGCGTTACATCGTGTTAAGCGGCGCGAAGCGACTCATTTCTGCCCAAATCGTAATGTGGCGATGGCTTGCGCTGCGATTCCCTCCTGGCGTCCCGTGAAGCCCATGCCTTCGGTGGTGGTGGCTTTCACGCTGATGCGCGAAACATCGAGGCCGAGAATTTCCGCGATGCGCGCGCGCATGGCATCGCGATGCGGCGCGATCTTCGGGCGCTCACAAATTAGCGTCACATCGCAATGAACAATGATGCCGCCTGCATCGCGCACCAATGATGCAGCGTGTTGGAGAAAGAGCGACGAGGCCGCACCGCGCCACTTTTCATCGCTTGGCGGAAAATGCTGACCGATATCGCCCGCACCCAGTGCTCCCAGAATGGCATCGGTCAGCGCGTGCAATCCGGCATCGGCATCGCTATGGCCTTCGAGCGACTGATCGTGCGGGATTTTCACGCCGCAGAGCCAGACATGATCGCCCGGCGCAAAGCGATGCGCATCCAGCCCCATGCCCGTGCGCGTTTCGCCCGCACCGAGCAGGCGTTCGGCATAAGCAATGTCTTCCGGCGTGGTGATTTTCATATTCGCTTCCTCGCCCGCGACGCGCACGATTTTCAGATTGGAAAGTTCCGCCAGCGCCATGTCGTCGGTGACTTCGTGCGCCGCATGTTCGCGATGGGCGGCGAGAATTTTATCGAAACGGAATCCTTGCGGTGTCTGCGCGCGGAAAACATTTTCGCGCGAAACCAGCGACCATGTACCGTCCGCATTCTCGCGCCGCAACGTATCGGCAGCGGCGATGAGGGGAATGGCCGCATCCGCGCCGGGCTCCAGCGCCGCAATCACGCGTGCGATCAATGCCGATGAAACCAGCGGACGCGCGGCGTCGTGGATCAAAACGAAATCGGGCTTGTGTGCGATCAGCGCTTCCAATCCGCGCCGCACCGATTCCTGCCGCGTCGCGCCGCCGATGATGGGCGGCAAAATATTTAATCCAGGCGTCACGTCGGCGTAATCCGCCGACTGATCCGAGCCGATCACGGCGAGCATAAATTCCGCGTGTCCGGCGAAAGCATCAATGGAGCGCCGTAGAATCGGCACACCCGCCAGCTTCAGATATTGCTTCGGTCGCGCGCCGCCCATGCGCTCGCCGCGTCCGGCACCGACAATGAGAGCCGCAATCCTCGTCATGCCAGAGGCATAGTTCAGCGCGGCTGACCCGGCAAGGCGTTACTGGAATGCCTGCGAGAGCAGCGCGATCAGAACCGATGTGCCGATCATATAAGTGGGGCAGGGCGTGGGGTTCTGGTTGTGCGGGCCCGGCATTCCGAGATCGGGATTGAAGATGCCGTCGATGGGATCGGAAACCAGATCGCCGTCGCGCTGCATGTCGATCAGCGTGTCGTCGTCGCTGTCGAAATAGAAGCGGATGCCGACCCAGATTCCTGTCTGCGATTTATTGCCGGCGCGGCCTTCGGCGAAGGGTGCTGCATGAACACCCGCAAGCGGCAGCAGATATTCACCGCCGAACGCTGCGGAATCCTTGCCATGGGTGTGGCGCTGGCCAGCAAACACGCGCGCGTCATCTATCGGAAAATAATTGGCGTTGATGGAATCGTAGAGGCTCTCGTCGATATTGTCGCGCTCCCATCCTGCTTTCCCTTCCAGATCGAGATGCAGGTAATACAGCGCGCCCTGCACGCCATAGCGCTCGTCGGTCAGCGAATCGGAATAATGCGTGTAGTTCGTGTCGAAACCCACGAGCCCGATTTTCTTGTCGCGCCAGAAAATATGTTCGCCCCATGAGCTGACGGTGTCGTGGTGCAGGCGGCCGTAAAGCCCGTCGATCTCCAGTTTGAATTTGTGGTCGAGCTTCAAACTGTAACTGCCCGAGAATGTGTTGCTGGAGTGCTGCGCCATCTCGCCGGAAGACGGCGCGAGACTGGCAGAGGCCATGGCGGCGCCCGCCCATAGACAGATCGCGGCCGAAACCGCTGTTGCTGTTAATTTTCCAGACATGCCCCATTCCCCGAATGCGCCCGGAGCAAGCCTTTAGCGGCGCGGGCGAGGGGTCAATGGCGATGCGCGCATTTGGCCCTTGCGTCCGGCGCTGCCTATATTATAGTCATAATAGTAATTGCCTAAGAAGTAATCACATTGGGGCCACAGCCACAGAAATTCGGGGTTCAGGAGCGGGCGGCGATCCAGATCGCCGGTGGGCTGCCGATCCCGGTGCTTCTGGTGGGTCCCGGCCAGGAAATCCTCTTCGTGAACCCGGCCGCCGAGCAGTTTTTCGGCATGGGCATGGGGTTGCTGGTCCGCCACGGCCTCAGCGACATCGTTCCATTCTCCAGCCCGATCATCCAGCTGATGGGGCAGGCGCGCGAGCGCAACGCCTCGGTCGGCGAGCGCGACATGGATCTCTCCACGCCCAAGCATGGCGAGCGCATCGCGGACGTGATCGTGACGCCGGTGGCGGAGCCGGAAGGTGCGGTGCTTGTCACGCTGCAGGAACGCAGCCTTGCGCAGCGCCTCGACCGCCAGCTTCTGCATCGCGGCGCGGTACGCTCGCTGCATGGCATGGCCGCGGTGCTGGCGCATGAAATCAAAAATCCGCTGGCGGGAATTCGCGGCGCTGCGCAATTGCTGGAAGAAGCGGTGCCCGCCAGCGAGCGCTATCTCACCGAACTCATCTGCGCGGAGAGCGACCGCATTCGCGGCATCATCGATCGCATGGAAGCCTTCGGCGACACGCGCGCATTCCCGCGCGAGGCGGTGAACATCCACGAAGTTCTCGACCGCGTGATGAAAGTGGCGCAGACGAGTTTCGCGCGGCATGTGAATTTCGTCGAGACATTCGATCCCTCATTGCCGCCGGTATTGGGCGACCGCGATCAGCTCATTCAGGTGTTTCTCAATCTCGTGCGCAATGCGAGCGATGCGGTGCCGGAGCAGGGCGGCGAGATCACGCTCACCACCGGCTATCGCCCCGGCGTGCGCGTGAGTGCGACGAATGCGGGCGGGCGCATCAGCCTGCCGCTGGAAGTCACCGTGCGCGACAATGGCTCGGGCGTGCCCGCCGATCTGATGCCCTACATTTTCGATCCGTTCGTGACGACGAAGCAGAACGGCACGGGGCTTGGCCTCGCGCTGGTCGCAAAAATCATCGGCGATCATGGCGGCGTCATCGAATGCGATTCCGTTCCGCGCCGCACGATCTTCCGCGTGCTGCTGCCGAAAGCCGGAGAGGAGGCCTGACATGCCTGCCGGATTGATCCTGATTGCCGACGACGATTCCGCCATTCGCACGGTGCTCAATCAGGCGCTGGGGCGCGCGGGCTATGATGTGCGCACGACAGGCACCGCTGCCGGATTGTGGCGCTGGATACAGGCGGGCGACGGCAATCTGGTGATTACCGATGTGGTGCTGCCGGACGAAAACGGTTTCGATCTGATCCCGCGCATCAAGCGTATGCGGCCCGATCTGCCGGTGGTGGTGATGAGCGCGCAGAACACGATCCTCACCGCGATCACGGCGGCGGAGCGCGGCGCATTCGAATATCTGCCGAAACCTTTCGATCTGAAAGAATTGACGGCGGTTGTGCAGCGCGCGCTCGCAAGCCCGCAAGGCAAGCGCGAAGCGGCGACCGCGAACGACACCAGCGAAGACCGGCTGCCGCTGATCGGCCGCTCGCCCGCGATGCAGGAAATCTATCGCGTCATCGCGCGGCTGACGCAGACCGATCTCACCGTGATGATCATGGGCGAAAGCGGCACGGGCAAGGAACTCGTCGCGCGCGCGCTGCACGATTACGGCAAGCGCAAGCACGGCCCGTTCGTCGCGGTGAACATGGCGGCGATTCCGAAAGAGCTTGTCGAAAGCGAATTGTTCGGCCATGAGCGCGGCGCATTCACCGGCGCAACCAATCGCGGCATCGGGCGCTTCGAGCAGGCCGAAGGCGGCACGCTGTTCCTCGACGAAATCGGCGACATGCCGCTGGAAGCGCAAACGCGATTGCTGCGCGTGCTGCAGCAGGGCGAATACACAACCGTCGGCGGGCGCGTGCCGATCAAAACCGATGTGCGCATCATCGCCGCGACCAACCGCGATTTGCGCCAACTCATTCAGCAGGGATTGTTCCGCGAGGATTTGTATTACCGGCTGAACGTCGTGCCGCTGCGCCTGCCGCCCTTGCGCGAGCGCGCCGAAGACATCGCCGATCTCGTGCGCCATTTCCTGCGCAAGGCGGAAGAAGAAGGCCTGCCGGTGAAACGGCTGGAAACCGAAGCGCTCGATCTGCTCAAGCACTATCGCTGGCCGGGCAATGTGCGCGAGTTGGAAAATCTGATCCGCAGATTGGCGGTGCTGCATTCCGGCGACGCGATTTCCGCAGCCACCATCGCCGCCGAACTGAAAGAACCCGCCAAGCTCAGCGAACCCACCGAAGGCGAGGGCGCCTCGCTGAGCGCCGCCGTGGAACGCCATCTCGCAAAATACTTCGCCGCCCAAGGCGACCGCCTCCCGCCACCGGGAATCTACGACCGCATCGTGCAGGAGGTGGAGCGGCCACTGATCTCGATTTGTTTAGCCGCAACGCGCGGAAACCAGATCAAGGCGGCGCATCTCCTCGGCCTGAACCGCAATACGCTGAGGAAGAAGATCAAAGATTTGGGGCTGGAAGTTATTCGCGGGTTGGGTTCGGGATGATGTTTATCGCGTTGCGATTTCGGGCGATGTACTCAAGCGCTCAAAGGTCGCTGATACTCTCGCTCAAACGTGGTTCTTGCTTCTTAGCCGCGGCGATGCCGTCTGGAGTAAGACTCCAGAGACCAAATTGCGAACCATCCAGATAGCCGAGTTTTCTGAGGTGTTCGCGAGCAGTCTGGACACGGTTGTGCCATGCTGGTTCCGACGTGGTATGACGCATTGCATGGCGCTGGCGGGTGTCGAGACCAAAGTGATCCGCGAGTTGGTCGTACATTTCCTTTGGTTCGACTGGTTTGGCCCGTAGATATAGGAAATGATGAAGCCATATCGCAACAGAACCAGTTTCTGGCAGACCAACCTTATTGTCCCATTGCACCTTCATTGTTTGCCGTTCCGAGAAGATGTTGCCTTCGCCTTCATAATGTTTCTAGAACCGGTTCAACTAGGTTCGCGACGATCACATTCACCAATAACCGAAACACATGTCTGGCTACCGACGATTGGACTGTCTTCCAAGCCATGTTTATCTGGTAGGTGAATAAGATACAAAACCTTCAGGTGCCGGCGTCCCCACCCGTCCTTCTCAACTAGGATACGGTCATCCTTGGCAGGAATATGGGAGAATTCGTAATCGCCACAATGGACATTTTTTCCGTTTTCAAGCTCGTAAACCCTTAATTTCATTTATGTGCCCATCTCAAAAATGTGCCCTTGCGGGGATCGCGAATAGCTCGCTTCTTCTAAATACAGCAATTTGGGCTGATTTTCTCCACCACAACCGTCATGGCCCGGCTTGTCCGGGCCACCCATTTTCTCAATAGCAAAAAAGGGTGCTCGCGGAGCCGCGGAGTTCGTGGAGAAACTATGAATTGAATTCCGCCTCTCCGCGCCTCCGCGTGAAAAATGGGTCGCCCGCATAAAGCGGGCGATGACGAATGGAGGGAGTGAGCAAAACTGCGGTCGTAATCGCGTCGATATTCCCCCTCCCCTTGCGGGAGGGGGCGCGGAGCGTAGCGACGCGGGGGAGGGCTGTGGCCAAGGCCCTCCCCCGATCATTGTTCGCGGTGCTCACAACGCTCGCCCCCTCCCGCAAGGGGAGGGGGGAAGTTGACCCCGCTAACCCTGTTGCACTTTCGCAGCGCGATATTCTTGCAACAGGCTGTATCTCCGCTACACTCCCCCTCGCATCCCAGTCCAATAACGATACGAGGCAGGCATAGCCTGAATGGCCAACGCGAGCGCATTGGAGCCATCGCCCCCAGAGGCAACGGGCCTGCTTGGTCTGATGCAGGCGGTATCGCGGCCGTCGCTGCTGGCGCTGGGCGTGGCGATGCTGGCGGTGCTTTCCGGGGTGCTGACCTATTCGGTGGTGACCGGCCTCATCCCCTACACCCCAACGCCGGAGATTCTCGTCGGGCTGCTGGTCATCAATTTCACGCTGGTGATGGCGCTGGGCGCGCTGATCGCCTGGCGGCTGACGCGGCTATGGGCGGCGCGGCGCTCGGGGCTGGCGGGCGCGAGGCTTCACGTCCGGCTGGTTGCGATGTTCGCGGCGGTGGCCGTGGTGCCCGCGATCTTCGTGGCGGTGTTCGCGGCGGTGACGCTGAACCTCGGCATGGAGGCATGGTTCTCGGCACGCGTGAAATCCGCGCTCGAGAATGCGGTGAACGTGGCCGAGCGCTATGTGCAGGGCCATGAGCGGCTGATCGTGGCCGACGCTTACGAAATCGCCAACAACATCGAGCACGATCCGCAATTGTTCGACGAGACCAATCATGTGCGCGCGGAGGTTCTGTTCACGCGGCTGGCGGAGCTGACGAAAGCGCGCGGCTTGCAGGCATCCTACATTCTGGATTCGCAAGGCCATGTTCTCGGCAGCACCAAGCAGCGATTTTTGCCCGATCTGAAATTGCCGTCGTCCGCCGACATCAAGGCCGCCGCGAAAGGCACCATCGTCATCGACGCGAACTCCGATGTCGGCGTGGTGCGCGCGCTGATCCGCATGCAGGCGCTGAACGATGCCTATCTGCTGGTAGTGCGCAGCGTCGATCCCAAGGTGCTGGGCTATTATCAGCGCACGGTGGATGCGGTGACCGAATATCATCGCCTGGATCAGAACCGATCCGAAGTGCAGCTTATTTTTGCGGCGTTGTACGGCGTGGTGTCGCTGCTGATATTGCTGGCGGCGATCTGGATGGGATTGTGGGCGGCGAACCGGCTGGTGAAACCGATCTCGCGATTGATCGGGGCTGCCGAGCGCGTTTCGGAAGGCGATCTGAAAGCGCAGGTCGAAGTGGATCGCGGCGACGATGAAATCGCCTCGCTGGGCCACGCGTTCAACCGCATGACATCGCAACTCGATACACAGCGCAGCGAGATCGTGGAAGCCAGCCACCAGATCGATGCGCGGCGGCGCTTCACCGAAGCGGTGCTGGCCGGCGTCAGCGCGGGCGTGATCGGTTTGGACGGCGATGGCCGCATCACTATCGTCAATCGCGCGGCCTCGCGATTGCTGGCTGCGGCGCCGGACGAAATCGAAGGCAAGCATTACGCCGAAGCCGTGCCGGAACTTGCGGCGCTGATCGGCCGCGCAATTCAGGAACCCATCGGGCGCGCCAGCGGCGAAGCCACCGTGAAGCGCGGCACCACCGTGCGCTCGCTGAGCGTGCAGGTGGATAGCGAGAAGGGCGTGGGCGAGGCTGGCTTCGTCGTGACCTTCGACGACATCACCGATCTTGTTTCCGCGCAGCGCACGGCAGCCTGGGCCGATGTGGCGCGCCGTATCGCGCATGAAATCAAGAATCCGCTGACGCCCATTCAGCTTGCGGCGGAACGGCTGAAGCGCAAATACGCCAACGAAGTCGAAAGCGATCCGGAAGTCTTCAACCAATGCACCGACACGATCATCCGCCAGGTCGGCGATATCGGGCGCATGGTGGATGAATTCTCGTCCTTCGCGCGGATGCCCGCGCCCGTGATGCGCCGCGAGAATGTGCAGGAATTGCTGCAGCAATCGATCTTCCTGCAGCGCGTCGCCAATCCGCAGATCATATTCGACACGCGCACGCCGAAAGACATTCTCTATCTGGAATGCGACGGGCGGCTGGTGTCGCAGGCTTTCACCAATGTGCTGAAAAACGCGGTGGAAGCCATCGGCACGCGCGAAGCCTCCGGCGATGAAGGGGCGGGCCACATCACATCCACGATGGAGATGAAAGACGGCAAGCTCGTCGTGAGCGTCGCCGACAATGGTATCGGCCTGCCGCAGGAACAGCGCCACCGTTTGACCGAACCCTATGTGACCACGCGCGCGAAAGGCACCGGCCTGGGCCTCGCCATCGTGCGAAAGATTCTGGAAGACCATGGCGGCGATCTCACGCTTTGCGACCGTGAAGATGGCGAGCGCGGCGCCGAAATCAGACTGAGCTTTCCCATCCGGCACAAAAACATTCGAGCGGGAATAGAACATGAGCAAGAACGGATCGCCGATATCGCCTGAAATCCTCATCGTGGACGATGAGGACGACATTCGCGATTTGATCGCGGGCATTTTGCGCGACGAAGGTTTCGAAACGCGCGTGGCCGCCGATAGCGATGCGGCACTCTCCGCCGTGCGCCATCGCCGCCCGCAATTGGTGGTGCTCGATATCTGGCTGCAGGGAAGCCGGCTCGACGGCATCCAGATGCTCGATACCATCAAGCGCGAGCATCCCGATCTGCCGGTGGTGATGATCAGCGGACACGGCTCCATCGAAACTGCCGTCGCCTCCATCCGCAAAGGCGCTTACGATTTTATCGAAAAACCGTTCAAGGCGGATCGCCTGATTCACGTCGTCGGACGCGCGCTGGAATCGGCGCGGCTGAAACGCGAAGTGCAGGAACTGAAATTGAAAGTGGGCGACGAGGCCGAATTGATCGGCCATTCCTCCGCCATTTCGCAGGTCCGCCAATCCGTCGAAAAGATCGCGCCCACCGGCAGCCGCGTGATGATCGCAGGTCCATCGGGCGCGGGCAAAGAAGTCGTGGCGCGGCTGATCCACGCCCATTCGCGCCGCGCAGGAAATGCTTTCGTCGCGATCAATTGCGCCACGATGGCGCCCGACCGCATCGAAGCCGAATTGTTCGGCGAGGAAACCAATGACGGCCCGCGCAAGATCGGGCTGTTCGAGATCGCGCATAACGGCACGCTCTATCTCGACGAAGTGGGCGACATGCCGCTGGAAACGCAGGCGAAGATTTTGCGCGTGCTGGTGGACCAGACCTTCCTGCGCCTCGGCGGCACCACGCGCGTGCAGGTGGATGCGCGGGTGATTTCATCCACCACGCTCGATCTGCGCAACGAAATCACCGAAGGTCATTTTCGTGAGGATCTTTATCACCGCCTCAATGTGGTGCCGGTGCGCGTGCCGTCGCTGGCCGAGCGGCGCGACGATATTCCGCTGCTGGTGGCGCATTTCATGAAGCGTCTGTCGGCCACATCGGGATTGCCGGTGCGCGAAATCGGCGACGACGCGATGGCCGTGCTGCAGGCCCATAGCTGGCCGGGCAATGTGCGCCAGTTGCGCAATATCGTGGAGCGCTTGCTGATCTTGGCGACGGACGACGCGGCGCAAGTGATTTCCGCCGATCTCTTGCCGTCCGATCTCGGCTCCAGCACGCCGTGGAACAACAGCGGCAAAAGCGATCTGGTGATTTCGCTGCCGCTGCGCGAGGCCCGCGAGATTTTCGAGCGCGAATATCTGCTCGCACAAATCAACCGCTTCGGCGGCAACATCTCGCGCACGGCGGCGTTCATCGGCATGGAGCGCTCGGCGCTCCATCGCAAATTGAAATCGCTGGGCGTGGGCCCGAACGGACGGGATCAAACCTTCAATGCTTAAACTCTGCTGTCATCCCCGGCGAGCATCGCGCGCATGCGCGCGATGCGAGGGAAGGGGACCCAGGTAGCGCCACCCGCTCAGTGCTGAAAAAGATTCCGGAGTCCAAATTGCCGACACCACATTACCCTAACCACCTGGGTCCCCTTCCCTCACACGCGGCTACTGCCGCGTGTTCGCCGGGGATGACAATTGTGTTGGGTGAAACGCATGTCTGAATCATTCCACGGCTGGCCAACCCGTATGCCCGCGGGGCGTATCGCCTATGTGAACGGGCGATATCTCCCCCACGCGCAAGCCGGCGTGCACATCGAAGACCGCGGGCTGCAATTTGCGGACGCCATCTATGAAGTGTTCGGCGTGGCCGATGGGCGCGTGCAGGATGAAGAGGGTCATCTCGATCGGTTGGAACGTTCCGTCGGCGAGATCGGCATGGCGATGCCGATGGCGCGCGAGCCGCTGAAGCTCGTCACGCGAGAACTCGCGCGGCGCAACCGCCTGAGCGACGGCCTCATCTATTTGCAGGTGACGCGTGGCGCCGTTCGCCGCGACCATCCCGTGCCGAACAAACCGCCGCGTCCCACCTTCATCATGACAGTGCGCGCCATCGCGCCCGGCACAAATGAAAAGCTCCGTGCCAAAGGCATCCGCGTCATCACGCGCCCCGACGAGCGCTGGGCGCGGCGCGACATCAAATCGACTGCGCTGCTGCCGAACATCCTGGCCAAAACTGTTGCGCGGCGGGCAGGGGCTTTCGAGGCGTGGCTGGTGGATAACAAAGGTTATGTGACAGAGGGCGCCTCCACCTCCGCCTGGATCGTGGACGGCGAGGGCCGCATCATCACGCGCAATCTCAGCAACGACATCCTGCCCGGCGTCACCCGCAAAATGATGCTGGAAGCGGCAGAGGCCGCCCAATTGGCGGTCATCGAACGCCCCTTCACGCCCGCCGAAGCGCTGGCCGCCAGCGAAGCCTTCATCAGCGCTGCCACAATCGGCGCCATGCCGGTCGTCGAAATCGACGGCCACGCCATCGGCGATGGCAAGCCGGGGCCCGTCACGCGCCGCCTGCAGGAGCTTTATCGAAGCCTCGCCGCCGGGCGCGCTACAAAATAAAGAGCTAACCCCTTTCGCAAACGCAACAATTCGCCCTATGCTGCAAGCAGTGCTTCGCGGGGTGTGAAGCACAAGCACAAAAAAATGGGCTCACCCATGAGCGAAAAACAACAAAACCTGCAGGATACTTTTCTCAATGCCGTGCGTAAGAGCAAAGCGTCGGTGACGATCTTTCTCGTCAACGGCGTGAAGCTTCAAGGAAACATTACTTGGTTCGACAATTTTTGCGTTCTTCTTCGCAGGGACGGGCAGGCACAGCTCGTTTACAAGCACGCGATCTCCACCGTGATGCCGCTGGGTCCGATTCAGCTTCAGGACAACGGCGCGACGGCGGAGATGGAAACCGCCTGACTCATCAAGCCTTGGGCCAAGGGCGGGGAAAGAAAGATGGGGCCGCGCAGGATCGCGCGCGCACGGCCTTTGTCATCCATGTCGCTCCGAAAAAGCGTGGCGCCGAAGACGGCCGCGATTCGGCTGACCGTCTCGAGGAAGCGGTTGGACTGACCGCCGCCATCGGGCTGCAAGTGATAGCGACGCGCATCGCGCCTCTTGCGCGGCCTGTTCCGGGCACACTCATCGGCAGCGGCAAGGTGGAAGAGATCGCCGCCGAAGCGCGCGATCTTGAGCCCGAAGTGATCGTCGTGAATGCGCAGCTTTCACCCGTCCAGCAGCGCAATCTGGAGAAGGCGTGGAACGCGAAGGTGCTGGATCGCACAGCACTCATCCTCGAAATCTTCGGCGAGCGGGCGCAGACGCGAGAGGGCCGCTTGCAGGTGGAACTCGCGCATCTCACCTATCAGCGCAGCCGGTTGGTTCGCACATGGACCCACTTGGAGCGCCAGCGCGGCGGCTTCGGCTTTCTCGGTGGGCCGGGCGAAACCCAGATCGAAACCGACCGCCGCCTGATCGGCGAGCGCATCGCGAAAATCAAGCGCGAACTGGAAGAGGTCAAGCGCACGCGCGGCCTGCATCGCACCGCGCGCAAACGCGTGCCTTATCCGGTGGTGGCGTTGGTGGGCTACACCAACGCCGGCAAATCCACGCTGTTCAACAATCTGACGAAATCCGGTGTGCTGGCGAAGGATCTGCTGTTCGCCACACTCGACCCCACGATGCGCGCATTGAAATTGCCGGGCAGGCGGCAGGTGATCCTGTCCGATACGGTCGGCTTCATCGCGGACTTGCCGGTGGAACTCGTCGCGGCCTTCCGCGCAACGCTGGAGGAAGTGCTTGAGGCCGATGTGATCGCGCATGTACGCGACGCCTCGCATGAGGAAACCGACGCGCAGAAGGGCGATGTGCTGAAGGTGCTGGCCGAACTGGGCATCGATCCCGAAGGCGAGCGGCCCATCGTGGAAATCCTCAACAAGATCGATCTGCTGGAACCTTCCATCGGCAAGAGTCTTGTCGCGCGAAATTCGCCGGTGGGGCCGATTGCGATTTCGGCGCTGACGGGCGAGGGCTTGCCCGATCTTCTGGCGCGTTTTGAAAAGGTGCTGGGCGCCGCCGAAACCGTTCTGAATTTGAAACTCAGCTCATCCGACGGCGCAGGCCTCGCCTGGATCTACGAACACGCCCGCGTGCTGAAACGCGCCGACCGCGGCGACGGGGTGCGCCTCACAGTCGCCGTCGATCCGCAATTGATCGACAGATTCCGCGAGCGCTTCAAGGCAGATGTCCTGGAAGAACAGGACGTTCCGCGCGCGTCCTAATGCAATACGCGATTTGAATTCAATTATACGACCGGATACTCGGCGTGCTCGGATGCACGATCTTCACGTCCTTGCATTTCTCCGAGCCATCCGCCCAGCCCAGCCGATACTCCGCATCGTTCTCGAACGCCGCATTATCGCGGTGCATCTCGGCATGCTTTTGCGCGAGGTTCGCCGTCTGGCAGCCGTCGGAATAGCCGGTGTGATAGGCCGCACTTTCCTCGACGCCTTTGACATAGGCGCGCGTATCATCCGGCACCGCCCGCGCGCAGCCGGCCAGCGCAATCGCCGCGAGCAGGATCGCACGGCGCATCAATACACGTTCGGGATCGCCGAATTGGTTGGCCGGCCGGTGGACGGCGTAAACACCGTGTCGTGGCAATCGTCCGTCGCGGCCGTCCAGCCCAACCGGTATTCCGGATCGTTCTCGAACTTGTTCTCGTCGCGGCGCATTTTTTGCCGGTCGTGGGAATAGTCCGCGGTTTCGCAGCCCTCCACATAGCCCTGATGATAGGAAGCACTGCGCTGCACCCCATGCACATAGGAAGCCGTGTCGCTCGGCAATGGCCGCGCGCAACCGGCAAGTGCAATCGCCGCGCAAAGGAGAATCGGTGTCCGCAATTTCATGACGCCCTCGCTCAATCACTCGCCGGAAGGCTAGGCCAGCGCGCGCCGCATCGAAAATGACGTGGCTGTGAGGCGGCTTCACGATTGCGTAAGCGGCTATTCTTCTTTCTTTGCCGCCTGCCAGATCGCTTCCATTTCATCGAGCGAGGCCGCGGCGGGCGAGCTTCCGCGCGCGGCCAGCGTTTTCTCGATGAAGCGGAAGCGCCGCGCGAATTTCTCGTTTGCCGCCCTGAGCGCGGATTCGGGATCGACCTTCAGATGCCGCGCCAGATTGGCCGCGGCGAACAGCAGATCGCCGACTTCTTCTTCCAGCTTTGCCGCCGAAGCGCCCGCAGCTTGCGCCTCCACGATCTCGCGCGCCTCCTCGGCGATTTTCTCGACCACCTTGGGCGCGGAATCCCAATCGAATCCGACGCTTGCGGCGCGCTTCTGAAGTTTTAGCGCACGCAACAGCGCGGGCAGGGCGCGCGGCACATCATCCAGCAGGCCCGATGCTTTCTCAGCGCGCTCGGCGGCCTTGTGATCCTCCCAGGCGGAGGTCTGCGCCGCGGCATTGTCGATGCCGCGCAAACCGGCGAAAACATGAGGATGGCGGCGGATCATCTTGGCCGAGATGGCGCCGGCAACATCGGCGAAATCGAACAGGTTCCGCTCCTCGGCCATGCGCGCATGGAACACGACCTGCAGCAGCAGATCGCCCAATTCCTCCTTCAGCGCAGGCCAATCGCCATCCTCGATAGCGCCCGCAACCTCATAGGCTTCCTCGATCGTGTAAGGCGCGATGGAAGCGAAATTCTGCTCGATATCCCAGGGACAGCCGGACACGGGATCGCGCAACGCCCGCATGATGGCGAGGAGTTCAGCCAAGGCCCCGGACGCATCTTTAGCGGATTCGCTCATGCCTCATAGGAAGGGACGAGGCCGCAAGGAGCAAGGCTTTTGCTGGGTTTTTCGAACCCAGCCGTCAACTAGAATTTCGTATAAGTTATATTATGGGAAATTATAGCCCGACGTTACACTTGGCGTACTCAGCCACAAGGGGTATGGTAAGTGAGCGCGGCTAAAACTGTCTATGAACTGAGCCGCGCAATTCTTGGCGACAAGCCCGGAGTCGTGGCCGTGATTAAAGCCTACATGGATGAATCTGGCACTCACAAAGGATCGCCGGTTGTGACGGTCGGTGCCTATGTGGCCCATTCGGCTACATGGCGCGATTGGACCAAAAACTGGAACCGCCAGAAGCGCCCCATCAAAGTCTTCCATGCGACGGATTGCGCGGCCCTTGCCGGTGAGTTCGAAGGATGGTCAGCACCCCAACGGGATGAATACGTCAAAAACCTTCTCCCGGTTATCGGAGGTGGCGGTCTTATTGGGCATGCCGCAGGTATCAGAATGGATGATTTTCGTTCTGTCGCATCCGCCTACCCGGAATTGGCGCGTGTTTTTTCCACACCCTACACCGCGTGTTTCCAGTGGGTGATCCAAGAAATCTTGACGTCATTGAATCGTGTTGGGGCTCAAGATCGTGTGGCATTTTTTCATGAAGAGAATGATTTCCAGAAGGACGCGCTGGACTGTTTCTCCTACCTCCGGGAACGCTACAATTCCACTGGTCGTGTTTTGTCGCTGACCTTCGGAGGCAAAGCCGATTACACGCCCCTACAGGCCGCAGATACGCTGGCTTACGAAGCAAACAAGCGGCTTCGAAACGTGAATAGCCCGGACCGCCGATCTTGGGGCGCAATGAATCCAAACAAGGACCGGCGGCAGCTCAAATATTTTGATCGGGAAAGCCTTACGAAATTCGCCGAGTTTCTTAAGAGGAAGACGGCTTCGGAAGCGCGACTTTCTTAAACGCCTTATCAAAAGCCTTCGGGTCTTTCTTCGCGCCGACTTCTTCGGCGGTTTCCAGAAACCGCGCATATTGCTTGGCGGGGGTGTCTTTCGGCGCTTTGCGTTTGCGCATGGGGGCGGCTTTTCGTGGCATAGGCCCTATCTAGCACAGCCCCGTGATCGGTGTAATATCCATTTTGGCGAGCTGCTTTCGGCCCGCTGGGGCTTGATAACCCCACGTCTGACGGTGTTGTGCAGCCGTCATCCCGCACTCCTCTACCGCTATGGTCGAGGAGGCATCGGCGTATGTTCAGGGCGAAAGCCTAAAGGCCGGTGCGGGCCTCTCAGACGTGGCTTTATCAACTCCCCGATCACCAGAGACGGGAGGAAATCAATGCGTATTCTGTATTACGGCATTGCCATTATCAGCATCCTCGGATTCTCAAACCCCGCTTTTGCGCAAGGATGCGTTCAAAACTCATTCGGGCAAGTTGTTTGCGCACCGCCAGGCGGCGGTGCTGCCGTCGACGGCTTGGGGCAAGTCAAAACTGGTCCGGGCCAATGTGTGCGCGATTCTCTTGGACAGGTCTGGTGTTCCTCACAACAAGGAGGGGGAGCGGCCCTGAATTCTTTCGGGCAAGCGGTATGCGTCGGAGGCTGTGTCCTTGGGAAGTGAATTGGGACGCGCCCGAATATGCGCGGTATTGTTCAATGCGGGTTTATGGGCGGCAATCTTGAGTACGGATGCGCACGGTGCTGCAGCCGAAGTACCAAAGAAATTTCTTCATTGTGAAGGCTCGGCATACGGTGAAACCGTGACGCACGATGTCGTTTTATATTCGCATACGGCCCGCTTTGATGGCCAGAACTACGGCCTAGTTGTTACTGATGATTCCTATCTTCTTAATGGCCCTATTGTCATCGTTGC
The DNA here is from genome assembly GCA_035944195.1 of Rhizomicrobium sp. Taxonomy (GTDB): domain Bacteria; phylum Pseudomonadota; class Alphaproteobacteria; order Micropepsales; family Micropepsaceae; genus Rhizomicrobium. The sequence goes on along the minus strand of DASZBL010000008.1, from coordinate 14,590 downwards.
GGACATGATTGCGCCGAAAACCCAAGTCGTCATTGATCGAATTACCGGAGAATATGCGATAACGGTTTTCGGAAAAGAGGAAGCCGATTATTCCCGTCCGCATGACAAGGGGTGCATTGCCGTGCGGAGGCGATTGTAATATCAATCCGCCATGACGCTCTATTTCTCGAGTGAAATAATCGAGCTACGTAGATTGGCCCTCCTTCGGAAGGTTGATCTCTCGGAGATTTTGAACAAGCTCAGCGATTCTGGCACGCCAATCGTCCGAGGATATGTTGATCCCACTTCTGCAATTGAAACAGGGAAAGTAGTCATTCATTACCACTTGGCGGATCGATTGCTTATTGAGCTGGCCACATTGCGGGCATTCGAACTCGAAAAGTTGAGAGTCGGCACGCACGGCAATGAGGTCACTCTCGGTGACATTGAGCCGCGGATAGCGTAGAGGCATTTCTAACTCCTAGTCTGGTTGCACAGCTAGGATAGCTGGCAAAGGGCGCGGGGTTTAGCCCCGCCCCTTTTCCAGTGCCGCAAGAAATTGGCGGATTTGCTCGCGTCCAGCCTTGAACCGGCTTTCAGCCACCAATCGTTTCGTAGGTGAGCCGCTTACCCTTGAAGCCTTGCAGGGCAATCGAGGCGCGGCCCACGTCATTGACGCCGAGGCGTTCGCGGGTGTTCTGCCTGAAATCGAACTCAGCAACGTAGCGCGGCAAATGGGCCTCGCTCACTTTCTGATAGGTGCCGACCATGCCGCGCTTGAACACGCTGAAAAAGCCTTCGAGGGTGTTCACATGGACGCCATCGCGGGCGTATTCGCCAACGCTATGGTTCACGCTTTCATGCTTCGCGATCCCGCGCGGGAATTTGTAATACTGCGCGCCATCGGTATGCAGGGTGCTTTCCGGGTGGACGTGCCGGTCGAGCGCCGCCATGACGTTCTGGCGATCTGGGGCCTTGGAAAGCACAATCGAGCGGGTACGTCCGCCGCGTTCCACAAGGCTCAGAACCGCGACCTTGTGCTGATAGCCGGGGCGCTTGCGGGTGCGCTTGGAGTTGGTGAGGAAAGTTTCGTCCGCCTCCACGATCTTGCCCTCGCCGCCAAGCGGTCCCGCGTCTTTCGCGGGCGCCATCGCTTCACGAATGCGGTGGGTAAGAAACCAAGCGGTTTTCATGGAGCAATCGAGCATCCGTTGAATTTGGCGGGTCGAAACGCCCTTCTTGCTTGCGCACATCAGATGAATGACTTGCAGCCACAGATGCAGGGCAAGGTGGCTGGACTCGAAAATGGTCCCCATGCGCACGGTAAAGGGCTTCTTGCAGATGTAGCACTTGCACAGGCCCGGACGGGTGGTCGCACCATTGAGCCGCCCCACGCGCTCCATTTCGCCGCAGAATGGGCATACGGGACCGTTCGGCCAAAAGGCCGCTTCAACGTATTCAAACGCCGCTTTTTCGTCCTGAAAATGGGAAGCCGAAAGAACCGATTTTGCCATGACACGCGCTCATCTAATGCCCGTAGAATCTACGCTTTGTGTGCGAGTATGTCAAGTGTAACGTCGCGAATTATAGTTAGCGCTTTTTGGCGGCTTTCTTCTTTCCCGCTTTACGTTTAGCCCCGGTCAATTTCTTGACGGGACCACCCGGACCGACCCAAAGTACCTTGCCCGCAACCGCTTTCGCCTTGCGGGCTTTCCTGCGTTTTACCTGCATTGGCATTGCGACCCTCCAAGAGGCCCTCGATGAATCCACCGGAATGGAAAGGTAAAAGCAAAGAACTGATTCTGGAAGCATGTCGACATGGCGAAGCTAAGCTTCAGGCGCAGGTTCAAATAGCTACTTCAGCAGATCAGCGTGCGACGGTACTCGCTGGAATATATGCCGCTACAGCGACTGGCATCATTGGAGTAATTGCCAGCAACGAGCCATTCCACCATTTCGGTCCTTTTTTGGTTGGCGCGTTGGTGACGATGACCGCTTTCCTAGTTGGTGCATTTCTCTGCATTTTGGCCACTCTACCGGTTGATTTCTGGACCCCCGGAAACAACCCCGAAGAGTGGTATCGGGATATTCTGGCGGGGACCGCAATTGAAGTTGCGGTGGGCGAACAAGCGAGCCACTTCAACAGCGCAATTCACGCCAACAACAAAGTGCTCGTCCGGAACGCACGACTGTTCTTCTGGGGAGCGCTATTCGGCATTATGGCGCCACTTATCGGCTTCTTTGCAGCGGGGATTACTTGCCTTTTGGCGGTGGTGTAGGCGGCTTCGGCGGCGGCGGTTTCGGCGCGTCGCGAGTCGGAAGCGGCCGATCATTGGTCGGACCCTTTTTAATAGGACCACCAGGACCAGGAGACATTAATCTCACTGTGATCTCACCGTGGAATTGCCCCAAACTACGCGTAGAACCAGCACAATATCACTTGCGTTTGACGCCTTCGCGCTTTGCAACCGATGCATCTGCCATCGTGCGGCCACCCGAGGAGTGCCCTTTTTTGAGCTGCCTGCTCGCATCGCTCAATTCTTTTTTGCTCGGCGGCCTGATCGTTTCTTTGCCACCTTTACCTTTCGACATTTCACGTGTCCTTTTAAGTTTCGTTCTCGCCTCAGTCTGGGCCAGCAATTCATGCGAATCAGTTGAGGTATTCGAATTGTAGTCAATGATTCGATTTGTGCCAATCGCCGCAGAGTTATTGTCGTGTCGATTAACTCCTGCCCCTATCCACGCCCCACTTCTTTCCAATCAATCGCTTAACGCCGAAATCGGCCACCTTATCCAACACGCTGAATCCGCGCGTATAATGCGCAGCATGAACCAGCGACACGCCGCCGGGCGGAAAACGGAAAACTCGCTTGGCCTGCTCGGCCAACATCTCGATCGCCAGCTTGGGCTGCTCACGCAGGCGCTCGGCAATTGTCTCGGTGCGGCCGATGCCGTGCCGCGCGAAGACGATCCCTATGGCCATCATCGCGCGGGCGAGATCGGCCATGCGGTGACGATGGCCAAGGCCAGCGCCAAGCTCGTGGCCTCGCTCGCCAAGGTGAGCCGCGAGTTCCAGCACAACATCACCGTCAGCCATGAGCGCGAGGAGGAAATCGCGCCGCCGAAGCGCGTCGAGTCTGTGCCCGATTACCTGCGCTATTCGCGCGAGGAGATCCAGAACATGACCAATGAAGAACTCGCCGCCGACATCGCGGCCCGCAAAGCCCGCAGGGGGGTACCCCCTCACAAATCTCAAGGTTCGAATGGCTGAGACCCGCAGAAAGCGCGGCGGCCAGCCGGGAAACCGCAATCGCCTCAACCATGGCGGCTTCTCGGCAAAGGCGCGCGAACGGCGCGAATGGGTCCGCGCGCTGGTGGCCAGCACCGATGCGCTGATTATTCGCGTGGAGATGGTTGGGCGCGCGCGGCGCGCACTCGCGGCCAAACAAAACACCATTGTCATCCCCGGCGAGGCGTGCGCAGCACGCCGAGGGAAGGGGACCCAGGTGGTGACGTACACTTTATATCGAAGAGAAAATCACGGAATTGTTTTGCAGAGATCGCGCAGCATTAAACACCTGGGTCCCCTTCCCTCACATCGCGCTAAACGCGCGATGTTCGCCGGGGATGACAAGTTTATTTTACGCGGCAATTATTCCAGCGATATAACACACAAACGCCACGGAAAGGCCGAGCAGCGGCAGATAAAACCAGTAGCGCACCGCCAGAAACATATAGAAGGCCAACGTGCCCGCACCGACCGCCATCAGAAATTCCGATTGAAACAGGAATTGCGGACGCACCAGCGCCAGATATCCATACACAAGCCCGAACAATATCGGCGCGACGGAATGGCTGGCGTTGAATCCGGTCCACGCCTTCCACATCAGCAAGCGTTTGTTGAAAATCGTGGGAACGGTCTTCATCGTTTCTTCGAGCGCGGAATCGCGCGGAGAAAACGCGCGGCTGAAAAACGTCAGCCACATATGTCCGCTGCCCATCGCGGCGGCGATTGCGGCGCTGGCGGCAATAAGAGTTTGAGCGAGCATGGATGGTCCCCTCGAAGGCGCAGCAGTTTAGCCCTCGATCACCATCCCGTCATAGGCGGGTTCGACGCCCTGCGGCAGTTCGCGCCGCAGCGTTTCGTAATCCAGATCGACATGCAGATTGGTGAGCACCGCGCGGCGCGGGCGCACGCGCGCGATCCAGGCGAGCGCCGTCTCCACATTGATATGCGTGGGATGCGGCGCATAGCGCAGCGCATCCAATATCCAGAGGTCGATGCCTTCCAGCGCCGCGAACGCTTCATCGGAAAGATCGCTCACATCGCTCGAATACGCGACACCGCCGAAGCGAAATCCCAGCGAGCGCACGCGGCCATGGATTTGCGGGAACGCAAGTATGGGTAATGCGCCCCCTGCCCCGGCGATTTCAAATGCGCGAAACGGCTCGGCAATCTCGCGCGCGTTCAGGATCGGCGGATATTCGCTGTTCGCGGGCGTCTCGAAGATGTAACCGAAGCGCGCGATGAGGCCATCGAGCCCGCGCCGGTCGGAATAAAGATCGAGGCGGCGGCGCGCGGCATAGACCATCGCGCGCAGATCGTCGATGCCATGCGTCTGGTCGGCGTGATTGTGCGTGATGAGCACGGCGTCGAGATGCCCGCAATGCGCCGCCAGCAATTGCTCGCGCATGTCGGGCGATGTATCGACAAGCACCGCGGTTTCGCCGGCATGCGATTTCTGGCGCACCAATATGGAGCAACGGCTGCGCCGGTTCTTCGGATTGGCGGGATCGCACGCCCCCCAATCGCCCGCGCCATCCGCGCCGCCCAATCGCGGCACACCACCGGAGGAACCGCTGCCGAGAATGGTGATTTCCAGGCTCATTGCGGCGGCGCCGCGCGCGTGAACAAACGAAAGAAATTGTCGGTCGTGGCGCGCGCGAGTTCGTCCGCCGAAACGCCTTTCAGCTCCGCAAGTGCGGCCGCCGTGTTGACGACGAACGCCGGCTCATTGCGCTTGCCACGATGTGGCATCGGCGCGAGATATGGCGCATCGGTTTCCACCAGCAGCCGATCGAGCGGCACGCTGCGCAACACCGCGCGCAATTCATCGGACTTCTTGAATGTGGCGATGCCCGACACAGATATTGAGAAGCCGAGATCCAGCGCCGCATCGGCCAGCGCCTGCGTGCCGGTGAAGCAATGGATGAGGCCAGTGAACGCGCCCGCGTCCATCTCCTCACGCAGGATGGCGACGGTATCGTCCTCCGCATCGCGCGTGTGGACGATCAACGGCAAACCGGTTTGGCGCGCGGCCTTGATATGCGCGCGGAGATTTCCTATCTGCAGATCACGCGGGCTGTGCTCGTAATAATAATCGAGGCCCGTCTCGCCGATGCCCACCACCTTTGGGTGAGCGGCGTGCGTGAGTAGCGGTTCAGCGCTCTCCAGCGTTTCGATCTTCGCTTCATGCGGATGAATGCCCACGGAGCACCAGACATTCGCGAAGCGCTCCGCCACCGCCAGAACTTGCGGAAATTTCGCAAGCGTCGTACCGATGCTGACGCAAGTTTTCACGCCCGCATCATTCGCGCGCGCAACCACAGCATCGAGTTCCGGCGCGAACTCGGGAAAATCCAGATGACAATGGCTATCGACAAGCATGGTGTCACAACGCGTTGCGGCGCGCGGTTTGCGATAGCGCGCGGGCGGCAGAAAGAATCGTCTGACGCGGCTCCAGATGCAATCCGGATGCGCGGGCAAAGCTCGAATTCAGCTTCTCCCAAACTTCAATCCAATTGTTCAACCGTGCGTTCGTGCCGGCGCGTGCGCGGATGCGATCCGCCAGAGTTTGTGAAAGGAACGCGCCGAAATTCTCCAAGCCGTCGGTCTGGCGCGCAATCTTCTCGGCCAGCGAAAAGATCGCGGAGAAATCGGGATTGGATGAATTGTCGATCAACCGCTCGGCCTCGGACGCGAGCGCCAATCCTTCGCCGCTCGCCAATTGCAACGCCGCTCCAATGGAACCGCCCGCAAGATGCGCAAGCGAGGCGCGTTCGGTCTCGCTCATATCCGGCAGGCGTTCGGCCAATTCGGATTGCAGATCGGTTTCGCTTAGCGGGCGCAGGTTCAAGCGCTGGCAGCGCGACCGGATCGTCGGCAGCAATCGTCCCGGCGTATGCGACAGCAGCAACAGCATCGCACGCGATGGCGGTTCTTCCAGCGCCTTCAACAGCGCGTTGGCGGCCGCATCGTTCATGTCGTCGGCGGTATCGACAATCGCCACGCGCCAGCCGCCTGCGCCAGATGTGAGATGAAAGAAATTCCCCAGCTTGCGGATCTCATCGACCGACACCACATTCATCAAGCGTCCCGTCTCGGGATTGACGCCACGCTTGAGCACGAGAAGACCCGGATGCGAATTCACCGCGACCTGCATGGAGACAGGATCTTTTTCAGGCACCGACAAATCCTCGGGCCCGTTTGCGCTCGCACCATATTTCAGCAGATAGCGCGCAATGCGATAGGCCAGCGTCGCCTTGCCGATGCCGGGCGGCCCCGCGATCAACCATCCCTGCGGCGGGCGGCCGGAGCGTATCGCGCGTGCCGCCTGCGCGAGTGCCGCGCTCTGCCCCGTCAGCCGGAAGGTTTCGCGCGGATGCGGATGGCCCTCGATGCGGTCGGTTTCTTCGATCTCTTCGCTGCGCGCGCGTTTGGCCATGGGTTAAGTCAACTCGAAGCGCGATGCGACCGCGGCCCAGATTTTCTCCGCGACGTCCTCTTCACTGCCATGCGCGTCGATCACCGTGCAGCGATACGAATTGCGATTGGCGATGTCGAGGAATGCCTGCCGCAAGCGCTCGTGAAATCCGCCATCGAATTTCTCGAAGCGGGATTCCTGCGGCCCGCGATGGTTGGCGCGCGCCAATCCTTCCGCGGACGGAAGATCGAGGATCAGAGTCAAATCCGGCTTGAAATCGCCGATGGCCACCGCCTCGATGCGGCGGATGGTTTCGCGGTCGAGCCCGCGCCCGGCACCCTGATAGGCGTAAGTGGAATCGGTGAAGCGATCCGAAATCACCCAGCGCCCTTGGCCCAGCGCAGGCGTTATCGTTTTGGCGATGTGATCGGCGCGCGCCGCAAACAGCAACAGCGTTTCCGTCATCGCTTCCCAGCGGCCGGGCTCGCCCTCCACCAGCAATTTGCGGATGTCTTCGGCGCCCGGCGAGCCGCCCGGCTCGCGCGTGCGCACACACGCGACGCCCCGCGCTTCCAGCGCTGCCGCGAGAATTTTGGCTTGCGTGGATTTGCCCGCGCCTTCTCCGCCTTCCAGCGTGATGAAGCGCGCAGAATTCATTGCGCCGCGTGACCGGAGATCAAGGCATGCAAACCCGACATCACGCGCCCGAAGAATCCGGCAGACGGCACCGCCTCCGCCGCATAAACCGGCACCTGCATTTCGGGAAAATCCGGCGCCGTGATTTTCAGCACGCCGATCTGCTGCCCCTTGGCGATGGGCGCCTGCACGGGGCCGTCATAGGCGAGTTTCACTTTCATGCCTGCGCGCGAATCCACCTGCATGGTGACGGCGAGCGGTTGCGCCAGCGCCAGCGGCGCTTCGCTTTTGCTGCCCTGCCAGACGGGTGCTGTGCCCACGATCTCGCCGCTCTTGTAAAGCTGGTAATGACGGAATTCGCGGAATGCGAGTCCCAGCACGCGCGCGGCCTCATCGCCGCGGCGCTGCTCGGCAATCCAGTCGCGCTTTATGGGCGCATCCTTGTCGAGATCGGGATAGCGCAAGCCGCCGAGAACGAGGATCAGGCGCTGCCCGTCTTTTACCGCCGATGCCGTCACGCTGTAACCGGCCGCGTCGGTGTAACCCGTCTTGAGGCCATCGGCGCCGGGGAATTTCTCGAGCACCGTGTTGCGATTGGGCTGCTTGATATTGTTCCAGGTGAAATCGCGCTCGCCGAAATATTTGTAATAGGCGGGATAATCATTGTGCAGATGGCGCGCCAGCGTGGCCAGATCGTAGGGCGACATCAATTGCCCCGGAGGATCCGGCAAGCCATCTGGATTCACAAAATGAGAATTCTTCAGGCCCAGTTCCTTGGCGCGCTTGTTCATCATGGCGGCGAAATTGTCTACCGTGCCGCCTATCGCTTCGGCCACCACCACGCAGGCGTCATTGCCCGACTGGATGATGATGCCGCGAATGAGATCTTCCACCGCGATATTGCTGCCCACCGACACGAACATTTTCGAGCCGCCGGTGCGCCATGCATTCTCCGAAACGGGAAGTTTATCCGTAAGCTTTATCCGTCCATCCTTGAGCCGCTGGAAAAGAAGCTCCAGCGTCATCAGCTTGCTCATGGATGCGGGCGGCATGGGCGTGAACGCCTCTTTCGCCCACAGAACCTGGCCCGTATCGCCATCCATCAGCACGGCATGTTCGGCCGCTGTATCCAGTGCGGCGTAAGCGGGCGTGCCCGCGAGCAGAAGCGTGAACAGAATTGCAAAAAACCGCCGCATGAACCGACTCCCACGCGTTTATTTGTCGACGACAATCTGGGCGTCCGTGCCGCCGAGCGCGCTCACCCGCGCCAGTGCCGCATCCGCCGATTCGAGATCATCGAACGGACCCATGCGCACCCTATAAAGGCGCTGCCCATTCCTGTCGATTGGAGAAATGTTCATATCGCCGGCAGCGGCGAGTTTGTTGCGCAGCCGGTCTGCATTGGCGAGCGTACCGAAGGCGCCGGCCTGTATATAAAGATGCGTGGCTGCGGGAACCGGCACCACCGTCACCTGCCCTGTCGGCAACTGGCCGCTGTCGAGCCGGGCGGGTTCCGGCGAAGGCGGCGGCGCGGGCAGCGTGGGCATTGCTGTCGGCGGCGCAACCGGCGTGCCGGGCACAACATCAAGTGCTGCCGTATCCACCTTGGGCGTGGGCGCGGCCAGCACCGCCATGGCGATCTTCGGCGGCGTCTGATCGGGCTGAGGCGCGCCGTTCGGCAGATCGGCGCGCGCCACATAAGTGACGCGCACGCGCGCCGTGCCCTGCCCGATGAACCCCAGCAACTGTGCGGCGCGCTCCGATACGTCGATGATGCGCCCTTTTGCGAAAGGGCCGCGATCGTTCACGCGGACCACCAGCGATTTGCCATTGTCCAGATTGGTGACGCGCACATTCACCGGCATTGGCAGCGTGCGATGCGCGGCGGACAGCGAGTCGGCATGGAAGACTTCACCGTCCGCCGTACGCTTGCCATAGAAGGTCGGGCCATACCAGGAAGCGATGCCGGTTTCGTCGTAATCGGGCTGCTCGCGGGGGTAATACCAGGTGTCGCCGATCTGATACGGACTGCCCACTTTGAACACGCCCGCATTCGGGGGCAGCTCGACATTGCTGGGCTGAGGAGGCGGTGCGGTGGCGCAGCCAGCCGCGAACGCAGCCACCGCGGCAAAGCTCGAAGCATGTCGCAAAGCGCGCAGCAGCATCAGCCCGAATCGATTGGCCCCAAGAATGGGAAAGTTAGTCGAAGGCCGGATGCCACTCAACCGCCGTTGCCTTTGGCAGCCGTTCGGCTTAGGAGCGCTGTGAGGATGGGTGGCCGAGCGGTTGAAGGCACCGGTCTTGAAAACCGGCAGACCCGCAAGGGTCTCGTGGGTTCGAATCCCACCCCATCCGCCACAACCCTGTTTACGGCTGTTCGCGGCTGTCCCCGGTGACCACAGAAAGTGCCTATAAGGCTACATAATTTCACAAATTGTGTTTGCGAACGTCTCTTGACGTCCGCTCCAATCCGCATCATGTTTGTGGGATATTTTGTAGGAAGGAAAAACCAATGGGGCACGCAAGCGAGAAGCTGAAAGCCCTCTCGATTGAGCGTTATTCACGGAAAGTAGGACTATACAGCGATGGTCGCGGGCTCTGCCTCCGCGTTTCGTCGCCCACTGCCCGCTCATGGGTGTTCCGCTACATGCTGTTGGGTAAGGCGCGCGAAATGGGCTTAGGCCCCTACCCCGATATTTCGCTCGCTGAAGCGCGTGTGATCGCCGCTGAGGCCCGCAAGCTCAAAGCTCAGGGGAAAGACCCGATAGCCGCACGCGAGGCTGTACGCGCACAGGAACGCGCCGAGGCCGCCAGATCGAAAACATTCCGCGACTGTGCTGAGGCTTACATTGCCGCGCGCAAAAACGGGTGGAAAAATGCGAAGCACGCCGCGCAATGGTCCGCGACGCTTGAAACCTACGCCATGCCGCTCATTGGCAGCCTGTCCGTCCAATCCGTTGATGGCGCGATGGTCCACAAAGTTCTGGAGCCAATTTGGTCGAAAAAACCGGAAACGGCGGGCAGGCTCCGGGGCAGGATTGAGGCTGTATTGGACTGGGCAACGGCGTGTCATTACCGGCAAGGCGAGAATCCGGCGCGATGGAAGGGGCACATAGAGAATATGTTTCCGAGCCGCTCCAAGGTGCGGAAAGTGCAACATCACGCCGCCCTCCCCTATAGCGAGATAGGCGCATTCATGTCCGCTCTTGAGGCACAGGAAGGCTTGGGCGCTCTCGCCCTTCGGTTCGCGATCCTGACGGCCGCACGCACAGGTGAAGTCATTGAAGCGAAGTGGAGCGAGATCGATTTCAGCAAAGAGGTTTGGACGGTGCCCGGGGATCGCATGAAGGGAGATCGTGAACATCGCGTACCTCTCACCAAGGCGGTGCTGGACATCCTTCGGCAGCGCCGGAAGGCCGCAGATGGAAGCGAGTTCGTTTTCCCCGGAGCCAAGCCTGGCAAGGCGTTGTCCAACATGGCGATGCTGGAGACGCTTCGGCGCATGGGTCGCGATGATATTACCGTCCATGGATTTCGTTCATCGTTCAAAGACTGGGCGGCGGAATGCACAAGCTATCCCGGCGAAGTTTCAGAGGCTGCGCTCGCGCATGCGGTGGGGGACAAGGTCGAAGCTGCATATCGGCGCGGCGATCTATTCGAGAAACGCCGCAAGCTCATGAACGCGTGGGCGACCTACTGTGCGAACGTGGCGCGCGACTCCAAAGTTGTTCCGATTGGACGTTCGGCGCGGACGTAACGTTACGAACCCGCCACGCATCAGTAGGCAACCCGATTTCCCTTTGGACACGCACGGCCTCGGCTCTAACATCAAGTTAGCGTATAGAACGTACGCAGAACAATGCTATCCACACTTCAATCGCCCAAGTACTGTTGCATTCAAATTCATCAGTACCAAGAGTATCGCCACCGCGACTTAACGCGCGGCTAGTCGAAGACACTGGAGTATTCACATGGCGGAATTTACAACTGAAACGGCAAACGGCGCTTATACGTTGTCGGGTTTTTGCAAGGCGTTTGGTGTTGGCAGAACCTTTTTGTACCGGGAAATCAAGGCAGGTCGCTTATCTGCAAGCAAGGCAGGCTCAAAAACTTTGATCCTGCGGAACGAAGCCGATAAATGGGCGCGCGCGCTTCCGAAGTTGGGCGCGACCTTCAAATGAGCATAGTGGGCACTCAGGACCGGCGTTGTATGAATGCGACTGCGGGCACAACGCCATGAGCAATTTTGGGCGCGCTAACGCGACTGGCCGGAGCAGCGGAAAGCTCATTTCTGCCGAGCGTAAACTACTCGCTCCACCGGCAGGGGAGCCGTGGACTTGGTTGTCCCGACGCCTTCTTGAATCCGATGCGTGGCGCGGTATGTCGCTGCATTGCCGCAAATTCATCGATTTCTTGTTGGTCGAACATTGCACTCATGCTGGCCGCGAAAATAGCAAGTTGCAGGCTACTTACGATCAGCTTGTCCGCTGGGGCATACCGCGAAAACGCATCGCCCGCGCGATCAGGGAAGCGGCAGAGCGCGGCCTCGTCGAAGTCACCCGGCGCGGCGGTCTCTATGGGGCTGATTCACATCGCACGACTTCTCTATACCGGCTGACTTGGATCGGATCGCTAGCGCCATCAACAAAGCCGACTAACCAATGGCGGCGCTATAAGAGGAAAACAATTTCTCCGGTCCCCCGTGCGGGAACTGTGGAGAGTCCAAGAAAACGGCCCGTGGTCGCGTATCGGGTGACATCTCCGCCCCCCTAGGTGGCAACTGCTTTTATACTTCGGTTCCTGTATTAACATTCCCGATCACATGAGAGGCCGCGAGCGCCGCGTCATTCATCCACGAAACCGCGCGCAAAATCAGCACGGACAAAATCTGCAAGATCTAGAGAAAAAGCCATCACCCTTCTTTTTGGGAAAAATCTAAGCATCCTTGGGCTCAAAATATGGATTTGATGATATCGTGAAGGGTGTCGAAGTTTGGGAACGGGCACAATATGAAAATTTGGCTGTTTGAAATCGCTGTCCTATGCACTGGGTCATGACCCTGACGAAGCGCTCGTCCGAAATTGGGAACAGGAAAATCGATAACACTGTGGGGATGCTGTGAACGCCGTTGAGATCGAGGAAGCCATATCGGCGCTCGCTGAGCAGCCGTTCGACGCGGCTGAGTTTCCGTTCGCGTTCCTGCAAGCCTTCGGGAACAAGGAAACGACGATTAGGAAGCTGCGGGCGGGTGCATCGAACAGGTCCGACCGCGGCGGCGTTCTCCAGACAAACCACATTCACATCTTGGTCTGCCCGCAGGGTGAGGTGTCAAAATCCCTCACTGCGCTGAAAGCGAGCCCAGCGACCTCCAAGGCAAAAGCGCACTTCATTCTCGCAACGGATGGGGTGGATTTTGAGGCTGAGGACTTGGAGTCTGGCGAGACCGTTGCGTGTCCCTACACAGGTTTTCCAGATCACTTCGGCTTCTTCCTGTCGCTTGCCGGGATCACGACGGTCAAACAGGTTCGCGAAAATGCCTTTGACATCCGGGCGACGGGCCGCCTGAACCGGTTGTACCGAACGCTGCTGGAAGAGAATCCCGACTGGGATGCCGCCGCGCGGCGTTCCGACATGAACCATTTCATGGCGCGGCTGATCTTCTGCTTCTTCGCGGAAGATACCGACATCTTCAACGGGACGGGCCTGTTCACTGCGACGGTTACCCAAATGAGCGAGCGGGATTCATCGAACACCCATGCGGTGATCGGCGAAATCTTCCGCGCCATGAACACGAAGATCGAGGATCGTGCCGCTGGAAATCTCCCGCGCTGGGCGGACGTGTTTCCCTATGTGAACGGCGGCCTGTTTTCCGGCAATCTGGACGCGCCGCGTTTCAGCAAGATTGCCCGTTCCTATCTCATCCATATCGGCAATCTCGACTGGAAGAAAATCAATCCCGACATTTTCGGTTCGATGATCCAAGCCGTCGCGGAGGACGAGGAACGCGGCGCTCTTGGCATGCACTACACCAGCGTGCCGAACATCCTGAAAGTGCTCAATCCGCTGTTTCTCGACGATCTGCGCGAAAAGCTGGCAGAGGCAAGCGACAATTCCCGCAAGCTCCTCAATCTGCGCAATCGCATGTCGAAGATCAGGGTCTTCGATCCAGCCTGCGGCTCTGGCAATTTCCTTGTCATCGCCTACAAGGAGATGCGGGCTATAGAAGCCGAGGTCAACAGCAGGCGCGACGAGCGCGACCGAAAAACCGAAATCCCGTTGACGAACTTTCGCGGGATCGAACTACGCGAGTTTCCTGCAGAGATCGCGCGCCTCGCGCTCATCATCGCGGAATTTCAATGCGACGTGCTTTATCGGGGTCAGAAGGAAGCTCTTGCCGAGTTCCTGCCGCTCGACGCGCAGAACTGGATCACCTGCGGCAACGCTCTCCGTTTGGATTGGTTGAGCATCTGCCCGCCCACAGGGATGGGAGTTAAGCACCACGCAGACGACCTGCTTCATACCCCTCTTAATCAAGCGCAGATTAATTTCGAGAACGAAGGTGGGGAGACATATATATGCGGAAACCCGCCATATCTAGGGTCAACGTGGCAGTCGCCCGCTCACAAGAGTGATCTCCAGAGCATTTTTGGTGATCGCACTAAAACGTGGAAGACCTTGGACTATGTTGCGGGCTGGTTCATGAAAGCTGCGGATTATGGAACGCACACAACTGCTGCTTCTGCGTTTGTCGCAACTAATTCAATTTGCCAAGGCCAGCAGGTTCATTTCCTTTGGCCATTGATTTTTCAAACGGGCCACGAAATCGTGTTCGCGCACACGTCTCTTAAATGGGCCAATCTAGCTAGCCACAACGCTGGCGTAACGGTCGTGATCGTCGGCATTTCGCGCCACAACCCTCGAGTTCGCCAGTTGTATTCTACAACCGAAGTCGGTGAGTCGATCAAGAAAGATGTGGCCAACATCAATGCCTATCTGGTCGCCGCTCCAAATGTCATTGTCGAAAAAGCAATGAGACCACTCACCGAAGTCGCCATCATGGACTTCGGCAATAAGGCAGACGACGGTGGGCATCTCACGCTGACTGCAGCGCAACTTGAAAACATGAAAGTCTGGCCTGCACCCGGTTCGGATGACACCCGCTTAAGCTAGTCCAGCCTTCATCTCGAACTCCATAGGGCTCATATATCCGATCGTCGAGTGCCGCCGTTTCGTATTATAGAAGCGCTCAATGTAATCGAACACGTCGGCTT